>CAZIQP010000162.1:0-8004 GCA_964541315.1 uncultured Opitutaceae bacterium
TGCTCGTACTGAACCGCCTTTGGCAGGCGGTGAACATCATTGGCGCGCGCCGGGCCTTCGCCCTGCTGGCCCGGGAGCATGCCCAGGTTGTCCACCAGACCGAGGATAACTTCCGTACCTTTTCCCTGATGGACTGGGTGGATTTCTCGACCTACAATCCGCCGGTCGATGCCTTGGAAACCGTGCACACGGTCAATCGCGCGATCCGCCTTCCGCGGGTCATCCTCCTCACGTTTTTCGACCGGCTGCCGTGCAAGGAGCTCAAGCTCACCCGCAACAACGTCTTCGACCGTGATGGCGACAAGTGCCAGTACTGCGGCCATGTTTTCCCGACCGAACAGCTCAATCTCGACCATGTGATCCCGCGTCACTATGGCGGCAAAACCACCTGGGAAAACATCGTGTGCTCGTGCATCCGGTGCAACTCGCGGAAGGCGAACCGGCTCCCGCACGAGGCGCACATGCGGCTGATCCGCAAACCGGTCCGGCCAAAGTGGCGGCCGGTCATCTCGCTGGTGATCGGCAACCAGAGTCACGAAAAGTGGAAGGATTTTCTCGATCTCGCCTATTGGAACGTGGAGCTGGAGGAATGAGCCCGCGCGCTTTCTTGAGCCGGCCCCACGCCGGGGCTTCGCTTGAACATCCCACCACCCCAACCATGTTCGGAAGACATATCCTCTGCTTTTTGTTTGCCCTGCTTTGCCTCCTGCCCGCCGTTCGCGCGGCCCGGGATGACGAACGCATGGCGCAGTTGCGGGAAGAGATCCACACGCTGGAGACGATGGCCGGCGAGGGCGAGGCCAACGCGGAGAAGGCCCGGCTCACCCATCGTGTGGAAATGTTGCGGCAGGAGCTGGCCATTCTTGAAAAGCGCCAGGCGATCGAAAATAAGGAGCGCGAACTGCGCGCCGGGCAAAACCTTTCCCCTCGCGAACAATTGCGCGTCATATTGCAATCGGTGCCACCCGAGACCACGGCTGCCGAAGCCCTCGTGCATGACTTGGTGAACAGGCGGGCGGGCGTCATCACGGAGCGGGAGGCTTTGAATCGGGGCTTGAGCGAGCTGCCGAAACCAAAAGAGGCGGGGGAGGACACCGCCCTCACGGCGAAGCGGGCGGTGCTGGAGGAAAAACTCTATACCAACAACGAGCAGTTGCAGGCTCTCGCGTTGCAGCAGGAGGCGATCGACAATGAGATCGATCTCGTACGACAGGGCCAGGCTGCGCGGGAACTTCTCCGGACAGATGAGATCCCCGCGCATCTTTCGGTCCGGGTGCTTTTTTCCCACCGGCTACGCGCCCGCACCCAGGACGGAGCGAGCACGCAGTTGAATGAGCGAATGAGGTATACCGATGAAAAGCTGCGCAACAGCGAGGCCGCACTTGATCTGGCGCGGCAGAAGCAGTCGCAATTTGACGAGGGGCTGCAATTGCTGGAGCGGCAGACCGGATTTTTGCGCCGGAATGCCCGGGCGGATCAACTTCTCGCCTCGGAGCGGGCCCAGAAGGAATTGCTGGGGGAACGGCTGCCCTATCTGGTGGAGCAAACCGAGGCCTTGCGCCGGTCCCGCGCGGCCCTGCTGGCCCGCCGGGATATCACCACGGCGGAGGGGAAATTCCTTGCCGTGCAGTTGCAGGAGATGGAATCGGCTTATCTCCGCCAGCTTTATGGCCCGTTGGTGATCGCCCTGGTGGTGATCGGACTCTATGTGCTGATCAGCCGCGCGGTGTTGCCCCGGCGCTACAGCAAAGAGGAACTGTTTCTCGCCCGCCGGCTGGGGCGCTACGGAGTGACTTTGCTCATTGTGGTGGTGGCGGCGGTCTATCTCATCGAGGATCTGACCCTGCTGGCGACCACCCTGGGCTTGGTGAGCGCGGCCATCGTCATCTCGGTGCAGGACGTGTTCGCCTCATTCTTCGGCTGGTTTGCGATCATGTTCGGACGAAAGCTGACGATTGGGGACAGGCTGGAGATCGATGGAGTGCGGGGCGATGTTTTGGATGTGCAAATCCTCCGGACCACGTTGACGGAGGTGAACAACTGGCTGGGTGTCGATCAGCCGACCGGCCGGGTGCTGTTCATCCCCAACAGTTTTATTTTTAAATCGAAGATTTTTAATTTTTCCCACGGCCACCCTTACATTTGGGGCAAAATCGACGTGACCGTGACCTTTGGCACACCGTCGGCCAGCGCCAACGCGCTTTTCACCAAAGTGCTTCAGGAAGAGACCGAGCAGGATTTTGCGGCGGCGAAAGCGGCGGCGACCGTGATGGAGCGCCGCTATGGAGTCGAGGACGCCGAATATCGCCCCAAAATTTATACCAGAATCGCGGACAGTGGCGTAATGTTCAACCTGATCTACGTATGCCATTATCGCAATTCCTCCACCACGCGCAACCGGATCAACCGCCGGCTTATCGCCGAGTTGGAAACCCATCCCCACATCCAGCTCGCTTACAATACGCTGACGGTGCAGGCCAATGCCAGCCCGACCGGACAGCCTTCCGTGGTGTTGGGCAGCGACAGTACCCAGACGCCTTTTTCCAAGGGGCCGGCCGGATAATTTTCAGCCATGTATTCCTATTTGATCATGACCATCATCGGGGCCGACCGGCCGGGTCTTGTGCAACTTGTCGCCAGCCGGGTGGCGGATCACGGCGGCAACTGGCTGGAAAGCCGCATGTGCCATCTCGGCGGCCAGTTTGCCGGCATTGCCCGGGTGGAAATGCCGGCGGAGCGGGTGGCCGCGCTGCGCCAGGCGTTGCAACAACTCGAAGCCGATGGGCTGCGGGTCACGGTGGACGCGGGCGCAGGTTCGGCTCCTGTGGTCCCGGGTACGGCGGCGACGATCGACCTGGTGGGCAATGATCGCCCGGGGATTTTGCGCAACATCACCAGTGTGCTCGCGGCGCACGGGGTGAATGTCGAGGAACTGTCGTCCGAATGCGGCAGTGCCCCGATGGGCGGGGGAAATCTTTTTCAGGCCCGCGTGCGGGTGTCGGTGCCGCCGTCGGTGAGGCTGGAGGCGGTCCGCGCCGATCTGGAAAAGATCGCGGCCGATCTGATGGTCGATCTTACGCTCCGCCCGGTGGCAGCGGGAGGGTGACGCGCATCGTGGTGCCCTGCGGGCCGGTGCTGACGAGCGAGAGTTCGCCCCGGTGATCCTTGATGATGCGCCGGGCGATGGTGAGGCCGAGGCCGGTGCCGTCGGTTTTGCCGGAGAGGAATGATTCGAAAATCCTCGGCTGCAATTCCGGCGGGATGCCGCCACCCGTGTCGCTGAAATCGAGATGCACGAGGCCGGCTTCGATCTTTGACTCGATGACGAGCTTGCCACCGTGCGGCATGGCCTGGAGCGAGTTGATCACGAGATTGAGGAAGACCTGTTGCAACTGGCCCTTGTTCACCTCGATCGAGATCGGCCGGGGCTGGGGCGTGTAACGCAACTGCACGCCCGCCTGGTTGAGCTTGGCCCGCAGCAGGTGCAGCGTGTCTTCCAGAACCTCGTTGAGCGGCCAGCGGGAATGCAGGACGGACGGCGCCCGGCCGAACGACAGCACCCGGGACACAATGACCTCGAGCTGCTCGATCTTTTCCGTGATGACTTCCAGGTCGCGGCGGCGCATGTCGCCCTCCGGGAAATCCGCTCCGAGCGAGCCGTGCAGGAGTTTGATCACGGTGAGCGGATTCCGGATTTCGTGGGCGATCTCGGCGGCGAGCAGGCCGAGGGTGGTGAGGGTCTGGTTTTTGCGCAGCACTTCCTCGGATTGGAAAACCCGGGCGTAGAGGCGGGAGTTGTGCAGCGCCACGGCGGCGAAACTGCCGAGCGCGGCGAGCAGGCGTTTCTGCGCGTCCGAAAAACGGTGCGGGTGGGCCGTGTAGACGGCGAGGACTCCGGCGGGCGCGCTGTCGACAAACAGGGGCGCGGCGAGGGCGGAGCAGAGCGTGGGATCGGTCGGCCGGTCGACGGCTCCATGGACGCCGGTGCGGTCGAGCGACTGGAACTCCACGACACGGTTCGTGCGCGACGCGGTGGCCAGAAAGGATTGTTCGGCGTCAAACGATTCGCGGCGCAGGGTGGTTTCGGAAAAGTTTTCCTCGCTGCTCCAGGCCTGCAATTCAAAGGTCTGCTGGGCGGGATCACAGGCATGCAGGGTGCAAAGCCGGGCGCCGAAGAGGTCGCGTCCGCTGCGCGTGAGCGTGGTGAGCAAGTCGCCTTCCTCCAGCCGGGCGACGAGGGAGTGGCCGAGATTGACAAGGGTTTCAAGCTGGGCCGATTCGCTTTGGAGACGTTCCAACTGCCAGATGCGGTGCAGAGTGCGGCTGGCTTCCTGGGCGAAAAGTTGCATGCGGGCCAGGTCGCGCTCGTTGAACGCGTGGACCCGGTCGGCATCGAGGTTGATCACGCCGATGGTCTGGCCGCGGGCGACGAGAGGGGTCGCCATCTCGCAGCGCACACTGGCACGCGCGGCGATGTACCGTTGGTCGAGGGAGACTTCGGGAATCAGCAGAGGCCGGCCGTGCAGGGTCACCCAGCCGGTCACGCCCTGGCCGAGTTTCAGGGCGAAGTCACCGGTGTCGGGCGGCAGCCCCTGTTGGGTGACGATTTCCAAATATCCGGTATGCGGATTGAGCAGGGAAAGCGATCCGCTGTCGGCGGGGATGACCGCCATGATTTCCGTCAGAACGGCCCGTTCCGCACTGCGGGCATCCGCTTCACCCGCCGTGAGGGCGGCGATGCGGTAGAGGACGGCGAGATCGCGGGATTCATCGGGATTCATGCGGGACGGTAGCTGAGCATGTCCCGCGCGTCTTGGGGAGAGAAATTTATCCGCCGCCTGGCGATTGGGTGAGGATCGCGGTCAGGGCGGTTTTCAGCCGGCCCAGGCGCTCGTGGTCGAAAGGCAATTTTTCATCCGATTCAATGAAGAAACTGTCGATGGCGATCCCGCGCTGGGTATGCACCCGGGCGGCGGACAGGCTGTAGCCTTGCTCCGCAAAGATATGGCCGACCCGGTAAAGCAGGCCGAAGCGGTCGGGTGCGTGGATTTCCACAATGGCCCGGGGCGAGGCAATTTCGAGATAGACTTCAACGCTGGGTGAAGTGGCGCCGGCGGTGGGGCTGGAGAATTTCCTGATCTGCGCCGCGATGTCGGCGCCCAGATCCTTTGCGCCCATCAGGGCGGTCTCGACCGTGTGGGTGAAAAGCTCGCGGGCATGCGCATCGCGGACCGGGCCATGGCCGGGTTCGCTGACCTCAAAGGTGTCGATCGCGATGTGATCGCTGCGGGTGGTGATCTTGGCCGAAATGATGTTCAACCCGGCCACGCTGAAGGCTCCGGCGAGCTTGTAGAACAATCCTGCCCGATCCCAAGTGACGATGTGGGCAATGCTCAGGCCGCGGATGGCGTCATCCTGCCACTCGATGACGGGGCGGAGAGAGCCAAGTGAATCGGCCGCCGAGATGGAATGCAGGAGCCGGTTGACCATGCCGATGTGCAGGGCGAGTTCATGGTCGTCGGTCTGGACAAAATAGCGCTCGGGCAGCAGGTTGAAGTGCGCGTTGATTTCCTCGGTGTGGATACCGGATACGTTTTCGGTGATGCGCTGCTGACGACTCATGGGTGGAAGTAGAAAGATGGGTGGGTCAATGCCGGAAGCGTGCCAGCCCGGCAGGAATTTTGCAGAGGAAAACTGGCTTCCCCTGAACGATATGGCGATAGAAAATTTGCCGCGTCAGTTCTGACGCGCCGAACTGCCCTCCAGCACGCCGAGCCATCGCTCGGCTTCATGCGGATGGCCGTGTTGCCGAAGAGCGGAGAAAATCTTCTCCCCCGTCGGCTCGTCCACCCCATGGTTGGGATCGCCCGGAAATTCCGGTCGCACCACCCGGGTCAACTGCCAGCAGGCCCAGGCTCGCCAACGCCTTTGGTCGCGACGCGGTTCATTCATGCGATCCGCCAGATGCTGGAAATGCACCCGCGGATTGCCGATGAAAACCTCCGCCGGTGCGTGGCGCAGAAACCAGCCCATCGCGGCGTAGGGCAGGGGCCAGAGTTGCAGTTCAGGCTCATCGCCCCGGAGGTCCGCACCCAAGGCGCGGTTCAGTTTCAGCATGGCCCGGGCGACCAGTCCACGCTGCCACAAGTACTGGCCATAAGTGAGGGCGGTGAGATAAAAGGCCCCCTCGCGCGCCACCCCATGGGCGGTGAGCGCGCTGGCATCCATTTCCGCCGGAGCGCGGGGCAGATGGGGGCAGGGTGGGAGCAGCATCCCGGGAGCGTCGGGTGATCGGGAGAAGGGCTCAAGTTTAACTTGGCGGCGGTGCGTTTCTCCCCGCATAACGGAGGTCTGCAAACCGGAAAATCAGTCACCGTCAATGAAGTCAGCGGCTGGCGTCGCGTCGCGCTCTGGCTGCTGGCGTTGCTTTTGCGTGTCTGGAGCCGCACCCTTCGTTTCGAGGCCGATCCGGAAACCATCACGCTGCTGACGCAATACAACGAGGCTGCCGCGATCGTGCTCTGGCATAACCGCTTGTTTTTAACGCCGGAAATTTACCGCCGTTATCGGCAGCACCGGCGGATATACGGCCTGGTGAGCGCCAGCAAGGACGGGGCCTGGCTGGCGGCGCTGTATCGCCTGATCGGCATTCACCCGGTGCGCGGATCGAGCAGCAATTTCGGGCGCGAAGCCGCCGGCATGCTCATCCAGAAATTGCGGGAAGGACACGATATCGGCATCACGCCGGACGGCCCGCGCGGCCCGCTCTACACCGTGGAGCCGGGGGTGCTGGTGGTCACCCGCCGCAGCAATGCCCCGATGATCCTGTTGGGGGCGAAGTTTGGCCGCGCGTTCCGTCTGCGCAGTTGGGACCGGTTTTATATTCCCTGGCCGTTCACCCTCATCAGGATGAAGTGCATCATCCTGTTCACCAGGGATGCCGCCGGTGAAAAGTTGAGCGCCGACGACGTGAGGACGGCGCTTTGCTCGATCAACCCTGATCCGCCGGAAGCTTAGAATGTCGGCGTGATGGTTACGCTCTGGCCGGGCTCGACGACATAATCCTTGCCGGTGCTCCAGCTGAGATCGTTGACGAGGACCTTGAAAATGACGGGGGCGGTCGCACCCTTGATGGTGGCGGACCACATCAGGCTACTGGTGCAATCCATGGGCGCGCCTTTGTCCCAGCTCAGGCCCGGGCCTTCGCCGCGCAGGGAAAGGAAATTCCCAAAACCAATGTCGACCTTCGCCGAGATGGTCGTGACGAGGGGAGCGGTGGCGGGTGCCGCTTTCTTTTTGGCCGGGGCGCTCTTCTTCGCGGGAGCCTTCGTGGCTGGCGCTGCGGGAGCTTTTTCTGCTTTGACGACTGGAGTGATGGTCTTGGCTATGGTCTTTTTCATGGCGGGGAGATGTTGGAACTCAGGCGGGAAAGGTTTGTTTCTGCGTTGGATGGACAGGGAGCAACAGCAAATTGGGGGCCAACTTTACGTTCAGGCAAAATGATTAACTCTGAACCGGCGGGGAGGCAAAAATTTTGTTTTACTCGGAAGGGTGCGGTCCTCAATAAGAGCTCTTCCTTTTACGGGGCAGTAGCTCAGTTGATAGAGCGCGTCGTTCGCAACGACGAGGTCGTCGGTTTGATCCCGATCTGCTCCACCATCCTTCGCCATAGTGGAACGAAGGTGAAGGATGCCCTCCATAGCTTTAGCGACGGAGGGCGGTCATTTCCCGTGGCGATTGAGGCTACGGATGGCACGGCCAACACCAGCTCAAAGGAAGTGGAAAGAAAATTGCCGCGCCGAAGCCTCGGCGAAGGCGGGGGCCATCTATCCACGAGGGCGACAAAAGCCCCGAACAACCGGGCAAACGCAGGCCATATTTCTCAAAGTTGAAAGAATGGCCCCCGCTTTAACGTGCGCCAATCAGTTTCGATATTGTTCGTCGCTCATCTTTTCCAGCCAATCCACCGCCTTGCCGTCGAGCTGTTCCTGAATCGCGATGTGC
>CAZIQP010000163.1:0-7909 GCA_964541315.1 uncultured Opitutaceae bacterium
AAAGTGTCACCCATCACTCCGGCTCAAGTGTTACCTATCACTCCGGATCGTACCCCGAGCACTTTTCCCGCCGCCGGTAGCGCCGGGCGACCACCCAACCGATGAGAGAATCCCGGCAGATACATCGTGAGGTTTTTCATGCCGAAAACTCCAGCAGTCCTCACGCCGAAACCCCGTTCTTCTAACTGAAAAATCTAACGAACAACCCGCTTAACTTAGCGCCATTCCAGCCTGACCCCGTCCGCTGGTTCTTAGCAAAAACATCTATGGAGCAAACTCGGTTCGCGGAGCATTTCATCACTGAATAGAAGCGTATCGGTCATCCGGTGATCGTTATTTATATATATCTCCCAATTACCATCGCCCGTAAAAGGCATATAATTCCAGGAAGAATAACCTAATGCCTTTGATGCAAACCTGAGCGGATCATTATTAATATACTCGAAGATAATGTCGGAAAAATGCCCCGATGACTCACGAATCATTGTTTCATCTGCATCGGAGGCAAGAATCACCGAGGCATTTTCGCTAGTACCGTAACGTAAAAAAGCAGACTCGTCGTGTACTTGAATCCAACTTCGGACAACACGTCCCTGCCGAGATCGGCATATTATATCAGTGCTAGAGCCAAGAATACTATCAGTGTTTTCGTCCTGCGAAAACAAGATTAAGGCTGAATGCAACGGATTACATTTCCATATTAGTTGGCCGCGCAAATGAGGAGATCGAGAAAATATAGCACCCCGAAACCGTTTCAACTTCAATTGATCCAAAGTATATCTAGATACAATCACATTTTGATTAGCTCCACCGGCCGATAGCCAAAGCAGAGCTTCTTTAAAAGCATTTTCATCTGAAGAAATAAACGCGATCATCATTCCGGTTCCGTCAACACCCCACGGAATTATTGACCACGAGTACGATTCATATAACATTTCGACATTAGTGCAACTATCCAAAAACGAATTTCCCATCAGATCCCGATTCGTTAAATCATTAGATAGATCGGATCTTTTTCTTGCACCATAGAGACACCATTTTTGAGCGTTTTTTTGCCAATGAAGCGACTCCTTGATCAGTTCGTGAAATCTTTGGAGCGGCTTATTGATACCGTTTTCTGAAAATAATGCATCAGGCAAAAGCCTATGATGTATTGTCTCCAGAAAGGGCACAATGTCATTGCGAAGCAATATGGAAGAAAAAATCTCGCTCATATTAATATCTAGGCTGCGATCCTATGGTGCGATCCTATGGGGTCTGGCCGTGTTTTGTTAGTTATTTGGCGCGGTTCGCTTGGTGAAGGTAGCCCCGCAAGGTAGCCGAACCGCCAAGTTGAAGCCGATCAGCCAGCCACCCGATCGACGCGCCCGACTCTTGGCGGATCCGCGCCGCCAACTTGATTTTCCAGGGCTGTTTGAGCGGCTTGGTTTTCAGTTCCGCCGCAGACTTTCTCAATTTTGCCAGATGGGTGTCCAAGCTCGCCTGCCAACTCGCCTGCCTGAGTTCCATTCGTTCCGCGCGCGGCAGTCCAGACGTGAGCGAACGGGCGGCATGTTCTTTTGCCAGCGTCCGGCGCCACGCGAGCGAGCCGATGGCCCAGCCTTGCGCCAAGCCGACCAGGCCTTCCCGGGACCAAGCGGCCTCGTCCCGCGCGAGCTCCCGTAGATAGCTGGCGTACGCCCGGTGGCCCTCTGCATTGTCCGCCCAACCGCCTCTCGCCCGCAGCCAGTCTCGGGCTGCGAGCAGAGCGGGGCGAGGGCCCTTCAGCAACGCGGCCAGACTGCTCCAGCGATAGTTGGCCGCTTGCTCGGGCGGCACGATTTTGGCTCTCACCGGATTGAGATGGATGTAGTCCACGACCCTCGCCAAGGCGGCCCCATCCTCGATCAGCAGCGCCTGATAGCGGCCTTGAAACAAGTGCCCGCTCTCCGCGCGCAACCGATTGAACCGGGTCGCCATCGAGCTCTGCAACCAATGCATGCCCTCGCCCAACGTGGGCTCGGGTGTTTCCACCGCCAGATGAAAATGGTTTCGCATCAGGACGTACGCATGCACGCGCCAACCAAACTTGGCTGCCGCCTCAAACAGGGTCCGCAAAAATGCCTCCGCCGCCCCCGCGTTCTCAAACAGATCCGTCCGGTAGTTTCCCCGGTTGATCACATGGTGCATCGCTCCTGGGTATTCGATCCGTAGTCGGCGGGCCATGGCGCCATGGCAGCGACTCGCTCCGTATCTTTCAATTCAAAACTAACAAAACACGGCCAGACCCCATTGGATCGGGGATGCCGACAGTCTCACCCAAGATTCCAGCCATTAAAAAAGCGCACCCCGCCTTCCGGCAAGGTGCGCTTGAGAAAAGAACGTATCAGGCGAACGAGTAGTCGTAGGGCTTGCGCATTTCACGGACGAGATAGCCGTTGGCTTCCGCGGCGTGCTCGCCGGTGAATTTTTCCACGGCTGAATCCCAGTTCAGATTCTTGCCGGTGCGGAGTGAAATGGCCCCGAGGTGGCACATCGTGGCGGAGCGGTGGCCGGTTTCGACATCGCAGATGGGGAGCTGGCGGGAACGGACGCAATCGATGAAATTTGCCATGTGATTCTTGCTCTGGTAGAGCCGGATCGCGTTTTCAGGCAGCGGCGTCTTGATCAGTTCCGGAGCGCTCGCTTTGATCTCGTCACGATTGACCCAGATCCAGCCGTCGGTGCCTTCGAAGCGGATGCCGTTGGCCTGGCCCTTGGGATTGAGGTGCTGGCCGTAGATGGAGTCGTCCTTCGTGGTGTTGATCTGCAGGCCGACGCCGTTTTCATAGGTGTAGTTCACCTCGTATTCGGCAAAGGCGTTGTAGCCGCCGACGATGGGCTCGGAGAAATGCTTCGACTCAACCTTTGTGGGCGCGAGCAGGCCGATGGCCCAGTAGGCGATGTCATTGTGGTGGGCGCCCCAGTCGGTCATGGTGCCGCCGGAATATTCGTACCAGAAGCGGAAGTTTCCGTGGCAACGTTCCTTCACATAATCATGCGCGGGGGCCTGACCCTGCCAGAAATCCCAGTTCAGGCCGGCGGGCACGGGCGAGGATTGGAACGGACCATCGCGCAGGCCGGCGGGCAGCCAGACGCGGGCCTGTTTCAGTTTGCCGATGCGATTGTTGCGAACGAGTTCGCACGCAAGGCGGAAGCGTTGATCGCTGCGTTGCTGCGTGCCGGTCTGCAGCACGATTTTGTTTTCTTTGACGGCGTTGACGACATGGCGGCCCTCGCCGATCGTCAGGGTGAGGGGCTTCTGTGAATAGATGTCCTTCTTGGCCTTGGCGGCGGCGATATTGATGAGGGTGTGCCAGTGATCAGGGGTGGAGTTGACGATGATATGAACATCATCGCGCTCCAGCACTTTGCGGAAATCGGAATAAATCTTCGGCACTTTGCCGTCGACGGTGCATTTTGCGGCGGACTCGGCGGCATGACTATCGTCCACGTCGCACACGGCCACGATGTTGCCAAAATTGCCGGCATTGGTCGCATCCCACTGGCCCATGCCCCCGCAGCCGATCTGGGCGATGCCCGGGCGATCATTGGGTGACGGAGTTTTGGCGGGCTCGGCGGCCATCAACTGCTGGCGCTCGACGAACCAGAGCGGCAGACCGGTGGCGGCGGCGAGCAGGCCGCAGCGCTGCAGAAAGGCGCGGCGGGAGATATTGAAAGGGGAGGGGGATTTTGCAGCGGACCGGTTGGGAATATTTTGGTTTTTCATGGGGGAGAGGTGCTGGCCAAAAAGCCAAAGTGTCAAAGCCGGCGGGTGAAAGAAAGAATTAAAATGGTCAGAGCGAGGAGTTTTTTAGGAACGTGCGCGCTGTCCCGGAACAGGCTTGTCAGCGGGTGCCCCGTCGCACGAGTTTCGTGACATGAAACACCCCTTCCTGTTTGGCGCGTTATTCGCGGCTGTCCTCGTCAATTCGCTGCCGGCGGTCGATCCGGTCCCCACTCCCGCTGCCGCCGTGGTCGCCGGCCCCCCGGAATCGACGGTCGCCAGTGATCAGAATTATCAGCCCCGGCTCAATTATCAGGCGTATTTTGGCGACTACCTCGCCCTGAAAAAAGGCCGGCACTTCGACCTGATCTTCATTGGCGATTCCATCACGGAGCAATGGCGCTGGGGCGCGGGTCTGCCGGTATGGCGGAAACATTTCGAGGAGCGCGCTTTGGATTTCGGCCTCGGTTCGGACCGGACCCAGCACACGATCTGGCGGCTGCGGCACATCGACGTCAGCAGCTTCGCGCCCAAAGTGGCCTGTGTCCTCATCGGCACGAACAATGTGCCGGACACGCCCGAGAATATCGCCGCCGGGGTGAAGGCCGTGATCGACACCACGAAGGAAACTTTCCCCGGCATCAAGGTGGTGGTTGTGAGCATCCTGCCGAACGCGCGGGCCACGGAAAAGATGGCGGCCGCCAACAAACTGATCCAACCCCTCGCGGACAACCAGACGGTGTTCTACCTTGATCTCGCCGCAAAGTTCACCCCGGAAGGCGACAATTGGAAAGGGCTGAGTCGCGACAAACTCCATCTCACTGCCGAAGGCTACGAGATGTGGGCCACCGAACTTGAAGCGCTCCTGCCCAAGCTGCTGCCCGCCCGGTAACTTTGGGGAGGTCCCTCAGAAGAAGGTCTCTCCGCCAGATCGGAGTTTTTGGTTTACTTCTGTCCGTAATACGCGCCGGGGCCGTGTTTGCGTTTGAAGTGTTTGTTCAGCAGCTCGGGCTCGATGGGCTTGAGCTTGGGTTCGAGCTGGAGCGACATCAGCGCCATGTGGGCGATACACTCGACGGCGACGGCAACCTCGACGGCTTTCCCCACTGTCGGTCCCCAGGTGAAAGGGGCGTGGCGGTTGACGAGCACGGCGGGGCAATCGAGCGGGTCGAGTTTTTCCCGGAGACAACCTTCGACGATCACGTTGCCGGTTTCCCATTCGTAGGCGCCGTCGCCGATTTCCCGGGCGGTCATCTTCCGGGTGACGGGAATATCGCCATGAAAATAATCCGCGTGGGTCGTGCCGAAGATCGGTATGGCCCGGCCGGCCTGGGCGAAGGCGGTGGCGTGCGAGCTATGCGTGTGGACGATGCCGCCGATGGAATGGAACGCGAGGTAGAGGCGGCGGTGCGTCGGCGTGTCGGAGGAAGGATTGAGTTTCCCCTCAATCTTTTTTCCCTCGAGATCAACGAGTACCATGTCGCCGGGTTTGAGCGCGGCATAGTCCACGCCGCTGGGCTTGATGGCAAAGATGCCCTTGGCGCGGTCGAGCGCGCTGGCGTTGCCAAAGGTGAGATTGATCAGCCCGTGTTTGGGCAGGAGCAGATTCGCCTCGTAGGCTTCGCGTTTGAGTTCGGTGAGCATGGAAGAAAGTAGCGGGTAGCGAGTAGAAGGAGAGCGGGAGTTTGGTGATGCTCGCTACTGAGGTTTCCGGGCTTAGACGCGGAAGCCTCCGGCGAGGTGGTAATAAACTTCGTTGTTCCGCAGGGTCTGCTTGAAGTCGTTGAGTTTGGTGTCGGCGTTGATGACTACGATCTCGATGCCCGCGATTTCGGCGAAATCCTCGAGCATCTCCGTGGTGACGCTGTAGCTGTAACCGGTGTGGTGCGCCCCGCCGGCGTAGATCCACGCCGCACAGGCGGTCTTGAAGTCCGGCTGGCATTCCCAAACCGCGCGGGCGACGGGCAGCTTGGGCAGTTTCGGAATTTTGACGGCGGTGACTTCATTGACGATCAGGCGAAAACGGTTGCCCATGTCCACAAGCGAGGCGTTGAGTGCCGGGCCGGCGGGTGCGTCGAACACGAGGCGTACCGGGTCAGCCTTGCCGCCGATGCCGAGCGGATGAATTTCGACGGTGGGCTTTGTTGCCGCGATGGTCGGACAGATTTCCAGCATATGCGAACCGAGCACCTGATGGCCTTTCGGCGAGAGATGGTAGGTGTAATCTTCCATGAACGAGGTGCCGCCGGGCAGCCCGTCGGCCATGACTTTCATGGCACGGAGCAAGGCGGCGGTTTTCCAGTCGCCCTCGGCGCCGAAACCGTAGCCGTCGGCCATCAGGCGCTGACAGGCAAAGCCCGGGAGTTGGGTGAGTCCGTGCAAGTCTTCGAACGTGGTGGTGAAACCCTTGAAGCCGCCTTCTTCCAAAAAGGCGCGGAGGCCAATCTCGGCCTGCGCGGCCTCGCGCAGGGATTCGTGGCGGGCGCCACCTTTGCGGAGTTCTTTCGCGACAGCATAAGCTTCGGCATAGTCGGCGCAGAGTGCATCGACGGCCTTGGGCGAGGCGGCATTCACGCGGGCAACGAGATCGCCCATGCCGTAGCCATTGGTGGCGAAACCGAAACGGATTTCCGATGCCACCTTGTCGCCTTCGGTGACGGCGACCTGGCGCATGTTGTCGCCGAAGCGGGCGAACTTTGCGCCCTGCCAGTCGTGCCATGCCCGGGCGACCCGAATCCATGAGCCGACGCGTTGCTGCACCTCGTCGTCGCTCCAATGGCCGACGACCACCTTCCGGTTGAGACGGAGTCGGGTGTGGATGAACCCGGCCTCGCGGTCGCCGTGGGCGGCCTGATTGAGATTCATGAAATCCATGTCGATCGTGCTCCACGGCAGATCGCGGTTGAACTGCGTGTGCAGGTGGCAGAACGGTTTCTTCAGCGCGGCGAGGCCGCGGATCCACATTTTCGAGGGTGAGAACGTGTGCATCCAGAGGACGAGGCCGGCGCATTTTGGGTCGGAGTTGGCGTCGAGGCAGAGCCGCGTGATTTCGTCCGGCGTGGTGAGCAACGCCTTGAAGACGATGTCCGTGGGGACATGTTTTGAGGCGTCGAGCGCGGCGGCGACGATGCGCGCGTTGGCGGCGACCTGTTTGAGCGGGCCGGGGCCGTAGAGATGCTGCGAGCCGCAGACGAACCAGATTTCAGAGGGGGACGTGTTGACGAGGGACATGGGAGGAAGAATTAGCGAGTAGTGGGTAGCGTGGGAAGGGAGAAGGTAGGGACGGACCGCTGGGCCGTCCGTCTTTCGCGGCGCGCCCAGCGGTCGCGCCCTACCTTGATTGCTTCAATTGCAGCAGATCCTTCATCACGCGGGAGAGGTCGGCGGTTTTGTTCAGGCCGCCGAAGGAATCGTGAACCTGGCGGTAGAGCCCGTAGAGCCGGTTGTAGGTTTTCTGCGCGGCGGGCTTTGGCTTGTAGGCGACTTTCTTGAGCGAAGTCATCTTGCGCTGGGCGGTCGGGAAATCCGGGTGCGCGCCGGCGAGCACGGCGGCGGAAACGGCGGAGCCGAGCGCGCAGGCCTGGCTGGAACCGGAAACGAGCATGGTGCAGCCCGTGACGTCGGCGTAGATCTGCATGAGCAGCGGGTTTTTTTCCGCGATGCCGCCGGCGCAGACGATGCGGTCGATCGGCACGCCGTATTCCTTGATGCGTTCGATGATGGCACGGGCGCCGAAAGCGGTGGCCTCGATGAGCGCGCGATAAATTTCCGCCTGCGTGGTGTGCAGCGTGCAGCCGACGATCAGGCCCGTGAGCAACGGATCGACGAGAATGGTGCGGTTGCCGTTCTGCCAGTCGAGGGCGAGCAGGCCGGACTGGCCGGGCTTTTGTTGCGCGGCTTCCTGCGTGAGCCGTGCATGCCGTGCGCCATCGCCTGCGCAAACCACCTCGACCCACCACTTGAAAATATCGCCGACGGCGGACTGGCCGGCCTCGATGCCGTAAAAGCCGGGGAGGATTGCGCCGGGGACGATGCCGCAGATGCCGGGAATATCCGGCACGGACTTCGTGGCGGACACCACACCGCAATCGCAGGTGGAAGTGCCGATCACCTTGACGAGCGTGCCTTCGGCGACGCCGCAACCGATGGCGCCGTAGTGCACGT
>CAZIQP010000164.1:0-7833 GCA_964541315.1 uncultured Opitutaceae bacterium
TGCAGGATCTGGCGGGCAACTACCTGAATGTCTCTTACACGGTGAATGATGATTCGCTGGCTCATTTCCCTTATCCGACGGAAATCAAGTACACCGGCAATGGCACTACTGTAACGCCCAATAACAGCATCAAGTTTACCTACGAACTGCGTCCCGATGGGGATAAACTACGTTTGATCCAAATGGGCGTGAATGCACAGGTGGCGATTTTTCACCGGCTTAAAACGATCAGCGCAGTCGCTGGCGGTACGACGGTTCGCAGTTACACGCTCAACTATGACACTTCATCTTTCACCCAACGCAGTCGCCTGACTGACGTTCAGGAAGCTGGCATCAATGGTACAACTCTGCCGAAGACGAGCTTCACCTGGCCGACCACCGACACGGCGGGATTTACCTCGACCTCCCCACTTGGCACGCTGACCAACAGCGGCGATTTGCTGTACGCCGCTGATTTTAACGGCGACGGCAAGACCGATGTGTTGCGCATCGATTCCACCAGCAATCGGAACACGCAGTTATACCTCTCCACCGGGACCGGTCTCGTGACGACGAATACACCGGCCCAATTCGCCTTAAATCCGGCCACCAGTTATCTCAACACCAGTGTGGGCGCGGGCAACGACCGTCTCCTGGTGGGTGATCTCAACGGTGATGGTTTGCCCGACATTGTCGCCACGCTGGTGAACTATTCGCTGGGCAGCGGCAGTACGGTGAACATGACCGTGAGGCGCAAGGTATGGATCACTTCAGTTTCAAGCGGGACCGTATCTTTTAGCGGTTATGCCATACCTGACGTGGTTACCAACTATCCGGCTCCCAGTGGCACGTTTGTCACCCCTCCGGCACCGCTTGAGCGCCTGATGGATTTGGATGGCAGCGGCAAAGCGACACTCTTCACGGCCCAGAGCCGGTTAATTCAGAACAGCGCATGGGGAGTGTATAAATGGAATGACACGACGCATGTCTTCGATCTTCAAACCGGCGGCACGAATCTATTTCATGCCGAAGACGATCTTCGCCTGTTGGAGGCAAACGGCGATGGGGTGGCCGATCTGTGGCATGTGCCCCAGCCCCAAGCTCCGTTTAATGATACCTCCGGCACCGTCTTCGTTAACTATGCTGCGTCTGGATTTGGGACGGATATTAACTTCCTACCAAGCAAAACCAATATCGTTCTGGGCGATTTTAACGGTGATCGCCTGACCGATGCGCTTGATCTGCAAAAGACCGGTTATATCACCGGCACGGGCCTCTATTTCCGCAGCGCATTGAATAACTTCTTTAGCCAGGGAAACATCACCGCTCCGACATCCGCCTCCGACTGGAACAGCCAGTTGATCACAGCGGTGGATTTGAACCGGGACGGCCGGGACGATCTGATTATCCAACGGGCCTCCTCAAGTGAGATTTGCTATGCACAGGGCGACGCCACCAACCTGATTGCATTCTCCGCGCCGACCACGGTCGCCAGCGGCCCGCTCAGCAACGAAACCGTCATGCCGATTGACTTCAACGGCGACGGGCGGACCGATCTTCTGGTCCGTGGCAATCCATCTGCCGGCAACACCTCTACGTCTTTCAGGGTGCTCGTTGCCAACGGCACCTCGCCGGGTGACGTGATCACCCGAGTCACCAACGGATTCGGTGCCACGGTCGATGTCGCCTATGCGCCTCTCACCGATGCTACCGTCTACACCAAGGGCACCGCCACTCCCGCCGGACTGGTCGATCTCCAATCTCCGATCCAAGTGGTCAAAACGGTCACGGCCGATCTGGGCGATGTGCATACCGCGACACCAACGTCCCTGCCCGTCGCGGCGGGTACGGCTGCGAGCTATACCCAGACCTATAAATACGAAGGCCTCCGCTCCGCTCCTTATCGCGGTGTCGTGGGCTTCGCCGCTCAGGAGGTCACCGATTCCCGCACCAACCTGACGACCCGCGTCGAACGCATCCAAGACCCGACTCCGGCCAACTTTGCCGAAAATGGTTTTGCTGCGCATACCGTGGTCAAGCGGGGCACGATTATTTTGTCCGACAGCACTGTCACGCCCGCCATCCGCTCCATCAATTCCGGAATAACCAGTTTTGTCTACTCATCAGGTGGCACCTCCAAAACTTGGGACATTTCCGCTGATTTCTCCACTCAGGGTGCACAAACCTCCAATCAAACCGTCACGCAATCCGTCGATGACTGGGGCAACGTGACCTCATCGGTCACAACGGCGGGATTTGGCGGTCGTACCACCTCGCAGACCTCCGATTTTTGGCCGGCAGATACTTCAGCCGGAAACTGGTTGGTCGGTCGAATTAAGAAGGTGACGACCTTGCAACAGGCAACTGGCTATTCGGATGTGACTCGCGAGATGGATTTCTACTATCGGGACAATGATGCTGACGGAACCAATGATACCCAGGGCACTCCGCTTGCGCCCACGAAGACGGTCGCTTTCCCGAACGATTCCGCCAAGAAACTGACCACGGTTTATTCCTACACCGACGGCTTCGGCCATGTGAACAAAGTTGAACTTACCGGGAAAAAGGATGCGGCCACCGATCAGACTCGCACTGTCTCCTATGGCTACGATTCCACCGGTAGGTTCCTGACCACCGTCACTCGCACCGGTCCCAACGGCGACTTGGTTGAATCTTTCGTGCCCGATACGCTGCACGGTGCCCCCGCTTCGCGTGCCGATGCCAACAATCAGACGACTTCATTTTACTACGACGATTTCTGCCGCCTGTCCGCCACCGTCTCGCCGGCCGATGTCGTCACGACCACCCAACTTGCTTGGATCACCGACGACCGGGGTCTGTTCACCGCCGAGACGCATTCCACGTTTCAGGACATTGATGGCAGTACCAAGGAAATGGGACCTGCGAGTTACACTGTCTTCGACCGCCTCGGTCGCGTGGTCCGTTCGGAAGGTGTCACCACCGACGGCGCAGCGCTCACGCGGGTGGAAAACCTCTACAACAACCTCGGCGTAGCCTGGGCTACCTGCACACCCATGCGATCCTCCGACTCGGTGATCAATTGGAATCAAGCCACCTTTGATGCCCTTGGCCGCACCCAAACCCAAAGTATGGCCAACGGCGGAGCCGTTTCAATCGCCTACAACGGGCCGGAGACCACCTCGACCGCTAGCGGCACTTACGGTAGCATCATCACCAAGAAGACCCGCAGCGTTCGCGATCTGCTCGGGCGGATCGTTAATATCTATAAAAACGAATCGCTCGGTACCGCCAACGAACAGGAAACCATCGGCTACGAATTCGATGCTGCCGGCAATCTCCTGACGACCACTGCGGCCGGCGTCGCGACCAGTTCGGTTTACGACGCGCGCGGCCTCGCCACCTCGCTCACCGATCCGAATACCGGCACGAGTTCTACCTCTTACAACGCCTTTGGCGAAGTCTATTCCACCACCGATGCCAAGACCCAGACGGTGACGCTCGATTATGATATTCTTGGCCGCCTTCAGACCCGAAGCGAAAACGAAGGCACTACCACTTGGACTTATGACTCCGCTTCGGGCAAAGGTTTGGGCCGGCTCAGCTCCGTCAGCTCACCCGATGGGGGCGGGGGCACCTATTCTGAAAGCTATACTTACGACCCTGAATTGAGTCGCGTGGCCTCCGTGACCAAGACCATCAACGGTCGGACTTGCACGACCTCCATGGGCTACGACGGTGCATCCCGGATGGCGTCGGTTACCTATCAGGTGCCCGGCTTTGCCAATCAAACACTGGCCTATGCTTACGCACCCTTCGGCGGTGCCCTCCGCGAGGTGCGCGATATGAGCGTGCCCGGCGGCCCGATGTTGGGCACGCCCTTATGGACGCTCGGCTCCGTCTCCGCTTTCGGCCAGCCGGTGAATGAAACTTTCGGCAATGGCGTCACTTCATGGACCGGCTATCGCGCGACCGATGGCATGCTGGAAAAACGTCAGGTGAGCAATGCCACGACCTATCTTGAAAACCTGAAGCTCGGCCTTGATCCCTTCGGCAATGTCCGCCGCCGCGAACTCTGCTCGGATGCCGCGCAAAATTCCACGGTACGCGCCGAGGATTACGGCCTCGATCTGCTCGATCGCCTCACCTCGGTCAAACTCAACAACACCACCTCGCTCACGGTCGGTTACGACCCGCAGGGCAATATTACCAACAAGAGCGATGTGGGCAGTTATTCCTATTCCATGATTGGCGCTGGTCCACACGCCGTCACCACCGCCGGCGGCACCACCTATGGTTATGACGCCAACGGCAATCTCACCAAACGCAATGGGGTGACGGAGAATTCATGGGCCTCGTTCGATCAGCCGTTGACGATTGTGCGCAATGGGACCACCAGCACCTTCAGCTATGGTCCGGATCGGCAGCGTATCCAACAAGTCACGGGGGTAACAGGGTCGACCGCTGAGGATCAGAATCAGACAATCACCTGCTATTTCGGAGGCGGAATGGAGCATGTCATCCAAGGGCACACGATTACTTGTCGATATGCGGTGTTCACGCCCGGCGGACGGGTGGCTGAAATTTCCGTCGATTCGACCGGCATGCGCACCACCAACTATTTTGCGAGCGATCACCTCGGCTCCGTCGAGGCGGTGACTGACGAGCAAGGCAACGTGCTTGAGCAACTCAGCTACAATGCGTGGGGCCAGCGCCGGAATGCCGACTGGACCGCCGGTACACCTGCGCGCAGTACGAACGTCAATCGCGGTTTCACCGACCACGAGATGCTCGATAGTGTCGGCCTCGTCCATATGAACGGTCGCGTGTACGATCCTGTGCTCGCCCGCTTCCTTCGCTCCGATCCGTTAGTCAGCGATCCGATGTCCGCCCAGACCTATAACGGCTACAGTTACGTTGGCAATAATCCCACGAGCGCGACCGATCCGTCCGGGTATGATGCGACCTTTGTTTCGGGAGGGAACGTGCCCAATTACAACTTCAATTTCAGCGGCGGGAATTCGAATGGCTTCTCACTGTTTGGCGGCAATGTAAGTTTCACCTTTGGCGGCGATCCTTTCAACAGCGGTTATTCAGGCGGTTTTTCGAACGCCGCGTACATCCCCTCCCTTTTCGCTCCGCGCTTCGGCGCTTCTTCCGTCTTCACCGGCCTTCCCAACGTGGTTACGGGTAATAGGAATATTTCGGCGGCTGGTAGCGGGAAAGATGGCAATTCCACGGTGCAAAATATTGGATACGCGCCAAATGGAGGCTGGAATCAGGCTCGCATCCGTGAAGTTCTCGGAGCCTACCAGACCGCATTTGGGAATGATTCGATATTGCTCGGATCAGCCTTGGAGGATCCGTTGTTTAGGGACGCCGTCACATGGGCTATGCGTGCTGTCCCTGGCCGCGTAGGTACCGAGCAAGTACTCCAGTTTTTAGAGAATCAGAACATGCGAGCTAGGACCGTGATTGATCCAGTCATGCTCAATTCTGCTGGTCTTCAGTTGCTCATTAACGCCAATGAGCGATTTGGTGAGGTGAACGGATTTAATCGTTTTATGGCTACCGGCGGCGCGGATATTGTGGACGGGGCAACCATTCTTGGTGGAGCGGCAGCTGGTAGCTTTAGCCCACGAAGCACTCCCGCTAACGTGGGACCAACTGAGGCATATAATAGACGTTTGCACTATGGAAATACTCCTACTGCCGCGGATCGTAGGGCCGTAGGAGCAGGAGTAGGCCAAGTGGCAGACCATACACCGCCGCTTGTTAAGCGCTTCTACGAGGGAGATCCCTCGATAGGAGAAAAGCCTGGCTATCTGATGACTGATGCCGAACGCAAAGCAAGCGCGTCAGATCGGTCGCGAATGTCGCCGCAATCAGCGGCAGAATCAAGAGTACAGGGCGCCGATATGTCGCGCTACTCTCGAGAGGTGAAAAAACTTCTTGGCTTGTGATCGTGTAGCTCAAAGGAAAATCTTCTCTCATGATCGAGAATTCGAAACACCGAGCGCGAATTGCCGCGCACTATGCGAGCAACTGGGATGTTACTGGCCATCAGATTGAATTCATTCGTGGCCCGGTCTCCGAACTTCCGCCTGATTTTGGGGTTCTTGAATTTGCATCGTCGGAAAGGAGACGTATGTGGACTTACGCTACTTGCGGAATGTCCCAACCCGGTGACAGCGTTCCGATTGAATTGCACATGTTCAGTGCGGTTCAGGCGCGCGGAATCGTCGAGTTGCTTATTGCTACTGCACACTACCACCGAACGGCCAAGTCGCTTGGCCTTGGACATACAATCAACTTCGGAACGCCATGGAGCGAAGGCTCGAAATGTGAATATGGATTGGTTTCCCTTCCCTATTTAGACGGACCAAGACTTGAAAAATTGGATGTCGATGGCAAGCGCATCGCAGATTTTTATTGGTTAATTCCGATCAGTAAAAGCGAGGTTGAATTTAAAAAGCGCTTTGGAATCGAGGCACTTGAGGCAAAGTTCGACGAACCATCATTCAACTATCTCGATCCTCTTCGGAGATCGACGGTATGATGAGGACGAGAACGAAGTCACGGGCCAATGCCAATCGTAGTGAAGAGAAGCGGAGCGCCGACAAATACGGGGGTTCTTCACCAAACATGTGGATAGTCTCGAACAGCGAACCCACAGGCTCGGCTCGAAACAATTAAAATGAAAACTTTACCTTTGGTTGGTAAGCGTCGCTCAGTGGCTATAAAACACACCCTGCTTGTTCTCCTGCTTTGCGCTGCACTCGGTCGTGCCCAAACTTCCCCCGCATCGTTGAACGGCAGCCTTGATGTTTCCCGTGGGGACTTGAATGGCGTAATCGGGAGTACGGTCGCTGCCAGCGTTTCCATACCTGTCGGCGATAAAATGGGGCTTCAGACCGATGCATTCTATACCCACGTTTCGAATCAGGATCTTGTCGGCCTAGCCGCCCAGTATCATTGGGACTTTGCTGATGGATTCCGGATCAATTCAATTGTTGCAGAAATAGAACAGAAGTATTTCAACGCGAGTGAAACCGGAATCTCTGGCAGTTTTCGCCTTACTTGGTTCACGATTACGGCTGCCACTGGTCTCGAGCGTTTTCGGTTTAATGAAAATTCCCTTTTATCCAACAGCAACAAGCGTTCCGTTTTTGGCACCATGGCGTTTACTTTTTATCCAAGCGATAAGTTCGCGATCTCTTTAGAAGGATCTCAACGCTTTGGAAATCGTTTTGGAGTCGTCAAGGTTGAGTATCAAACACCGCAGCCCGGTTTGAGTATTTTTGCGGAAGCCGCAAAAGGCCAGTGGGGGTACAACCACACGCTATTCGGTTTGCGATATTATTTTGGTGCTCGCAAGAGACTGAATCTTCGGCAGCAGCAGGACAGCGATCCTTACGTTCTTCGCAATCTGTTTTATGCTATCGGTAATTATGTCGCGGACTTCAATCAGCACGCCGCCGCACATAACGGCATGCCCTCCAATAGTTATACTGGTTACTATACGCTCACCCCTTTAGGGGGACCTTCCCTTGGTCCAATTCTGCCAGTGTCGGAATGAACTCGGTGCGAAGCGGCGATTTGATTCTCATGTTTTCCGCCGAGCGAAACCTCGCCATCGAGTTTGACTCGATGGGACGCGCCAGGCGTGATTTGATCGACTTAGGTTGCCAAAAGGTTGCCAAAAAATCTGTTTTTGCCTTCACTTTCTCTCTTCTTCCTGCATCGTTTTTCTTGTTATAAAACATTAATCCCCAACTAAGTCTGCGTCAGTTGAGCGACTTAGCTTCAAAGCGCGAGGTGGTTCGAATCCCTCCCTCTCCGCCAGTTTACTCCCGTGAGGGAGAACTCGTTATC
>CAZIQP010000165.1:0-7788 GCA_964541315.1 uncultured Opitutaceae bacterium
CTTGGCAACGAAACGAAAAGAATTATTATGGCATTGAGATCAAGCTCCGTTCGCGCGCCGAAAATTACTTGTGCCGTCATCGATTGGATTGGCATTGGCTGACGGCACAAGGCCAACAATGACCGCAACAAGCAGGGGATAGCGGGGCTTCATGTGTCGAACCCACCACAATCAGACCCAGTAAAGCAACCGCAAAATACCAGCTATAGCAGGTAGAGCGTCCCAACGATAGAAGGTAGTATGAGGCGATGCCTTCAAAGCGCCACTTACCTAAAGTCTTAGGGACTACAGTGCGTGCTCTTCGCCTGAAGGCTGGATTTAGCCAAATGGTATTGGCGGAGAAGGCCGATTTGACCCTCAACTATGTTGGTGAGATCGAACGCGGGGAGAAACTGGCATCACTTGAGACGGTGCTGAAGTTGGCCAAGGCGCTGCATTTGACCGGGGCTCAATTGCTGATGCGAGCCGAACTTTGAGGCGACGAACTGCTCTCGACGCCGGGATTTGAGAAATGTTTCAATCATTATTAATCCGGCAATGTGACAACTCCTGTCATCCCTTGGGCAAAACGCTCATTTCCGAGGCGCTATCACATTGCAGAATTAATAGCAGCACGTTACTCTTCTCCCATCTGTTCGCGCCGCACGACTACTCAACCGTGATCGTGACGACGGCGTTGCTGGGGGCGATCACCGTGGGCGTGAGATTCCCGACCATCAGGCCGTAGCCGAAACCGGTAACCCAGATTTCGTTTGGGTTGTAGGGATTGAAGAAGACGCGCTCGGGCTGGCGGAAGGGGTAGTTCGAAACCAGCGTGAAGGTGGGTGACGCAGCGTGGATGTTGCTCGTGTGCCACAGGCCGTCGGTCTCGGTGGTGAGAAAAGCGTCGTTGGCGTTGGTCGGGCTGAAGGTGATCGAGGTGACGCGATCGAGTGAATTGATTTTCGTCCAGTGCGCGCCGCGGTCCGTCGTGCGATAGAGTCCGCCGAGGCCGTTGGGCGCTCCGCCCCAGCCGCTGAAGACGCCGACGTACCAGGTGTTCTGCGTGGCATCGGCGGGATCGATCACGATGTCTTTCGTCCAATAGAGCATGCCGGGATGAGACAGATCGGTCCATGTCGATGTACCGGGATCGTAGAGAAACACGCCCGAGCTGGCAGTGAATCCGGGGTTGCGATGGCCGGAGTAGGTGCAGAGGACCTTGCCATCGTTCAACACAATGACGGTGGCCGGGTGTCCCTCGGTGCGCGGCGGGTTCGGAAGTTTGGTCCAGATGGAGGAGGCGCCGTTCTGGATGTTGCTGGAAACGAAAATTCCGCCGGCAGTCGAGGAAACGACACTGGCGTAGATCCGGTTGGTGTTGGTGGGATCGAGCGCGAGCCAGAATACCGGGTGGCCGAAATTGTGCAGCGTCGTCCAACTGGCCCCCTGATCGGTCGAAACGATCACCTTGCCGTTCGCGTCGCCATTGTCGAGCTGGCTGTCGGCGAGGTGCGTGCTCTGGTAAATGTCATGGATGTCGGACGTCGCGGCGTAGAGCACACCGGTCGTCGGGTGCTGCACAAGCCGGTACATCGTGTTGGCATTGTGGCCGGTGTAGCCGAGGGTCCAGGTGGTGCCACCGTCAGAGCTGCGGATGCCTTTGATGTCGGAGAATCCGGCGAACAGATGCGTCGCATCGCTCCAAAGCACCTGCCACGCTGACGTGTTTTCGATGCCGATGCTGTGATAGGTTTGGGCGGAAATCGCCGTGGTGCCGACCGGATGCTGGTCGGCGGTGCTCACGTAGGCCTGTTGCCAGGTGGTGCCGCCGTCGCTCGTGCGATGCACAAATCCGTAGTCAGTGATGATCGCCTTCGCCGAATTGTTCGGTGCGACCGCGAGCCCGAAGACAACCTCGCCGTAGCCCCAGCCGCGATCACCCCCGGTGCCGGACCAGCCGGTGATGATGTTTTGGTTGTTCGCGGTGTGAAACGTATTGGTCCATGATGCACCCGCATCGGTGGTCTTGAAAATCTCCGGCACGCGCGCGGAACCGCCACCCGCCGCGTACACGGTGTTGAGATCGTTTTTCGCCATGGCAACGGACAGCAGGAAATCGTTGGCCACGTCGATCCCAGCCATCTTCTTGGTCCAGTTGCCGGCGCCGTTTTCGAGAGAATAGATGCCACGCAGATTTTTTTTGTAGTCCGAACCGAGATCGATGCCAGGATAGGATGATGCAGCCGTAAGGCAGAAAAAGCGCATCTGGCTGCCCACCTTGGCCCCGGTGAAAGAGAGCATCAGTTCACCGGCGGGAATGCCCGGCGTGCCGGCGTTGGTGAACGAGGTGCCGCCGTTCGTGGAGACAAGCAGACCCGCGTTGGTGCCGAGATAAATATTATTGCCGTCGAAAAACGCGCCGCAGATCAACACACCATTCGCAGTGTTCACCGATACACTTATCGGGCTGAAGCTCGTGCCGCCATTGGAAGAAAAATACAGATCGGAGTAGCCGGCCACAATGACACGGTTCGGATTATTGTAGTCGGCCCAGATGCTGTAGACGTCGTCGCCCGGCAGCGGATTGCCGGATAAAATCGTCCAGGTGGCACCGCCGTCGACGGTCTTGGCGGGCTGGGCGTTGTTGCCCCCGGGAGTCGAGACCGTGTAGGCGATGAGCGGATCATTCGTGAAGCGCACGCCCGATTCGTGTCCGGCCTGGACATTGCCGAAAGGCACCGTCGAATAGGAATTGCCGAAATCCAAAGTGTGATAGAGTCCGCTCATGTCGCACGCCACGAAGTACTCGTTGTCATTCGCCGGATTGATCGAGGGCGAATACAACGCTCCGCCCGCACCGACCCCGCGGCTTTGCCAGGCAGCGGGCACCTGGCCGGAAATTGAAAGCTGCGGCACCAGCAAGGTGAGCAGCGTAAGGGAGGTGATCAGTCTGCGTGGCATGGTGGAATTTTTAGGACTGCTCACGCTGCGGGCATGAAGAAGTTTGAATGATAGATACCACAAGCCGAGGCCGGTTCCTCCGGGTTAAGTTATTAAACAGCGGTTTACACATGTTAAGCTGTCCTCCGAAAAGCGCGAACCCGATTCGGCAAATTCCCGTTAAAATCAGGCTTTGCGTGGGCAAGGCTTTCCCCCAAGTTAGCCGCCTTTCGTGACCACTAATACGCACCCACCTTTTTCGTCCGCCACTTCCGCTCCCGCGAAACCGCTTTCCCTCGGCGTCATCTTCCTGACGCTCTACATCGACCTGATCGGGTTCTCGATCATCTTCCCGCTTGGCCCGGACCTGATCACCCATTACCTGCAAACCGACGGCCAAAGTGGCGTGCTCGGCTGGCTGCTCGATCAATCCAACACCGTGGCCCATGCCTTCGGTCACGAAAAGGCTTTTGCCGCCGTTTTGTTCGGCGGTGTGCTCAGTTCATTTTTTTCCATTCTCCAATTCATCTTCGCCCCGTTCTGGGGTGCGATTTCCGACAAACGCGGGCGCCGCAGCGTGTTGATGCTGACCGTGGCTGGCACCGCCCTGGGTTATCTCGTCTGGGTGCTCAGCGGCTCGTTCTGGATGTTTCTCCTTTCGCGAATCGTGACCGGGGCATTCAGCGGCAATCTCTCGGTCGCCACCGCCGCGGTCGCCGACGTCACCTCCCGCACCGAACGCTCCAAGGCCATGGGTATCGTCGGCGCGGCCTTCGGTCTTGGCCTGGTAACCGGTCCGACACTCGGCGCCCTCACCGCGCACTTCAACCTTCTCACGCAGCATCCTTCACTGGCCCGTCTCGGCATCAATCCGTTTTCGATTCCGGCGCTGATCGCCTTCGCCATGTGTCTGATCAACCTGGTCTGGATCAACCGGCGCTTTCGTGAGACTCTCTCGCCCACGGCCCGCGCTGAAGCCCGGGAGCCCCGCATTCGCAATCCTCTCGCGGCCATCTTTGGTCTCAGCAACGTGGCGGTGCGCCGCGCCAATCTCGTGGCTTTCGTCTATTCGCTCGCATTTGTTGCCATGGAAGTATCGGTCACTTTCCTGGCACAGGACCGCTTCGGCTACACCGCCAGGCAAAATGGTTTTCTGCTCGGTTTTCTGGGACTCTGTTCGATCATTACCCAAGGCTTTATCGTCCGCCGGCTCCTCGCCCGCATTGACGAAGTCCGGGTGCTCAGCTCCGGTCTGATTTTTTCCACCCTCGGCCTCCTGATCATTGGCTTGGCCGCGCAACCTTGGATGCTCTATGCCGGACTCGCCTGCCTGGCGACCGGATCAGGACTCGTCAACCCGGCCACGACCGGCCTGATTTCCCTCTACAGCGGGGCGGATGAACAGGGCCGCGTACTCGGGATTTTCCGCTCGCTCGGCTCGCTGGCCCGGGCCATCACACCGGTCCTCGCCGGCACCTGCTACTTTCTCTTCAAGTCGGGCAGCGTCTACTATATTGCGGCCGCGCTGTCCCTCGGGGCCTTTGCCCTCAGCACAACCCTGCCCAAAGCGCACAAATGATTCCGCTGATGCGCAGTCCGGCAAAGGCAGTCTGCGGCCCACGCCTGGCGCCGCTGGTTTGCGGCGGTTTGATTTCCCTCTGCGTGCTGCTCTTCACCGGTTGCACCCTGATCGGCCCGCACCCCGGCCCGGCGGTCACCACCCAGGGACCCAAGCTCACCGTGCTGCCGGCCAAGGTGGTTTCAAATTTTTTTCTCGTCGAAACGAAACAGGCCGACGGGAAAACGTACCGGTTCATGATTGATACCGGTTCCTCGACCACGCTGGTCTCGTCCGCCCTCGCCTCCGCCCTGCGTCTGAAAGAGAAAAAAGGCCAGACCCGCACCATGCCCGTCCGCGGCGCCAACGGGAGCGAGGTGGAACTGCCCGCAATCACCCTCAGGGAAATTTCCCTCGGCGATGTCCATTTTGCCCGCGTGCCGGCCCGGGAATATGATTTCGCCGAACTCTCCATCCATGTCGGTCTGCCCATCGACGGTGTGCTCGGGTTTTCCCTTTTCCGCGACACGCTCTGCACGCTCGATTATCCCGGTGCCAAACTCGAACTCGCCCCGGTGCCGTTCCTTACGCCGGTGGAGACAACGCCGGCGCTTCGGACCGCCACCATCGGCTACGACAACGGGCACTCCACTCCGCTCATCACCGTGCAGATGGGCCGCGAGTCGTTTGTCGTCCTCATCGATTCCGGCAGCGATGGCAGCCTGTCGCTCAATCCCGCCGGCTTGCATCCGCATTTTTCGCAAGGCCCGCGCACCGGCAATCTCGCGGCCACACTCGGTGGCGACCGCCCCCAACTGGTCGGCCGTCTCGCCCAAAACATCACGCTGGGCTCCCATGTGATCCAGGAGCCCGTTGTCGACCTCACCGATCAGCTTTCCTCGCTTGGCGGCGATCTGCTCCGTCACTTCAGCCTCACGTTTGATCAGCGGCGCAGCCTCGTCACGTTCGTCCGTGACACCGACGGACCGGTGCAAATGCCCCCACGCCGGAGCACCGGCATTTCTTTCCAACGGCTCTCCACCTATTGGAAAGTGATCAGCCTCATTCCCGACACGCCGGTCATTGCCCTGCCGGTGCAAGCCGGCGATCTCTGCACCCGCATCAATGGCGAACCCGTGAGTGCCTGGGATTTTGATCGCTACACCGCACTGCTCAATCACGCCGACAAAGTCACCTACACGTTTTTGCATGCCGCCAAGGAACAGGATCACGAAGTCACGGTGTTTGACCTCGTGCCGTAATACCCGTTACGAATCGCTTTGCGACTGCAGGGCCGGCCCGCTTGTCGCCGGGCCGCGGCACGCCGGGCAAGCGGCGGCCCGACCAAGAGGACCAACCCTCACCCTATTTGGCATAAGGTTTCTCGCGGCGCGGATCACCCCGCAAGCGTGTCGCAGAAAAAAGGCGCTCCGTTGCGGGAGCGCCTTTGGCAAATAACTGCCACGGAGCTTAAGCGCCGAGCTGGAAGCGGACGAAGCGGCGGATCTGGATATTCTCGCCGAGCTTCGCGATGCGCTCGGTCAGAATATCCTTTATGCTCTTCTCCGGATTTTTCACGAATGGCTGGTCCAGGAGGCAGACCTGCGAATAGTATTTCTCGAGTTTGCCCTCGACGATCTTCTGAATCGCGGCGGGCGGCTTGCCCTGCACCTGGGCGGCGGCGATATCGCGCTCCTTGGCCAGATCGGCCTCGGGCACTTCCTCGCGACGCACGCAGGTGGGGTTGGCGGCGGCAATCTGCAGGCAGATGTCGCGGCAGAGCGACTTGAAGTCATCGGTCTTGCCGACAAAATCCGTCTCGCAGTTGACCTCCACGAGCACGCCGACTTTGCCGCCGACGTGGATGTAGGCCTCGATCAGGCCGTCGGAAGTGGAGCGGCCCGCTTTCTTGGCGGCGGAGGAGACACCCTTCTTGCGAAGAATGGTCTCGGCCAGCTCCATGTTTCCCTGGGCTTCATCGAGCGCTTTTTTGCAATCAAGCAAACCCGCGCCGGTTTTCTCGCGCAGTTGCCCGACAATGTTGGCTGAAATAGCTGCCATAATGTGTTTCGGTTAAAAGATTAGACGTCTTCGGTGCTCACGGACGCTTTCTTGGCGGCACCGGTGCGGACCGTGCGCTTGCGGGCGACAACAACCGGCTTCTCGGTCCCGCCATTGCCACTATCATCGGCGAGCGCGGCGATATGCGCCGGCAAGGCATCGATCGAGGGCAACGTGTCACTGGTGGTTTCGGTGGCGGCAGCCTCGGCATCCTTGTCGGCAAATTGGGCGACCCCACGGTTCTGGCGCTGAGCCAGACCCTTCTGGATGGATTCAACAATGGCGTCCAAAACGATGCGGATCGACTTGGTGGCGTCATCATTGCCGGGAATCGGGTGCGACAGCAGGGTCGGATCGGAGTTGGTGTCGACGAGACCGATGGACGGGATGTTCACGCGACGAGCCTCGAGGACAGCGATCTCTTCGTAACCCACATCGACCACAAACATCGCGCCAGGCAGACCCGTCAGGCCGATGATGCCGTCGAAATTGCGGGTCATGCGGGCCATCTCGCGGCGGATGGCGGATTCTTCCTTGGAGGAAAATTTGGCGAGTTCGCCGTTGGTATCCATCGCCTGGTACTTCTTGTACTTGGCGAGGGACTTTTTGATGGTTTCGAAATTGGTGAGCGTGCCGCCCATCCAGCGCGTGGTGACGTAGGGCATGCCGGTCGCGGCGGCGGCCTCACGGATCAGCTCCTGCGCCTGGCGCTTGGTGCCGACCAACAAAATATTCGAACCCGAAGCGACAAGATTCTCAACGAACGCGCAGGCTTTTTCCAAAGCGGCATGAGTCTTCTCGAGATCAATGATAGTGATGCCCTGGCGATGGCCGTAAACGTAGGGCTTGGAGCGCGGATTCCAACGCTTGGTCTGATGGCCGAGGTGGACGCCTGCATCGAGCAGGTCTTTGGGAGTGATGTTCATGGTGATCTATGTATTCGATACACAGGCCGGCCAACCGGGCCGCCTTGCGATCGCTGACTGATTTGCCCAAACGATCCCTCCTGTAAGAGGACCGAACGAGCGGGTTTCAAGGGAGGATTAAAGGAACAGGAAGGGCCGAAAAGAGAGACCGCCCCACCCTCTGGCAAGCCCTTTCTGTGGTTTTCAGAAAAAGGCCGTTGACAGACCGAATGGCGATTCGCACGTTGGCCCCTCACTTGTTGCAGGGTGGAGCAGCCTGGTAGCTCGTCAGGCTCATAACCTGAAGGTCCTTGGTTCAAATCCAAGCCCTGCACCCAATTT
>CAZIQP010000166.1:0-7756 GCA_964541315.1 uncultured Opitutaceae bacterium
ACGCACCTTGCAGCCGTCAACCCCAAACCCCAAGGCCTGACCCTTTCGGATCGTTCCGCCGGACGGAGCGCAAGCGGAGGAGGATGCAGACGGCGTGACGGCTTCGCTGGCGCGGCATGTGCCGCCGGGTGCTTGGAGAACGTGGCGAATCGCTTCTGTTTAGGCCTGACCCTTTTTTCTCCTTCCTTTTTTCTTATGATCCTTCCGCACTTTCGCTTCGTTTCCGCCACTGCTGCCACTTCAATTCATTGGCATCTCGCCAAATACCTTTACCAACTTCTAGTCCCAAAACATCTTCGAGTGATTGATCAGCACCGAGCAAAACTCCGAGCGGCACAACTCGAATATCCTCTTCTTTCACATCGCATCCCGCACCGGCAAAAAGCTCCCACTCATTTTCTTCCCAGCGTACTGCCTCAGTGATTCGCTTTCCTTTAAGAGCTTCAAGATTTGTCACCGCTTGCGATTGTTTCGAAGCGGGATATTCCCAAGGCTTCTCAAACCAACGCCAGACAGGCTCTGAAGCTTCATTCCATGGTTCCGATAAATTGGGTACATCAATCGTTGAGTGCGATGTGTCCGGTATAACCTGTCGCGCTCTTACCTTGCTTACCTTGTAGTAGTCAAACACTCCAAGAAGCATTTTGCTCGCCCACGAATCATCAACTTCACCAAGCGTAAATACGCCCTTCGACTCCAACTCAAAACGTGATGTATGCGATTCGGGGATTCTCCGAAGTTGTGCGGCAATATTGTTCAACACCAGAGACATTTCGTCTGCTGTATAAAATGCGGCACCAGCTAGGATAAGCTCATATCCAATGGACGGGCTCAATCCGATGGTGTAGGCAAATCTCGGGCACGCTGCGCCAACAACGAGATAAACATGATGTCCATGGGTCGAAATGTTTTTTCGAATCCTTTCTATCGCAGCCTCTTTGTTATCTTTCATCGATGTAATTCTTTATGACAATCGTCACAAACAACAGCCAAATTATCGGTCGTTGTTTTTCCACCGTCGGCATGCCTTTCGATATGGTGGCCTTTAGCGTCCTCTAATTTAAGAGGATCATTACACTGCTCACAGGTTCCTCCCTTCTTTTGGAGCTGAGTGTCTACAGTCTTCCTAGTGAAAACGCGTTTAGGGTCACGCAGCTCAGGAGGAACAGAACCTGGGCCTTTTGCAGGCTTGGGAATTGGCGCATTTTTAGCTTCAGCAGCGGGAGCTGTTGTAGGATCCAATTTCGGGGACGCTGCCTCTGGCGCCGTCGTCACAGCTCTTGCATCGGCCGTTCCGGTTCGTGCAAGTGTGCTAGCTTCTTGAGTAGTCACCTCAGCTGCGGCTACAGCTGGAGAAGCAAGCTTCCCACTGAGAATCGCCAATCCCAAATCGACGCTAGCATTCGCAATTTGCTGGGAATCGCCAGAAGTCGCCACCTGATAAATTCCCTTTCCGGCATCTGCGACCATTTGTATTCCGACGAGCTGCGGCAAAGCAGCGGCGGTTAGTGGATCGTTATTAATTGGGGCCATGTAATTCTGCAGTCCACCAGCATCCTTAACATCAACGATCACTTGGCCGATATTTTTGCCACCTTGGACAAACGTATCAACTACCCGCACCGGTGCAGTCACAACCGCCTTGCCGATATTAAATGCTCCTTCCCCAAGTCCTCGTGCCACAGCACCGGTATACTCCCTTAAGCTAAGCGGTGTGCCAAAAATAAATCCTGATGGATCAACCAGCGTAAGAGGGTTGTTCATCACGTAGCTATACCGGTTATAGCTCTGCAAAGAGCCGGGAGCCTGGACTACAAGGTCCGCGCTAAGAAACCTTCCGAGGAGCGGATCATAGATGCGGCCGTTCATGTGAACTGACAGCTCTAGCGCGGTCGTAGCCTGCAAACGTAACCGGCGAGGCATTCAAATCCGGAAATTCAGGTACAAAAAAGCCACTCCCGGTGAAGGTGAGCGGCTTGGCTTCTGAAAGTAGGCCCGATTCTAGATCACTCCTTGAGCCCGCTGCTCCAGCAGAAATTCGCCGGGCGTGGCGATGCGCAGGCCGTAAACCTCGCGGCCAAGCTTTGTGTGGAAGTCGCCTTCGTCGAGGGTGAGCAGCCAATCAGACCGTGCCGCCAGAGCGGTGATGACGATGGGGCGGTCTTTCGCCTTGGGGAAGACCAGCGGCTTGTCGAGGGCCAGACTGGCCCGGACGAAGCGCAGGCGCGGCATGATTTCGCTTTTCCAAGCAGCCGCGGCGGACCGGCCCACCTTTGGCAGATTGCGGCGGGTTTCCTCGTCGCAATAGTCGGAACTGACGAGTTCCCAGCCGTGGGCGGCGGCTTCCGTGATGAGGAAACGCGATGCGCCCTTGCCCGAACCGGAGGCGGCGAGCAGGACGCTCGTGTCGAGGAAGAGCCTCATTTTTTCTTGAGCTTCGGGGCGGCTTTAAACGCTTTCATGTCGGCCTCGTCACGGGCAATCCACGCCTTGATTTGCGCCTTGGTCACGTCGCGCACTGGCAGAGCCATAGCCGGGTGCAGGAAAAGCCCGCCGTCGCGTTCTTCAACGAGGAGCATGGGGTTGCTGAGCTTATCGAGGCCCATTTTGCGTCGGAGTGCCGGTGGCAGCGTCAGGCTGCCGCGTTTGGAGAGAGGAAGCGTTGTCATGCGGCAATGCTGCATTGCTGCAATGCGTAGTGCAAGCCTTGGGTGGCGTCAGCGTGGCTCCCGGATGAGTAGCGGCATGAACCTCTTTTAGCCGCCGGATTGAGACGTGGGTGTAAATTTGGGTGGTCTGCAAACAGGCGTGGCCAAGCTGCTCCTGGACGTGGCGGATGTCGGCCCCGTGCTCCAGCATCAGCGTGGCGCACGTATGGCGGAATAGATGGCAGGAACCGGCCTTGCCGAGGGCGGCGCGGTTGACGTAGCGGGTCACCATAGCCGAAACATAGCGCACGGTCAGTGCGGTGCCCTGCTCGGTCACGAACAGCGGGCCGGCCTCGTTGCCGGGCTTGGCCAGCTTGGGCCGGGCCTCGGCCAAATACTTGGACAGCCAAGCAAGCGCCCGGTCGCCGATGGGCACGACGCGATCCTTGCGGCCCTTGCCTTGACGCACCAAGACCACTCCACCCGCAAAATCCACGTCCGCCGCCGTCAACTTGGCCACCTCCATCCTCCGCAGTCCCGTCGAGTAGAGCGTTTCCAAGATGGCTCGGTCTCTCAACCCCGGAGCCGGACGGCGGCTGCCCTCCATTTTCGGGAGCGCAAGAACGGTCTCGGCTTGCGCAGCGGTCAGCCAAGCTTTCGGCAAGGACTGACCGACGCGAGGCATGACCAACGCGGCAACCGGGTCCTCGGCGAGAAGTTTCTCCTTAAAAACCCAGCGTCCGAACATGCGCAACGAGGCAAGGCGCGTGCGCTGGGTGCGCGAGGTCAGCGGCTGCCCGTCCTCTTTGCGGTGCTGGCTGAGTTGCCGTTGATAGCGGGCAATCACATCCGGCGTCACTTCCGCGAGGAGGAGGAGTCCGCGTTCCCCAGCCCACCGGCGGAACAAGCCCAGCGTCCAAGCCCGCGTGTCGATGGTGGCAACCGAGTAACCGCCGACCTTCAATTGCACGAGATGCCGGGCAATGGCGGTTTCCAAGGTGAGGGCTTCGGGAGTCATGGGAGTTACGTTACGTTTTGAAAGTTGAGAGGGGGGTGGCTCTGTTTATCGGATTTCAGCGGTTGGTTGGGCTGTTTCAGAGGAGAAAACGTCAATTTGCCGACCCTGACCACGGGCTGACCGGGGGCTGACCAGACCCTGACCGGTCGGTGTTTTGCCCTGACCGGTGCCCATTTTGGGCTGACCGGTTTTCCATCGTAGTCGATTGCCTCAGCTCTTCGACATCGAGGAGGCCTGAAAGGTGCGGGCGTCCGGTCGCAGTGTCACCGTCAAAGAGCAATTCATAGGTGAGGCTCTGGGTGTGCTTGGTGTCACGCCGTGGCAGGACGTATTCCAATTCGACCAAGCGGCCGAGATGCACTTTCAAGGCGGTGTCGCTCCAGCCGGTGAAGGCCCGCAAATCCCGCCGCCGCCATTGGGCACAACCCTTCTCCTGCTTCATCTGCTGAATGAGCCCGAGCAGCCGCCGGGCTTGCGGAGGTAGATCCTCCAGACCGCGACCGAGGATTTCATGTGCGAGAGTATTGGCGCGGGCGATGTCGTCGATACTCGCCACGATGCATTCGCGGCCCGCCACGATCTTCCGCTCGCGCTGGTGCTGGAAAAGCACGGCGAGCGTATCGATGAGGAGCAGATATTTTTCATGGTCGCGACGGGTGCGGAGTTGATCGGACAGGAAGCGCAACCGGTCGGCGAATGGATTGAAGACCGGCAACGGCTGCAAGAGTCGCTGCGCGTTGCGGTGCAGGGCGAGCAGTTCGGCCCGACGCACCTTGCGGGCAAGCCCCGCCTCGGTGCGTGCCTCGCGCTGCAAAGCGTGGATGCGCTCGGTTTGCTCACGGGATTCGTCCACCGTAAGAACGATGCAGCGGTTCTGAAGTTCTTCGTCCAAACTCGGGGCCGTGGTCGTCAGAAAGATCATGACCGGACCTTGCACGACGTATTCCTGCGTTTCGGTGCGCCCAGAATGTTCGTCTTTCCCGGTCGCGGCCAAACGAAGTTCGCCCTCGGACTGAAGGAGTTTTAAAGCATAGCTGGCTTTGTCGGCTCCCTCCTGTTCCGCGATGGCGAGAATCTTGTTTTTGAGGTTGGCCCGGCCCAGATAAAACAAGGACTGGCCCGTCAGCGCCGAATATTTGTTGCGGGCTTCGGGCGGGACGAAAGCAAGGATGGCGTCCATCAACGTCGTCTTGCCGGCAGCGGACGAGGATTGAACGACAATCGCGAGCGGACGATCAAGCAGACGGGAGACCGCACCGAGATAACCGGCCAGCACGTTGGTCTTTTCTCCGGCGATGCCGCAAATGGTAGCGTGTTCGGCGATCAGTTCCCAGAGATCAGGAAATTTGAGGAGACGGAGTGCCGCCTCGCGTTCCTCGGCGGTCATCGCTGGGACGGCGTCCTTGAGCGAAACTTGGGCGAGCAACTGTGCCTCGTGCAATTCCTCCAGCTTGAGCAGGACACGGCCCACGTCGCGCTTGAGTGCATCGGGACGGAGGCCGGTTTCATCGGCTGCCGCAGCGACGAAGGCGGCCCGTTGCTTCGCCTGCGCAAGGTCGAACGTGTCCAGGTGCCACGCATTCCCGCACGCGACCCGCAGCGATACTTTCAACGCTTCATAGCCGGTATTTTTGGCCAGACCGCGCACGCGATAGGTGCGGTCCTCGATGGCGAGAAGTGTTTCCTCGGGGCTGTGCTTGACCACGGACAATTCCAGCGGGGACAGAATGATTCGTGACGGAGCAGGAGGAACGGCGGCGAATTTGCGGTTCTTTGGTGGCACTGCTTGGACAAGCAAGTCATTGAGGGCGGCGACAGCATCGGGTGCCAGTCGAATAAAATCGTGCAAAGTCTGGCCTGATGGAAGGCTCGCACGACTGACGGCAACACCGCAGGCAACGAGATCCTTGCTCACCGTTTCGACGCGGGCCGCTTCCGATGCGTCGAGGCCGTGAATGAAAGTGACGTGAGTGGGCTTCTTGTCGGCCAGCAGTCCGCGCATATCGGCGTTTAGTTCGGAGCCGGTGACGACGGTCGTTTGCCGGTGCCCGTGGCACCAGAGGGTCAACGCATCGAGGAGGTCGGAGCAGATGAGCCAGTCGCCTCCGACCGACAGTCCTGAGGCATTCCAGAGGCCGCGATCCGTTCCCGGTAGGAACAGGGAGGCTGGTACGGTGGATTGCGCGAGCCGGTAGCCGCAAAGCTGCACGACTTGACCCGCTACGTCGGTCAACGGGAAGACAAGGCAGCCGTTGAGATGTTCGTGTCCCGTCGTCTGGCGCAGCACGCCGAGCGCTTGCAAGCGCATCCTGAGCGTTTTCCCTTCAGGGTTGGCCATCAGACAGGTGCCGAGCGTGCGGTTGGCGAAGCCCAGCCGGTGGGCAGTGACTGCCTCCGGACTTTCCAGCCCACACGAGGAGAGGAATTGCCGAGCCGACGGGTCGGTCGCGAATGCCTGTTGGTAGAAATCCGCCACCCAGCCAAGCAAGGCTGCGTCATTGGCCCCGCCTTCAGGCAAGGCAATGGAGGATTGGGTCGGCATAATCATAGACATATACGATTATTGTTTATGTCAGCAAGTTCTTTATTTATCCTCCGCGACCACTACGGTCACGAGATGCCCATGGGCCGCCCAACCTCCCGCCACCGTCCTGCACTTGGAGAAAATATTGTCCAAGCCCGGCAGGCTGCTGGGCTCACGCAAAGACAAGTGGCCTCCGCTTTGGGTGTGTCGCAGCGTGTGATGACCTATTGGGAAAGGGATGCGGCAAGCATACCGGCCACCCAACTGACGAAACTTGCAGAACTCTTGGGGGTCACGACGGACAAGCTGCTCGGTCATAAGCAATCCCCCGACCGGAAGGCCAAGCAGGCGCTTGACCTTATCGGAGGACTGCCCGCCCATCAGCAACGCGCAATTCTCAAAAGCCTGAAAGCGAGTGTCGGTAAAGCAGCGCGAGGCCGCCGTTGAACGGATAGGATTGGTCAGCAAGTTGTGCGCGGTCGTCGGTTGCATGGCTGAATCTTTGCGCCACCGACGCGCTTCAACAATAGCGCGCCCCTGCCGTAATTGCGGTAGGTCGCCTACCGTAAAAGGTGTAGGCGTAAATGCCCCGCCTTCGTCTTTCTGTCGTCCTCAGCTTCGATCAGTCGGGTTAGTTTTCGATGCACTTGCGCAAGTGGTGTGGTGATAGACGCAATACCCTAAGGACTTTGTCCTTTGGCAAGTCGTTCAAACACGGCGCGGAAAATCTGGTGCGTCGGCAGCGTTGCGAAAGCCGCAAGGAGTAAGGTGTCTCACCAAAAAGCAACGCCTCCGGGCGTTGCAAAAACGGGCGCAGCAAGTGCGTTGAGCGTGCGCCGAATTGATCGCATTTTTTAGCGCGTTTCTGAACCCCACGAACTCGTTAGGGCCTTGCGTCTATCGAAAAAAGGGAGCTGCGACATGGCCCGCGTTTCGGGCTGATTTTTGGCTGCTCGGCGAACCTCACGAAGTCGGGAGGGTATTGCGTCTGTAAGAAAAAAGCGCGGACGACCCACGCCAACCAACCCGACTAATCGAAGCTGAAAAATGAACGAAAAATCAGGGCGACGCGGGACGAATTGACCTACACCAATCACGGTAGGCGGGCTACCGTGATTTCGGTAGACGCTGGCCGTTGTGCCAAGCGTTCGGTGCGGTCGTCCTGAGTCCATGAACGCAGCAGCCCAAGTCATCGGTTCGTGGTGGGATAATTTCAGCCGCTCGCCGGTGGGCCGGTTCGGTCTGCTCGTTTGCTGCGCGCTCGGGTTAGGCGAGCGCAACGGCGAACGAAGTGAGCGGCGGCTCGTGATCGCAGCGCAGCGGAGAACGCGAGGCGTAGGGCGCGCGGATTTTAGCGGAGCGCGCAAGGCCGTCACGGTCGGCGCTGGTGGAGCGAAGCCGCCAGAGCGGAGCGCAACCGGCGGCGTGCGTGCCGGCACGAGCGGAGCGCACGACGCAGGAGTGAAGCGCAGCGGCCCGCGTGATTGTATCCGCGGGGGATGGGTCGCCCCGACACCTCGGGGCGAGCCCGCGGTGTCGCAGAGTGAGGGGCCGTGCGGCCCCTCT
>CAZIQP010000167.1:0-7737 GCA_964541315.1 uncultured Opitutaceae bacterium
CCGGTCCTGGCGGGGTTCACGCGCCTGCCCATGCATGGCACCTGGCCAAGGCGGAACGTAGGTCGCACCTCCAAGCGCGCAACTAAAATAAGATTCGAAGACAAAACATGGCTGTGCGGGCCAAAAAACACTGGTCGATGGCCCAGTCAGCGCCGGTATTCCCGGCGACAGCCACTTTTCCGGCCAAGCCGGCGTAAAACAAATCTCGCCACCGGCATGACCGGCAACCCCGCCATTACACCCGGTTTTCCGGTGTGGCGGTTGGCGGCGGCGGCGGCGGTTGTGGCGGCGGTGCGCCCTCAGGCTTGCCCTCCCGCCCACGCGGCGGATCGCCCCGACTCTGGTTTTTCTTCGCCCGTTCCCTCATCTCCTGAATCAGTTTCTCATACTTGGGGCGCTGCTCCGGCGTCAGGATTTCGGTAATTTCCCTCTCCATGCGCTCGAACACCGTCTTGATCTGCGCCTGGAACTCGTTCCGCACCTGATTAAGGTTATCTCGGTTGCGCCGGATGATCGGCAGGATTTGATCCGCCTGTTCCGGTTTCAATTCGAGTTTCTCGGTAAGCTTTTTGAGATGAATGGTGGCCCAATGATCGGGAAACGAACGGTTGGCGAACCATTCGCGACCGAAGCGCACCGTCACAAACACCCCGGTCACTCCGCCGCCGATAAAGATGCCCACCAAGAGCAAGATAAGTTTCCACGGTCTGGTCATCTCAAGAAAGGTCGAGAATTTCGGCGACCGTGTCGGTGCTTGCATAATCATCCGCCGGCTCGGACAGGATGCTGGAGAAACCCAAGGCCATCGCACCCACGCCGAACACCGCCGCGACCATCAGCCCGCGGAAGGCGAACCGCTCAAACAGCGCCCAGGGCGGGGCGGCAGGCAGGGTGGCGGCCCGGGCGGCGACCCTGACCGCAAAGCCAAAGGGAGCGGCAACATCCCGCGTGTCAGCCGCCTTGCGGGCGAGCGTGGTGAGTTTTTGCCATTGTTGGTCGAATTGGTTCATGACTTCTCCTTGCTTTGTAGTTCTCGAAATAATTTTTGCAATTTTCGTCGGGCCCGGAAAGCGCGCACTTTGATCATCGACTGTCCCCAGCCCGTGATCCGGCTGATTTCGGCGATGGTTTTTTGTTCCAGATCCAGCATCCGTATCACCGTCTGGTCCCCCGGATTCAACTGGTTAAGCAGCTTGTGGACCAATTCATGGGCGGCGAGCACATCGCTGGGCGTTTCGTCCCGGGCATCGGTCAGCACATTGTCGAGCACTTCCGCCTCGGTCTCGGACAGGTCCGCCCAACGCAGCTCCGGCCGGCGTTGCTGGGCGCGCAACTGGTCGATACATGTGGTGACCGCGATCCGGGAGACCCAGTGGGAAAAGGGCACCACGCCCTGATACTGTGCGAGTCGGGTGAACATTTTTAAGAAAATCTCCTGGGCCAGGTCTTCCTCGTCCAAACGGCGGGGCAGACGGGCCCGCACGATTCGGATAACCATGGGATAGAGGTGTTCGACCAAAGCCCGGGAGGCGGCTTGATCGTGCAGACGGACGCGGTCGAGACAACCCGCGAGGTCGAAGGTCTCGTCAGCCATGATAAGCATAGGAACGGAAAGGCCACGTCGAAAGAGACGATCGGGTGGAGAGTGGAGTTACCCCAATTTTCCGTTGCACCCCTGTGTGTTAAACCGACTGCGGCGCGGTTACCAAGACCTATTTATCCCAATCTTCCCGTGCGAGGCATGCTTGCCAAGCCCGACTCCTCCCGCAAACTGCCCCGATTCATGTCTAAGGAACTGCCGCCCACCCCCGCCCCCATTAGTGAAGAGAATCGGATTGGACGGGATGTTTTCTGGCTGATTTTGCTGGGGGTGGCACTGTTCGGCCTGCAGCTCGGCTCGGCGCCTTTGGCCAATCCTGATGAAGGCCGTTACGCGGAAATCCCCCGCGAAATGCTCGCCAGCGGCGACTGGGTGACACCCCGGCTGAATGGGGTGAATTATTTTGAAAAACCGCCGCTGGTCTACTGGCTGATGGCCGGGAGTCAGCGTCTTCTCGGGCACAACGAATGGGCCGCCCGGGCGGTGCCAGCGCTTTTCGCCCTCGGCGGCGTGCTGCTGACCTACGCGGCAGCGCGAAGTCTGCATGGACGGCTGGCAGGGCTGGCCTCGGCCTGCGTGCTGGCGACTTCCCTGCTCTACTTTGCCCTCGCCCGGATCATTCTGCTCGACATGGCGGTGTCGGTGCTGATGAGCGCGACGCTGTTTTGTTTCATCCTCGGCGTGCGCGAACCGCCCGGCGCCAAACGGCGGTGGCTGTTCTACGGACTCTATGCCAGCGCGGCGCTGGCCACGCTGACCAAGGGCCTGATCGGCTTTCTCGTCACCGGCGCGGTCATGTTTCTCTGGTTGCTGATTTTCAACCAGTGGAAACGGCTGCGCCCGCTGCATCTGCCGACCGGTGCGCTGCTCTTTCTCGCCATCGCAGCACCCTGGCATGTGCTCGCGGCGCAGCATAACGCAACGTGGGCCCACCGGTATTTTGTCTACGAGCACTGGCAGCGGTTTTTCGAACCGGTAGCCGCACGCGAGGGGAAGTGGTATTACTACATCGGCATCGTGCTGGCCGGGCTGATCCCGTGGACCGGATTTCTATGGCCGGCCATGCGATCGGCCCTCACGGGCGGCTGGGCCTCGCGGGCGAAGAATGCCGACGCCTGGTTTTTTGTGATGTGGGCGGCGTTCATCTTTTTGTTCTTTACCGTCTCACATTCGAAGCTTCCCCCCTACATCCTGCCCATCTTTCCGGCACTGGCGGTCTTGATCGGGACATGGCTGGCAAAAGTCAGGGCGGCAGAGAACGCAACGCAACTGCGCCTCGGTCTCACGGTGTTTTCCTTGGTGTGCGGGCTGTTGGCCGTCGCGTTGTGCGTGGTGGTGACCGTGCCCTTCGCGATGAACAAGGCCCATCTGGAACCCGCCCAAGCCCTCAGCCTCCAGCCCTTCGCCTTCACCATGACGGTCGTGCTGCTGCTTGGCAGTGTGCTCGTCCCTTGGCTGGCAAAAAACAAGGGTGTCTGTGCGGCATTGGACGGCATGATTGTGATCATGGTGCTGTTTTGCAACGTCCTGGTCAGGGCGGAACCGCATATCCAGAAACCCGGCACAAAAGAGCTGGCCCTGATCGTCAGGGCCCAGGCCCAGCCTGGTGACCGCGTGGTGCAATACCATGAGTTTTTCCACGACTTCACTTTCTACACGGAACGCCTGGTCGATCTCGTTTCTGTCCAGGACAACTCCGCCAAAGGCGAACTGGAACTGGAAGAAGACGCCGCAGTCAGAACCGGTGACCGTTTCATTGACGAGACCGAATTCCGGCGCCGTTGGAACGGCCCGGTTCGCCTCTGGGTCGTGGCCGCCAAAACCGAAACCGTGAAACTTTTTGCCGACCCGACGTTCCATTATCATTTGCTTGGCGAAAGCCCGCGCCACTATTTATTCAGCAACCAACCCTGACATGTCCGCGTCCACCCGCCCTGCGCCCGTCAAACGGGCCAATACCAACGCCGCTCCGGCCCAAACCGCCCTGCCCTTTTTGCCGTTCACCCGGCCGACGATCGATGACGAAACAATCGCCGGGGTCGCTGAGGTGTTGCGCTCGGGCTGGATCACCTCCGGTCCGCAAGTGAAGGCCTTCGAGGCGAAACTCTCCGAACTCTTCGGCGGCCGCCCTGTGCGCGCCTTCAACTCCGGCACCTGCACGATGGAGATCGCCCTGCGCATCGCGGGCATCGGTCCCGGCCACGAAGTCATCACCACGCCGCTCTCCTGGGTCGCCACCAGCAATGTCATCCTCGAAGTCGGCGCGCGTCCCGTCTTCGTCGACATCGATCCGGCCACGCGCAACATTGATCTCGCGCGCATCGAAGCCGCCATCACGCCCGCCACGCGCGCCATTATTCCCGTCGACCTCGCCGGCCAGCCGGTCGATCGCGACCGCCTCTACGCCATCGCGAAAAAACATAACCTCCGCGTCGTCGAGGACGCCGCGCAATCCATCGGCACCACCTGGAATGGCAAACGCATCGGCAGCTTCGGCGACTTCGTTTCCTTCAGCTTTCATCCCAACAAAAACATCACTTCGATCGAGGGCGGCTGCCTCGTCCTGAACAATGACGCCGAGGCCAAGCTCGCCGAGCAATATCGTCTGCAAGGCGTGGTCCGCTCCGGCACCGATGGCATGGACGTCGAGGTCGTCGGCGGAAAATTCAATCTCACCGATGTCGCCGCCCGCGTCGGTCTCGGCCAGTTGCCGCATCTCGAAAAATTCAACGCGCAGCGCCGCGAGCTCGCCCAAATCTATTTCGAGCTGTTCAACACTCCGGTCGTGCGCGAACTCGGCCTCGGTCTGCCCCCCGCCGATTTCACCAACAGCAACTGGCACATGTTCCAAGTCATGCTGCCCGAGGCGAAGCTCACGATCAAGCGCGCCGATGTGATGACCCAGCTCACCGCCGCCGGGATCGGCAACCAGGTCCATTATCCCGCCATCCACCTTTTTTCCGTTTATCGCAAGCTCGGCTGGAAGCCCGGCGATTTTCCTCACGCCGAATACGCCGGCCGCAATATTCTCACTCTGCCGCTCTTTCCCGGCATGACCCGCGCCGATGTCGCCCGAGTCGTCACCGCCCTGCTCGCCATCCTTCAAGCCCACCGCCAATGAGCGCCCCCACCATCCCGCTTTCGGTCGTCATTCCCGTCTACAACGAGGAACTGAATCTCCCCACGCTTTTCACGCGGCTTTATCCCGTGCTCGATTCGCTCGGCCAGCGGTACGAAATCATCTTCACCAACGACGGTTCGCACGACCGCTCGATCGAGCTGCTGAAAGCCCAGTACGCGATCCGGCCCGACGTCACCCGCGTCATCGATTTCAACGCCAACTACGGCCAGCACATGGCGATCATGGCGGCCTTCGAACGCGTGCGCGGCGAAACCATCATCACCCTCGACGCCGACCTGCAGAATCCGCCCGAGGAGATCCCGAAGCTGCTCGAAAAAATCGCCGCGGGCTTCGACTACGTCGGCGGCTACCGGCTGAAACGCCAGGACTCGCTCTTCCGCACCTATGCGTCGAAGCTGATCAATTTCGCCCGGGAAAAATTCACCAGCATCAAGATGACGGACCAAGGCTGCATGCTCCGCGCCTACCGCCGGCCGATCATCGACGCCATCGTCCGCAGCGGCGCCATCAATACCTTCATCCCCGCCCTCGCCTACAGTTTTTCCGGAAATCCCGGCGAGGTGGGCGTGAAACACGAGGAGCGCCACGCCGGCACTTCCAACTACTCTTTCTACAGTCTCATCCGGCTGAACTTCGACCTCATCACCGGCTTCTCCATCGCGCCGCTGCAATACTTCACGATGTTCGCCGGCTGCTGCGCCGTCGGCAGCATTCTCCTGGTGTTGGTGCTGGCTTACCGCCGCTTGTTTCTAGGCGCGGAAGCCGAGGGGATTTTCACGCTCTTCGGCATTCTTTTCTTCCTGCTCAGCGTGGCGATGATCGGCATCGGCCTGATCGGTGAATACGTCGGCCGCACCTACCAGGTCGTCCGCGCCCGGCAGCGATACCATGTGAAGGAAGTGCTGGAAAAATTGGCGTGAGCAGACCCCGCATCCTTTTCTTCGGTTACAGTGAGGTCGGCTACGAATGCCTTTCCTTGCTGCTCGAACGCGGCGACAACATCGTCGCCCTCTTCACGCACGAGGACAACCCGCACGAGAAAATCTGGTTCAAGACGCCCGCCCTCGCCGCGCGCGAAAAAGGCGTGCCGGTTTTCACGCCGGAGAAAATCACCACGCCCGAGTGGCTGGAGCGCATCGCGGCGCTGAAGCCCGACCTGCTTCTTTCTGTTTACTACCGGAACATGATCAGTACGAAAATCCTCGGGCTGGCTCCGCTCGGCGCCTTCAACGTGCACGGCTCTCTTCTCCCCAAATATCGCGGCCGCGCTCCGATCAACTGGGCCGTGCTGCACGGCGAGCCACGCATCGGCATGACCCTTCACCGCATGGTCAAAAGCGCCGACGCCGGTCCCATCATCGATCAGGAGGGCGTGGACATCGGCCCGCGCGACACCGCCGAACAGGCCTTCCGCAAAGTCCTCCCCTGTGCCCGCCGCGTGCTCGCCCACCAGATCGACGCGCTCCTCGCCGGCACCGCCCATGAAACGCCGCAGGACGAATCCCAAGTCACCTATTTCGGCGGACGCAAACCCGAGGACGGCCGGATCGACTGGAAGCAAACCTCCCGACAAATCTTCAACCTCATCCGCGCCGTCACCGATCCCTATCCCGGTGCTTTCACGGATGTGAACGGCTGCCGACTGATGGTCTGGTGGGCCGAATTTGATTCTCCCGCCACAAGCCAGTTTGTAGGGCCGCCGCTTGTCGGCGCGTCGGTTCACGGCTCGGCCACAAGGGCCGGCCCTACCGTCAAACGACCTGTTCCCGGAGAAATACTTTCGCTCACCCCGCTCGTCATCGCCACCGGCGACGGCGCTTTGGAATGCACCCGCACCGAATGGCGCGGCTCACCGCCACCGGCTTTGCAGGTGGGGCAGGTGGTGTGATCCGTTATTTTTCTTTCCGACCGGCACTCATTATTCTTTCGTGTCTTTTCCCATTTTTCGTGATTAATCCGTCCTAACTTATGCCCCTCAAAGTCCTCATCCTCGGCGCCAATGGTTTCATCGGCAGCTCCCTCACTCATGCGATTCTGAAAAAGAAAGACTGGGAGGTATACGGCATGGATGTGGGCGACAACAAGCTCGGCGACAGCCTGGGCAACCCGCGCTTCAAATTCGTCGAGGGCGATGTGATGATCTCCCACGAGTGGATCGAGTATCATGTCAAGAAATGCGATGTCGTGGTCCCGCTCGTCGCCATCGCCAACCCCGCCCAGTACGTCAAAAATCCGCTGCGCGTGTTCGAGCTCGATTTCGAATCCAACCTCGCCGTCGTCCGCCAGTGCGTGAAATACAACAAGCGCATCATTTTCCCGTCCACCTCCGAGGTCTACGGCATGTCCCCCGACCGCGAGCTGAACGAACATGACACCAACATGGTGTATGGACCGATCGACAAACAGCGCTGGATCTACGCCTGTTCGAAGCAGCTCCTCGACCGCGTCATCTACGCTTACGGTGTGCGCGACAACATCGACTACACGCTTTTCCGCCCCTTCAACTGGATCGGCCCCAAGCTCGACAATGTCTTCGAGGCCAAGGAAGGCAGCTCGCGGCTCTTCACCCAGTTCATCTCGAACGTCATCTACAAAAAGCCCATCCAGCTCGTCGATGGCGGCAAACAGAGCCGCTCGTTCACCTTCATCGACGACGGCATCGACGCCCTGCTCCGCATCATCGAGAACAAGGACGGACGTGCCTCCCGCCAGATTTTCAATCTCGGCAATCCAAAGAACGACGTGAGCGTCGCCCAGCTCGCCAAATACATCATCGCCGCCTTCAAGCATTATCCCGAATACCGCGAGCATGCCGCCCAGGCCAAGGTCGTCGCCGTTTCCTCCGGCAAATATTTCGGCAAATATTATCAGGACATCCAAAAACGCGTGCCCTCGATTGCCAACGTGACCAAGCAGCTCGGCTGGAAACCCAAGATCGATCTCAAGACCGCCATCCGCCTGACCCTCGACTACCACCTCGCGCACAAGGATTATT
>CAZIQP010000168.1:0-7685 GCA_964541315.1 uncultured Opitutaceae bacterium
CGGCGACCAGAGACCGTCCATGCTGTCGACCGGCGGAGGCAGCGGTCCGGGATGCCCGCGACGAAGCAGGACAAAGCTTTGTTGGAGCGAGGTGGCCAGGCGGGCGGCCGCTGCATCCGTGTCGGCGGCCACGACGCCGATCGCGGCCATCGCATAAGGCCGCGCCAGGGCGGGGGAAGGACGAAAATCACGGCGATAAATTTCCAGGGCCTGTTCCAGGTGGTCGGGCGCAAAGTGGGACGCAAAGGCAAAGGGCAATCCGAGCGCTGCCGCGAACTGCGCGCCAAACAGGCTTGAGCCCAGCAACCAGATCGGCACCGCCAGACCGGCGCCGGGCACGGCCTGCACCGCCTGGCCCGGAACCGCTGGCCGGAAATAGGCCTGTAGTTCCTGCACGTCCTGGGGAAATGTGTCCGCCGCATTGCTGCCGCCGCGGCGGAGAGCCCGGGCCGTGGGCTGGTCGGTGCCGGGCGCGCGCCCCAAACCGAGGTCGATCCGTCCGGGATAGAGCGATTCGAGGGTGCCGAATTGTTCGGCGATCACCAAGGGAGCGTGATTCGGCAACATGATGCCGCCCGCCCCGACGCGGATTTTGGCGGTGCCGGCCGCGACGTGGGCGATGGCGAGCGAGGTGGCCGCGCTCGCGATTCCGGGCATGTTGTGATGTTCGGCCAGCCAGAAGCGGTGATAGTTCAATCGCTCCGCCAGTTGCGCCAGTTCGCGCGACCGGTGCAAAGCGTCGGCGGCCGTGCCGCTTTGCGGAATGTTGGAGAGATCAAGGACAGAAAAAGGAACCATGCCATGACAGTGTGCAGATATGCCCGGTTTTCCAGCGAGGTCCGCCAATCTTTCATCCGAGTGCAAACCAAACGCCGCCGGACTGAAACTGAATCGTGCGTGGAGAACGCCGCGGGTGAATGAACGGGTGGTCCGTTCTGCTGGCTGGGGCTTCGGTCAAGAGGCAGGAGGTGACGACGCACGATCGGCTTTGTGGCAAATGTCCACGATCATGGACGAGCCCATTGCCGTGAAATGGTACTGCTTGCGGAAACTATATTCGTCGGAATTCACCTTGATCAGGCTGCCGCGATTCACCTGCGGCGTGGTCAGCATCAGGTGCGGATAGAACTGGGTGAGGGCTCCCTTGACCAGGCCAACAAACGAATTTCCCAGCTCACCCATCGTGTCCTGCATTGTCTCCCGCGGATCACCCGATCCCATCCATTCGATGCTTGGCACGTCCAGCAGCTTGCAGGTGAAGCGTTCGGCCAACTGCCGCGTCAAAATCAGAATGATCATTCCCTCCGCATCGCCCACATAACCGACCGAGATCGAGTAAAATCCTGCGTCCAGGCCGTTCATACTCCCGAACAGATTGGTCCCGGCCGCTCCGGCGCCGATCAAGTGGGAATCGCTGACAAACACCGCCGTCTCGCCGACCATGAAGTCAAAGACGTAGGTGCAGGCATCATGCGCGAGTTTGTCGAACTTTGCGGTTTCCATTTTGTGCGGGAGAGAAGACGGGCTTCGTTCCAGGAGGCTACCACCCGGCCGGCGACCGGCGAGCGCAAACCAAACGCTGCCGGATTGAAACTGAATCGTGCGTGGAGAACGCTGTGGGCGAATGAGCGGGTGGTTCGTTCCGCTGACGGGCGGCACGCTTCAGATCGATCCCAAACGCCAAAGCCTTATCCCGTGCGGCCGCACCCGTCGGGCTGTTGTTCTGCCTTGCTTAAGACTCACACTGCGCTCTTCAGCTTGTCTTGGATCAGTCTTTTCCGCGGATCATTTTGGTCCGCATTCATGATCTTGGCCTCCGGCGGGGAACAGCGCCGGAACGTGACCAGTTTCCTCGTGGTGGTGCTCCAGTTTTCCAGGTTTGTGTCTGAGAAAAAGCCGTCGGCGCCGTCAATGTTCTCCCCCGTCGCGTGAAACGACATCTGGCCAAACCCCTCGTAGGAGGCGGTCGCCTTGCTGGGAAATTTTCCCTCCCAATAATAGAATACCTTTTTGTCGCCCAGCTTGACGCACACGGCGATGGTTTCCCACCGCGACATCGGTTCTCCGTCCTGATCGAAGCTTCGCCCGTGCAGCTTGACGGTGCCGGTGGCGTGATCGGGCTCGATGGTGACGAAGCTGAGGGCGGAACTGTCACTGGGTGTGATGTGCTCCCACCAATACCCGGCCAGTTGGTCGCAAAACGAGCGCAGCTCGTCGTTCGATTTCGACGAGCTTTGCAACTGCAAAAAGGCAAAGAGCGCCAGACATGCCAGGGTGACGACCGCGCCGACCGCGACGATCGCCCCGGAATGGGAGCCGCCGAAAAAATTGCCACTGATCAGGGTCAGCACACCGACGAAGATAAAAACCAACAAGGGCCCCCCCGCCTTGTGCAATCTGGTCAGGGACGAGCCGAGTGAATTCGAGAGCTTGGTGATATCTTTGGGCATGACAGTGGTTTTCGGGGAACGGGTATAATATCGCCGGCCGCTTGAGTTCTGCCACCCACGCAGCGTAGGCAAGCCGTCTTTTTGGAATACGAGGCCGGAGCACAGGGGTTGGACGCAAAGCTAAACGGAGCCCCAGGCTGGGATAGGGAGTCGGGTTGAATATTCTGCCGGACGGCCACGGAATCCTTTGTCCGTTCAGCAGGCTCAGGGCGGGTGGAGATTGCCGCGGGCGGATGCCGGGTGGTTCGTTCCGCCGGCTGATTGGTCAGTCAAGCGTCTGGACGTGACTTAAGGTTTTGTCATGCCAATCGTCGTGAGCCACGTCTCCACCAACTGAGGCCAGCCCGTGATCGGTAATTTTGTGCGTCGCAGTCCGAACGCGTGACCGCCTTCCGCATACAAATGCATTTCCACGCGAACGCCGGCTTTTTTGAGCGCCACATAGTAAACCAGTGAATTGTTCACATCGTCGACCGGGTCGTCCTCGGCTTGCAGGATGAACGTTGGCGGTGTCTCCCGTGTCACCGGGACGGCCGGGTTCAGTTCAAAGGGAGCATGATCGACGTAGTTGTAGTTCCAGAGATGCCCCGGATAGAGGGCGACGGCGAAATCCGGACGGCAGCTTTCCCTGTCGGCTCCGTCGACCGCCGCATACAAACGCGTCGCAAACTGGGTGCTGGTTGCCGCGACCAGATGTCCGCCGGCGGAAAACCCAAGCACACCGATTTTGTGCGGATCGATCTGCCATTCCGCCGCGTGAAAGCGCACGAGACCGATGGTCCGCTGCGCGTCTTCCAATGCGACGGGTGATCTCGGGTAAGGCCCGGATTTCCGGTACGGGGCCGGTTTCGGATAAAAACCCGGCCCCGGCACGCGGTATTTCAATAGCACGCAAGTGACGCCTTTCGACGTCAGCCAATCGCAGACCTCCGTGCCTTCGAGATCCATGGCCAGGTCTTCATAACCGCCGCCGGGAAACACGACCACGGTCACGCCGGTATTCTTACCCTTCGGCGGGTAGACGGTCATCGTGGGTTGGGCGACGCTGCCCACCATGATCACGGGCCTGCCTGCGATGTATTCTTCCTTCTTCACCGGTAAGAGGACTTCCGGCCCAGTGTCAGGTTGGGCGTCAGGCACTGCTCCCGGCCAGAGCAGGACTTGCTTCAGTCCCTCGATGGGCTGCCAGGCCGTTGCCTGCGCAAACAAGCCGCCAACCAGAACCATAAGACAGAGAGGAAAGCTTGAAAATTTCATCGTTCCAACGAATAAGTTCTGGAACTGAAGGCGCGTGACGTGCAACGAAGAACGTCGGAAACAGAAAAAAAGGACGGTGTGCTAAAGGATTCTTCTTAGTCCGACGCTCTCTACCACTCGACGACCGGCGAGTGCAAACAAAACGCTGGCTGACGTGCTCGGCACGATTCGATAATAACAATAGTAACCTGCCCCGGCCGTCCTTCAGGCGGCAGAGTTCGCGTCAATCCACGCCGCCAATTTGGCAGGGGTGTTGACTGCCGCCAGGTCCAGACGCGAGAACACCTCGACGCGGAATCGTTTTTCCAAGGCTTCGAGAATCTCCAGAGTAGCCAAGGAGTCGAGATCGCCTTCTAGCAGCAAGTCCGTGTCGGGGCCGATATCGCTCACGCTTCCGCTGTGCTCTTTTGCGACTGATCTGACGACGGCGAGTACGATTTCAATGGTGTTCACGCGGGTTCCTCCGGCGAGTTGATCATGGTTGAGGGGAGAATTGTCAAAGCAGATTCAGTTGGACAATCCGGGGGAGTTTCCATGAGACGTGCGGCGGCGATGATCAGTGGGGGATGTTGCTCGTGTCCACGCGGCTCAGGAACAAATTCGCCTTCTCGCGCAGCGCCGCCTCAACTTGCTCGGAGGTCAGCTCGACGCAACTGAGTTCAATCGGGCCGTCCGCGAGCTCGATCTTGGCCGCCGCCTGCAAGCACTCGAAAAAGGCGGCGCTTTTCTCGGACTTGCTGATGCGGACAATGATGTGATTGGGGGAGGTCTGCACGAACTGGATGTAGGCCAACTGGAGGTAACCGAATCGCGCAAAGGCAAAGTTTAGGAGGATACGCATCTTGGCCGCGCCAGGAACCAGCCGGCCGCCATACTGGAGCAGGTTGGCCACCCTTTCCTCGGCCAGGCGCAGGCGCATGTGCCCGTCTTCCATGACCCACTGCGCACGGTCTCCGACCAGGTAACGAACAATGGGGAGCAGACGCAGGATGCGTGAAGTCACCGCGACAAGCCCCACCTCGCCCGGAGTCGTTATCGGCGCAAACGTTACCGGACGCAGGAGCTCAAGATGGACATTCTCCTCGAGTACGTCGAGGGATCCCCCGCCCGCCGAATTGGAGGCCATCGTCCAGCATTCGATGCAGCCGTATTGATTGAGGACCTGGCAGCCGAAAAACTCGGCGATACATTGGCGATCCGCATCGCTCAGGTATTCACCGTTTGTTTCGCAGACCTTGATGATGCCATGAAGATGGTCGCAACCCGCGGCGCGAAGCTGCTCGATATGGCGCCGGATGAGCCTGGGCACGACATGAATCCAGCGAATCTTGCGGCGGGCAACTTCGTCGTAGAACGAGCGGATTTCTCCGGGATCCTTCGCGAATTCGATCCGGCGATCCGTTTCGGAACCGAAGGGCAGGTGCATCATGGGCAGGAAATTTCCCGGTGCCACCTCTGGATCCAGGCGGCGTCTCATCCGCCAGATTCCCATCGAGAGACGCTTGCGCTCCGGATCAGACTTGGGAAAACGGCCGGGGATGCCGGTGGTGCCGGTGGTCTGCTCAATTGCGACCCCGGGAATTGACCGGATCTGATTATTCGAAACAACCGCCCCGGGTTCGGCGTCCGCCGCGAGGCGGCAAAGCGCCTCCTTGATCGGGAAAAATTCATCGCTCACTAGTGCCGGAAAATTCCGCACGAGCACTGGTTTGGAAATCGGGGGGATGTCGCTGAACCTCTCGATCTTCAGGTCCCGGTAATACGGTACCCATCGCTGCAAATAGGCGACCAGCTCGGTGTCGGGCTCACGCATGGTTTTTCGTCTTCGGCCTTGGACCGGCATTCGCCGCGCCTAGCCGATTGGCATGCTCGGGGAATTCGTTGCCAAGGCCAGAAAAAAATTGGCAACTCCCCGGACGAGTCCACGGCGACATCCCTGCGGTCTGGGAGCAAAGTTGGTCTTGATATTGCGCCGGCGGACTCCACCTTCGCTGTTATCATTCGGATGATCGCTCCCCTCCCAGTTCCCGGCACGCGCAAGAATTTAGCACGCAGAACCTTCAACCGAATCCTGCATTGGTTGGCCCGAAATTCCCCCGGAGCCATGTCCCTGCGCCCATTTCTGCACCGATTGCGGGGCGTCCGCTTGGGGCAGGATGTCTTCATCGGCGACGAGGTCTATCTCGAGAACGAATTCCCGGAAAAGGTCAGCATCGGCGACCGCACCGTCCTATCGGTCCGATCAATCATCATTGCCCATACTCAGGGGGTTGGCGAGGTCACGATCGGGCGCAACGTCTGGATCGGTCCCGGTTCCATGGTTATCTGCACCCAAGGCAGGAAATTGACGATCGGTGAAGGAGCCGTGATCAGCCATGGAGCGGTGGTGGGTCACAACGTGGCCCGGGAAATCATCATTGCCCCACCGCGGTCAATGGCGATCGGGCGGGCGACGTACCCGATGACCGGTCCTGGCGGATTCGCGAAATTCGTGGAGGGTATGCGCCTGTTGTCGCAGGAAGAGAAGGGGACCGAGACGCGCCCGCATGAGTCGCCCGGGCCCGACGGCTCTTGACGTTTGTCGGCACGTGGACGGCGGTGGCCGGACACCGGGATGGGATCTCCTGATCCGCATGCCGGCCGTGTGCTCCCGGGACTGAGGCCGGGCCTGACTTGGCGCGCGGCGCGAGGATTGATGGGCTCATTCTCCGGGATACGTCACGCCCACCTGGGCCCGCCAATCGTCCAGGACGGCCATATTGCCAAGCGTGTCGGCATGGCTCATGCAGGATGCCTCGCGCTCACTGCGAGCCAGGGCGTCGCCGACAGCGTCGGCCTCGTGGGCATAGAGGGGCACGCCGCCGCCGGGAAAGACGATTTTCTCGGGGGCGACAGTGCCCCCGCAATGAAGAAAGATCCGCTCATCGCGACCTCCCAGCCCGGGGAAGAAAGGCGTCGGAATGGTGATCCGTCCCTTCGTCCCGTGGAGCTGCGCGGAGATATCGTTGACGACGGTTGAGCCGCACGAGAGTTCGGCCACGATATCACCCGGGAACTTGGCCACGGCCGAGGCGTACTCGTCGGAACGGGCCTCGTGGTGCAGCCGGCCGGTCGCGCGAAACTCCACGGGCTCGGCGAACGGTTGGCCTGCGGCCGCGCCGGCGATCAGGCGGGCGAACGAAACCGCATAGCAGCCGAGATCGAGGATGGCGCCACCACCGAGTTCGCGCTTGAACATCCGGTGTTCCGGGTCGTATTTAAGCACCCCGCTGAAGGCGGCCCGAATCAGGCGCAATTCGCCGATGGCGCCGCCCCTGATCAGAGCAGCGAGTGCGGCCGTTTGCGGGTGGCAACGATACATGAACGCCTCCATCAGGAAAACTCGGTGCCGGCGCGCCGCCGCGATCATGCGTTCGGCTTCAGCCCGGTTTAGGGCGAGAGGCTTCTCGCAGAGGATGTGTTTGCCGGCTTCGGCCGTCCGCATCGCCCACTCCGAGTGCAGGTGGTGGGGCGTGGCGACATAGACCGCCTGCACCCCCGGATCCGCCAGCAAGGCCTCATAGCTGCCGTGCGCCCGAACTCCGCCGAATTCCTGCGCGAAAGAGTCCGCCGTTGCTGTATTCCGGCTGCCGACGGCCGCGAGGCGGCCCGTCCGCGAGCTCGGAAGGTCCGTGGCGAATTTCCGGGCGATGGACCCCGTCGTCATGATTCCCCAGTTCAGTATTGGCTCTGCCATATGTGTCCAGTGAGACTTACGCTGCCGCAAACGTCAACGTGTGCGCCGGGGTGCTAAAGGGTCTGGCCGGAATGGCGCTTAGATAAGGCGCAAAACTTTCTTGTTTAGGGAAACGCTGATTTAATCCCGAGGCCTTCGATTTATTGCGGCCGTGCTAAAGGGGCCTGGCCGTGTTTTGTTAGTTTGGAGTTGGAAGCAGAAATCTGCCCACCTTGGCTGCGCTTTTCGTCTGGGGCGGAGAG
>CAZIQP010000169.1:0-7612 GCA_964541315.1 uncultured Opitutaceae bacterium
CGCTCGTGACAATCCACAACGTGCATTTCTACCTCGACCTGATGGCGCAGGCCCGCGCCCATATCGAAGCCGGCGACTACGGTCCCTGGCACCGGGTTTGGATTGAGCGGTATGAGGCGGGGGAGAATGAGACAAAGCGTGTTGGTTCGGTGGTCTGATGCTGATTGCTTTCACTGTGCGAGCTGCTGGCCAGCGGCTTTGATCCAAGCATCCGTACTTCGAAAGCGCCCCAATCCGACCATATCAAAAAGATCTTTTCCCCGAAAGGACGGCACCGGAATGCCAAAGCGGTATTCCGCGTTGGTGTTCGGAATTCCCAACTTCATCAACGCGAAGTTGATTGCGCCAGATGAAATTACAGGCGGCTCCGATAACTGCCTGTTGGTCCAGACACACGAAGCTTGCATGCCGTCGCCACCCCAAAATTCCGCTTCGATATAGGCAGACCGATCAAATGGCGCGCCAAGCTCAGAGAGCCATGGAGGCACCGTTTCTCCGGTAAGCTCGGCCGGTTCGGTTTCGTCGCCTTCGACAAGAAAAACAAGATTGCGATCAAGCGGAATGAGCAGCAAATCCAATTCAAGAGAAACGAAAGGCAGTTTTTTTGAAGAACAAATAGCATGTTCTTGCCTGCTCACGATGAGACCTTGGATGGTATACGACATGGTAGAATTATTGACGGTTGGCTCGCATCTGCTGCGATAGAGAATGCGCTTGATTTTGAATGCTTAAACTGCGGTTAGTATCCGACAACTTTTAGGCCGGGCACGCGGGCAAACGCTTTGTCTCTCGTCACCAAGGGCCAGCCGAAACGCAGGGCGGTCGCCGCGATCCAGAGATCGTTTTCGCCCATTTCGAACGACAGCGAGGCTTGCAGGCGACCGGCGGCGATGGCGGTGGCTGCTCCCAGTGCCACGGGTTGGTAGCCGCGAAAGAACCGGAGCGTTTCCTTGATGCTGGCGCCGACGGCAAATTCTCCGAGGGTGATCACGCTGACCCGCTTCACGAGATGACGGTGAGTGCGCAACCAAGCCGCGCATGGTCCGGCCTGTCGCGCTACAGTCTCGTCGGCCAGATCGATGAAGAATGTCGTGTCAAGCAACACGACGGCGACGGGACGAGCGGGTCGGATTTGACTGGCGTCGTCTTAGCAGACCGAGGTCCGCTTCCACTGGCACGGCAAACAATTCTTCCAGATAATCCGCCGGGTCCTTTTCATCCGCGAGCAAACGCCGCAGGGCGGCGGAGAGGCTTTCTTTCGGCGCTTTCTTGTGGTTGAGCTGACGGTAAACATCGGCGTCGATTGATATGGTCTTGCGCGTCATGCGTGCAAAATGCGTGCATGAGGGGGAGCTGTCAAGTTTCAGACTGGCGACCACAACCCCCAAGGGCTTTTTTTAGGCTCCGAGAATCAGATACGAATCTTACGCTTCTCACGCAAGAGTGTCTGGAGTTCGAAAATACGCAGGTTTCGAACTTGCTCGGTAAGCTTCCGTTGCTTGTCCCCATCAAGCCAGCACAGGATGGCCACAGGTCGCCTGTCGCCACGGTGTTTGGTTTTCGCGAGTAATTTGTGGCGTTGTCCTCGGACCTTGTGTAGGTCAGGCAAGTGGGCCTTGAAGCTCACGCTATTGTATTCGAGCTCTATGTGGACCTCACGGTTGCCAATTCGAACAAGCATATCGGGGAAGCCCGTCCGAATGCGCAGGATCTCTTTGATTCCGATCTGTCTAAAGCCACCGGCGACCACGGCAAGAACCTCTTGCTCGTTGCGAGGTTCCCGCGCCAAAACCGGGACTTCAGTGCTGTTGAACGCGCGCTTCACGACTTCGCGATGGATCGCCTCGAATTCGCGCGCGTTCCGGAGGCGGACGATGGTCGCCTGCTTTTGGACATATCTTTTGAGTATGGTGTCGATCGGGGGAATGCTGACAGGACCAAAAGTGGGTTGTTTTCCAAATTTCCTTCCTCGAATTATCCATGCTTTCCCGTTCCACCCCCGACCCCAGTAGCTCGTCCGGCAGTGACGGGGAATGGGGCCGTGTTCAGCCTCAGCAGTGCATTCATAGATGCCGGTGACTTGTGCGCATGCCTTCCGTTCGTTTTCGTCCTTGATGTAAGCAAAAGCAATCCATCGGTCACCTCTTTGTACATTGCTGAACATTCGGGGAATTGCTGGCGGCAGTATATCGCCTCGCCAGATGAAACCGGGAACTGCGCGCAGTGAAAGCAGGTCATGCTTCACAATGAAATAACGAGGTTTGACGGCCTTCTTCATCGAGTTGGGTACTGTACTTTAGGTGGATTGAGAGTCTTTCGGGGGTGAATTTTGCTGGCCATCAAGACTGCCAGAAGGGACAGACGCTACTCATTGTATACCCACATGGTATACCACAATGATGGGGCCATGATTGTGCACAAGTGAATACACTTCGTGGATGTCAAACGTGCACGACAGCAGAGGTTCGTACTGAAGGCTCGCCAAGCTGCCGCCTGCCACTTTCACTTTCACCTTCACTTTCCACCTGCTATTCCCATGCGCATACTCATCACCGGCGGTGCCGGATTTCTGGGCAGTCACTTGAGCGACCGGATGCTGGCCGACGGTCATGAGGTCGTTTGCATCGACAACCTTTTCACCGGCACGAAGGGCAACATTGCGCACCTGCTGAGCAATCCCAATTTCGAGTTCGTGCGTCACGATGTGATCGACCCGTACAAATTCGAGGTCGACCAGATCTACAATCTCGCCTGTCCTGCCTCGCCGCCGCATTACCAGTACAATCCCATCAAGACCACGAAAACTTCAGTGATGGGCGCGATCAACTGTCTTGGTCTGGCGAAGCGCGTGAGAGCCCGAGTGTTTCAGGCCAGCACCTCGGAAGTGTACGGTGATCCAGCCGTTCATCCGCAGCCAGAGAGTTATTGGGGCAACGTGAATCCCATCGGCAAACGTTCGTGCTACGACGAAGGCAAGCGCTGCGCGGAAACGCTCTTCTTCGACTACCATCGCGAAAACAAAGTCGACATCCGGGTCGTGCGCATTTTCAACACCTACGGCCCGCGCATGCATCCGAATGATGGTCGGGTTGTCTCCAACTTTATCGTGCAGGCCATCAAGGGCGAGGACATCACGATGTACGGCGACGGCCAGCAGACGCGCTCCTTTTGCTATGTGGACGATCTCATTGAGGGGTTTGTCCGTTTGATGAACCAGACCGAGACCGTCGGCCCGATCAATCTCGGCAATCCCGGCGAATTCACGATGCTCGAACTCGCCGAAAACGTACTCAAGCTCACCAAGAGCAAATCCAAAATCGTGCACAAGCCACTGCCCATGGATGACCCCCGGCAAAGGAAGCCCGACATTACTCTCGCCAAGAAATATTTGAAATGGGAACCAAAGGTGCCGCTCGCCGAAGGGCTCAAGAAAACGATCGCTTATTTCAAGACGAAGGTGTGAGCACAAAGAAAACGCGTTGAGGGCAACGCGTTCCACCCGGGATCTTGCCTTGCTGCATTTCGCTACGCCGCGCCGCGGGTGAAAGCTCCTTGTGACTGCACCTGTGATTGCCCGGCGGCAGTCTCCTCCACTTTTGTGACGAGCACATCGACGGTCATCTTGCGGCGATCGGTGCCGCGGTAGGTGCCCTTCAGCGGGGAAACATCGGCGTAGTCGCGGCCGGTGGCGACCTTGACATGATTACCGGCGACCGATTGTGCGTTCGTCGGATCGAGCCCGCACCAGCCGTGGCCGGGCACATGCACCTCGACCCAGGCGTGACTGGCCTGGGCGCCTTTCAGTTGATCGGCCGGACCGTTGTAGAGATAACCGCTGACGTAGCGCGCGGGGATTTGCAGCGCACGGCAAAATCCCAGCATGACATGGGCGAAATCCTGGCAGACGCCATGGCGCGCCTTCAGCACTTCGCGCATGTGGGTGTGCACGTTCGTGGAGGCGGGCTGATAGTGAAACTCACCGTGGACGTACCGCATGATGGACTGCGCCGCCTGCCAGACGTCGGACTCGTTGCCCGCAGCCAGCCGGGCCAGGCTGGTCGTTTCAGGGGTGATTTCCACATAGGTGCTGGGTGGAAGAAACTCATAGCAACTGTCGAGCATCATGCTTTTGCTCAATTCGCTCAAAGGGGCGGGCGCGTCCGTGGGCGCGAGAGCGGGCGAGTCGGTTGTGGTGACGGTTGCCAGGGCGGAAACGCTGAGCTCGAGATGGGGCGGATTAATCTCGAAGAGATGCACGGTATTGCCGTGAAAATCCGGATAGTGCGAAACCGTGGCGTGCGGGGTGATGAGCAGCTTGAAATCATGGAGAGCCTGCCGGTGGTCGGCGGCGGGCTGAAGCCGGGCTTCATTAAAACTCTCCCGCACCGCGCTACCGTAGTCGTAGCGCGTGAGGTGGGATACGTGCAATTTCATGGGGCGGGAGGCGCGGCCGGCCGGGCGCATTGCTGCTGCTGTTCCTCCTGCTGGCGGAGCTCGTAGTCCTCGAGGGTGTGGAAGGGTTGGTAAATGTAGGCTTGAAAGAGGGCCGCGCCGATGGCGTTGAGCTTGCTCTGCAGTTGGTCAATGTAGCCGTGAAAGCCGTGATCGAAGACGTCCGTCACGGAGCTGAAGCTCAGTTCGGCAAGCAGCCGGCCGGCGAGTTTCTCCGCGTTGTTGCTGAAGCGATCGCCGGCCACGCCGGAAATGCGGCGGAGCGAGGAGTCGGTGGCCGCGACACAGAAACGGACGGAACGGGGGAAGTCGTCGGAGAGGAGGAGGAATTCGGTCACGAGCGCCGGTTGCACCTCCGCCCCGTGCTGTGCCTTGTAGGCATCCCAAGCACTGCAGGAACGCAGCACGGCGGACCAGCCGAGCACATCCTCCTGGCTGGCGGCGGCCGGAGCGCCGCGCTCCGGGATGGAGGCATGCCGGACATCGAGCAGACGCGAGGTCTTGTCGGCGCGTTCCAAAAAGCAGCCGGTCTGCATGAAGTTCCAGCCTTCGTTGCGCACAACCGTGGCGTTGGCCAGACCATGGAGCAGCAGGACGCTGTTTTTTATTTCCTGGAAAAATTCGTGAGGGCTGCTGCGCCAGATGGTGCGCGCGCGGGACGAATGCACATGCAGGTACAGCCGGTTCAGTTCCTCCCAAAAGTCACTCGTGAGCTGGTCGCGTACCATGCGGGCATTTTCGCGCGCCTGCGCGATGGCGGAGACGATGGAATTGGGATTCTCCGGCTGGAGCACGAGGAATTCTGTCACGTTTGCTCCATTAGCGTCGGGGTGCAGCGACTTGAATTTTTCCTCGTCGCCGGTGCTCTCGAGGATGGGTCTCCAGTGTCCGGCGAGCGCTTCGTCGTCGATCCGTCGGTAATCAAGCAGGAGCTGGAGATTCACATCGACGAGACGGGCGGTGTTGTCGGCGCGCTCGATGTAACGACTCATCCAGTAGAGTGAATTAGCGACACGGCTTAGCATGTAAGGGGTGGATTATCTTTGAGAGGTAAGGCGGCTCGAAGCCGGGTTCGGCTGGTTTGATTTAGGAGCGGCTTTAGGCCGCAAGAAAACGTTTGATCGCGGCATAAAGCCGCTCCCACAGCAAGAGGTATGGATGGTCGCATGGGTGGCGGGGCATTATTTGTTGCCATAGAGCACCCACGTTTCCTTGCTGCCGCCGCCTTGGGAGGAGTTGACGACAAGGGAACCTTTGCGGAGCGCCACCCGGGTGAGACCACCGGGAATGACGACCGGTTTTTCGCCGTAGAGAATGAACGGTCGCAGGTCGATGTGCCGGCCGGCAAAGCCTTCGCCCTCGCAATGCGTGGGATGGCGCGAGAGCGAAATCATGGGCTGGCCGACGTAATTCCGCGGATCGGCGAGGATGCGTTTGCGGAATTCGTCGCGCTCCGCCTGCGTCGCCTGCGGGCCCATCAACATGCCGTAGCCACCGGCTTCGTTGGCGGCTTTCACGACGAGTTTGTCAAGATTTTCGACCATGTACTTTTTGTCCGATTCCTCGCTCGCCAGATAGGTCGGTACGTTCGGAATCAGCGGCTCCTGATCGAGGTAGTATTTGATGATGCGCGGGACGAAATAATACATGACCTTGTCGTCCGCCGCGCCGGTCCCGATGGAGTTGGCGAGCGAGACGGTGCCGGCACGATAGGCGTTGACCAGGCCGGGAACCCCGAGTGCGGAGTCGCGCCGGAAAACCGTGGGATCAAGAAAATCATCGTCGATGCGCCGGTAGACGACATGAACCGGACGAAGCCCCTTGGTGGTGCGCATGAACAGATGCTGGTCGCGGACAACGAGGTCACGGCCCTCGACGATCTCGATGCCCATCTGCCGGGCGAGGTAGGTGTGTTCGAAATACGCCGAGTTGGCCGAACCGGGCGTGAGCAATACAACCGTGGGATCCGCCACGCCCGTGGGCGCGACGTAGCGCAGCATTTTCAACAACTCGTCAGGATAATGGTCGACCGGTCGCACGCCGTAGGACTCGTAGATTTCCGGGAAGGTGCGTTTGAGGGCGCGCCGGTTTTCCAAGACATAGCTCACGCCGGAAGGGCAGCGGGCGTTGTCTTCAAGGACGAGGTACTGGCCTTTGTCGTCGCGAATAATGTCGGTGCCGCAGATGTGGATGTAGATATCGCGCGGAACCTTGAAGTTCACGAACTCGCGCCGAAAATGTTTTGCCGACAAAACATAGTGCGGCGGGATGGTGCCGTCGCGCAGGATGTGTTGTTCGTGATAGATGTCGTGGAGAAACAGGTTGAGCGCGGTGATGCGCTGAATCAGACCGGCCTCGAGTTTTTCCCATTCGTCGGCAGGGATGATGCGGGGCACGAGATCGAAGGGGAAAACACGCTCCGCACCCTGGGCGTCACCATAGACATTGAAGGTGATGCCCTGCCGCAGAAAAGCGAGGTCCACGGAGCGGCGCTTGGCGTCGAATTCCTCCTTGCCGACCCCGGCAAAGCGCTCGGCATAGCGCTGGTAGTGGGGACGCATTTTGTGGTCAGGCCCGACCATCTCGTCGAAAAAATTATCGGTCGCATAATCAGCGAAAGGGTCCGGGGTGGCAGTCGAACCCGAGGGGAGTTGTGAATTGTGGGTTACCATACCTGCCAAATTAGCAGGCCCCGTGCTAGGCCTTGATCTATTTTGGTAAAGATTGACGCTGGTTTGCAGGGTGGAGCCCGGCCTCCAGAAGTGGAAAGCTGCTTGGCAGTTCCACGCAGTTCAAGACGAGTGGTGCCGGAGTGAACTTCTGTCCGGGGGCCGTTTTACCCGGACAGGCCCGGTTGCCGGGTGGGCGGATTTATGGCTGAGTTTATGATCGCTATCGATTTAGGGGGCTTGCCGGGAAAAAATCGTTGCGCGATTTGCCGTTTGCCAAGGCGCTTTCCCCCGCTAATCGTCACCGTCTTTCATGTTAAGCTTCCTCTTTAGAAAATTCGCCGGCCGTCATCATCGCAAATACGTCGAGAAATGCCGCCCCATCGTCACGCGCATCAACGAGCACGAACTGGCCTACCAGTCGCTCACTGATGACCAGCTCCGCGCCAAGACGGATGAGTTCCGCGCCCGCCTGAAACAGGGCGAGACCC
>CAZIQP010000170.1:0-7609 GCA_964541315.1 uncultured Opitutaceae bacterium
GGTCGGCGTGATAGTGTGGTGCATAATTTTTCGCGTGGTCCCTCCGGTGCGCGGGCATTTGCAAAGCGGAGCCGACAAGGGCCAGGCCTTCCGGGAATTGTTGCGGGACAGCAACGCCGGCCGCGGGATCCTCTTCATGGCGGTGATGGTGCTCGGCCACTTCGCCATCATCCCACTGCTATCCACGCACCTCGTGGGCGACGTGGCCCTGCCGGAAAAATATCTCTTCCTCGTCTACTTCATCGGCGGCGTGGTGAGCGTCGTCACGGCCCCGCAGGTGGGAAAGTTCGCGGATCGCCACGGCCGTCACCGCGTTTTCACCTACATGGTGGTGGCTGCCTCCGTCGTCATCCTCGCGATCGCGAATGCCGGGCCGCTGCCAGTGTGGGCGACCTTGGCGCTGGCGGGACTGTTCTTCATGTTCGCGAGCGGGCGGTTCGTGCCCGGCCAGGCCATTGTGACCTTGGCGGTGCCGTCGTCCCGCCGCGGAGCCTTCCTGAGCCTGACCAGTTGCGCCCGGGATCTGGCGTCCGGGATCAGCTCCACGCTGGGAGGATGGATCGTGACCAAGCAACCGAACGGGCATCTCGTTCACTTCAACTGGCTCGGCTGGATCGCCGTCGCCGGCGGCCTGCTCAGCATCCTGCTCGCCCGCACCGTCCACGCGAACGACACGGGCACCGTCTCGCCGCTGGCGACACCGGCGGCGGCATCCTGACCGTTTCTGTCTCTGAACCGCTGCTCTTTCCGACCCCCGGTTCGAAACAATTAGTCAAGAACCAGTGAGAAGTGACGTCTTTTGATTGTCCAAAATTATGATATTTTCGACCCCTGCTCCTGACCACCCCATGGCAATTTTTTCCCGCCTTTCCTCTTTGCTTCCCGAATTACGAAGAATCCTCGCCCCGCGTCATCCTCGAAACAATGGTCTGCCGCAGGCCGATCCTCAGTTCGGGCGTGCATGGTGTCGTGGAGCAAGTTCGCCCGGACCTCGCAGCCACCTTGATTCCGTCCGGCGGCACCGTCGCGCTCTGCGAAGCCATAGCCCGCCTGCTGCAATCACCCGACCTCACCCTCGCCACGCTGCCCTCGCATGCACCATCGCCGCTACTCCGCAGACAAATCATTTAATCGCTAAAAAACGGATGCAAATGTTATGATGCATCGGGCCGGCACGATCACCGATCGCCACCGAAGCCGGTTCTGACAAGCGCGGAGCGGACCCGTGTTCTTTTCTCAATTTCAGGCTCTCGGGTGAGCTTTCGTGTGGATTTCCTTCAGCCTGGCAACGCTGGTATGGGTGTAGATCTGTGTCGTGGTGAGGCTGGCGTGGCCGAGCAATTCCTGCACGGCGCGCAGATCAGCCCCGGAGTTGAGCAGGTGCGTCGCGTACGAATGCCGCAGTTTGTGCGGCGTGATGTCCATCGGGAGATCCGCCAGAGCCAGATATTTCTTCACGAGCAACTGCACCGCGCGCACCGGCAGGCGTTGATGTCGCACGGTGACGACCACCGGCGAGATCGGGCCGGTATGCTTGGCGTGATCATCGCGAAATTTCTTCAGCACGGCCATCGCCACGGCGCCGAGCGGACAGATCCGCTCTTTCTTGCCCTTGCCCAGCACCCGCGCGCTGCCGCTGGCGAAATCGATCGCCCCGTAGTTCAACTCCACCAGCTCGCTCACCCGCAAGCCGCCGCCATACAGCAATTCGAGCACCAATCGGTCGCGCCACGCGATGAAAGCATCGAGCGTCTCGTTTTGCAACAGGCGCAACGGGCCGTTCAGCAGCGCCGTCATCTGCGTTTCGGTCAGAAATTTTGGCAGCGGTTTGGTGAGTTTTGGCAGGGGAACGCCGGTGAACGGATTCCGGGCGAGTCTGCCGCGCTGCATCCAGAAGCGGAAAAAACGGCGCAGGCCCGACACATGATTGTGCAGGGTGCGGCGCTCAAACCGGCGCTGCCCCTCCACGACAAAGTCGCGCACATCGCGCGCCGTGAGTGACGCGAAACCGTGCGACGCCCGGCCGCCCGATAGCAGCCACGCATAAAAATCCTCAAAGGCCTGCCGGTAGTTGCGGACCGTGTAGGCCGAATAGCGGCGCTCCTTGGCCAGATGGTCGAGAAAGGGCTGGAGCCATTCGCCGGCGACTGCGGGAGGAAGTGGCATGGGATGACTGCGTTTGCTCAAACTGTAGGAGCGGCTTTATGCCGCGATCCCAACGAAGCAGCGCGGCATAAAGCCGCTCCTACATCCGATCTCAGCAACCGCAGTTCCCTTTCAGGTCCATTCGTATTCATTCGCGGTTAAAAACTCATGCAACCGCCCCCGCCCCGGCTTTCTCTTCCACCGTCCGCATTACTTTCGCCGTGTGCTGACGCAGCGCGCCCTCGGGATCGAGGTTTTTCGCCCGGGCCGCCGCCGCCAGCTCAAACAGCAGCCGGCCGAGCGTCGGCTCATCAAGCGATGTGCCGAGGGCCTTGATTTTGGCCGTGTCCACCGCGGTCTCAGCGGGCAGATTCTTTTTCCCAATCTGCTTCCAGACGGCCTCGGCCAGCATGAGCGCAGGCAGGCGCGGCGGGAGCTCCTTGAAAATGCCGGACGGGGCCGGCCCGTTTTTCTTTTCAAGCGCCTTAATCTGTTCCCATTTGTTGATGACCTCGCCCGAAGTGCTGAGCTTGTCGCCGGTGCCAAAGACATGCGGGTGGCGGCGGATGAGCTTTTCGTTGATTTCGCGGGCGACGTCCTCGAGGTTGAAATGGCCTTTCTCCTCGGCGAGCTGGGCGTGAAACACGACCTGAATCAGCACGTCGCCGAGTTCCTCGCGCATGTGCGGCATGTCGAGCCGGTCGATGGTGTCGAGGAGCTCGCTACACTCGTCGATCAGGCAGCGGGTGAGCGATTGATGGGTTTGTTCGATGTCCCAGGGGCAGCCGCCGGGGCCGCGAAGCCGGGCGATCGTCTGGCGTAATTCTTCCATGGCGGTCATTCCCTTGCGTAACCACGAAATACTCGAAATACACGAAAAAATGCCCGGTATTTTCATGTTCCTTTCGTGTGTTTCGTGTATTTCGTGGTGGCTCACGCATGGACAAACTGACTGAAATCATGGCCCACAAGCGGGCGGAGATCGCCCCGCTCGTCCGGCCGGTGCCTTTGGAGGAACTGGCCCGGCTGAATGCCGCCCTGCCACCGCCGCCTGCCTTCGCCCCGGCCTTGCGTCGGCCGGACGGACGGCTGGCAGTCATCGCCGAAATCAAACGCCGGTCCCCGTCAGCCGGCGCGATCAAGGAGGAAATTTCCGCCCTGACCCAGGCGCGGCGTTATCAAGCCGCCGGAGCGGATGCGCTTTCGATCCTTACCGATCAGAAATATTTCGGCGGTCAGCTCTCCGACCTGCGCGAAGTCACGGCCCATTTCGCCAACACGGCAACTCCCCGCCCGTGCATCCGCAAGGATTTCATGGTTCACCCGATCCAGGTCCTGCAGGCGCGTGAGGCCGGTGCGAGCGCCATTTTGATCATCGTCCGGGCCCTGGCCGATGCCGACATCTCCACGCTTTTTGCCGCGGCGAACGCCGCCGGGCTCGATTCGCTCTTTGAGATCCACACCGAAGCCGAATTGGGCCGCGCCCTCCGACACGGCGCCAAAATCATCGGCGTGAACAACCGCGATCTCGCCATTTTCAAAACTGATATCGGACTCTCCGAGCGCCTGATCCCGCTTTTTCCAAAAAATATCACCGCCATCAGCGAAAGCGGTTTTTCCACGGAAGCCGATGCCGCGCGCGCGCGCGCCTGCGGCGCCCACGCCTTGCTCGTCGGCGAGTCGTTGATGCGTGCCGACAATCCGACCGCCCTCATCGAGGACTTTCGCCGCCATGTTTGAGCACCGCAAACAGGCGCTTCTGCCCCGGCGTGAATTTATCCGACGCCTCGGCCGGAGTGTGGCTGCCGGCATCGGACTGATCCTGTTTTCCCTGAGCATCGGCATGGCCGGCTACCATTTCCTGGGCGGGCTGGCCTGGATCGACGCCTTTCTTGATGCCGCCATGATCCTCTCGGGCATGGGGCCGATTTCCCCCCTGCACGGGGATGCAGTCAAGATCTTCGCCGGTTGCTACGCGATTTACTGCGGCATTGCGCTGATTGCCACCACGGGGGTCATTCTCGCCCCGGTTATTCACCGTGGCCTGCATAAGTTCCATCTGGAATGGGACCGGGAAAATTAACCATGCCGCTTTCCCCCTCTGCCACGCGCGAACTGCTCGCCCGTCTCGGCCACCAGCCGAAGCGTTTTCTTGGCCAGAATTTCCTCGTCGACGGCAATATCGTCCGCAAGTCCCTCGAACTGGCGGATGTGAAGCCAGGCGATGCGGTGGTCGAGATCGGACCCGGCCTCGGCACGCTGACCTCCGCCTTGCTTGAAGCCGGCGCGGAAGTGTGGGCTGTGGAAAAGGACCGTCAGTTGCACGCGCACCTGGAAGAGACTTTGGTCAGACAATATCCTTCCACATTGCACTTGATGGAAGGCGACGCCGTGGAGCATCCGCTTGCGGCCATTGATCCCGTCCGCGCCAAGTCATTCAAGGTCGTGGCCAATCTGCCCTACGCCATTTCGACGCCATGGATGGACGGGATACTTGGCGGCCCCCTGCCAGAGCGCATGGTTCTGATGCTGCAACAGGAAGCGGCGCAGCGCTACACGGCCGCACCGGGCTCCAAACTCTTTGGCTCGATCTCGATCTTTGTGCAGTCGGTCTTTGCCGTTGATCGGGGGCACAAGGTGGCTGCCGGCTGCTTTTTTCCCCAGCCCGAGATCGAATCCTATCTGCTCAATCTCGCGCTCCGTGCCCGGCCTTTTCTGTTCGATCCGGCCGTAAAACGGCTGATCCGCGCCTGCTTTCAGCAGCGTCGCAAACAAATCGGTTCGCTCCTGCGGGGCAAACTGCCCGACGACGGCGCCGCGTGGCTCGCCGATCTTCCCTCGGCCGGCCGCGATGCCCGCGCCCGCCCCGAGGATATCCCGGTGCAACTTTGGCAGAAACTGTTTGTCCCCATTGCGTGACCAGTCTTGAAATTTTTCAACGGGCGTCCATTTTCACCCGGTCATCATGATCAAGCTTCGTCACCTGACCATTGCGGCGGCCTTCAGCCTGATTCCGGCCGGTTTGCCAGCCGGAGATCTTCCCGCCCCGGAAAAGCTGTACGGCACGCTGAAACGCGACAGCTACATTGCGCCTGGCGGCATCTACACGGTGCGGGTGCCGGTGCTGCCCGAACTCGGCGGTGAAATCACCGACACTGAAAATGTGGTGACCTTCGACGACAGCGTCAGCACCCACATCAGCCTGGCCAGTTTTCCCCTCGATATGTCACAGCGCTGGGATCTGACCGAAAAAGGCCTGCGGGAATACCTGTCCAGTTTTTATGTCACCTATGTTTTGGCTGATTTCCAGGCGCGTTACCCCGGTTCAACCGCCGAGGCCACCCTCTTCACCCCCGAATTGATGGACGGCTCATTGCTGGGCTTTGCCCTGTTGCCTGGCGGCTCCGCCTTCGCCAATCAGTTGGCTGTTCCCGGCGGGCCGGCCGCCGAACCTGCTCCCGTGGCCAAGCGGGGCAATCTGCTCTTCGTCCGGGGCGAACGCATCTACGTTCTCAGCATTGAGCTCGCCGAGCGGGTCACCCAGCGGAAGTTTTTCAACAAAACCCCTGAGGAGGAAAACGCCATCCTGCGCGAACGGCTTATCCAGTTTGTCGGACGAATCCATTTCCCCACGCCCAAGCCCGCGCCGAAAAACTGAGGCTGAATTTTTTCTCCTCATTGTAGGAGCGGTTTTACGCCGCGATTCGCACCCAATGCTACTTACGAATCGCGGCATAAAGCTGCTCACTTCAAAATCGTCGTGCCATGTCCGTTCGCTCCGGCTCTCTGAGCTTGCCACCAATTATCTCCCACGCCGATAGTTTTGCGACCGAATGCCTTCCCGCCGACCGACCGCGCAACCCCAACCCTGGCCCATGAAATGGGTCGCGCTGGTCATTGCTGTCTTCATCGTCAGCTACACATTCATCAACCTGCGTTACCGTAAGCCCGGCAAGGGCCATGAGCCCGCCGCCGAGATGAAGCAGCGCTACACCGCGGCCAAGCTCAAGGAAGCCGGCTGGGAAAAAGTGCCGGTCGACACACGCCGGCCCGCCGAAAAAATCGGGGGCGACGATGCGCCCATTTCCCGCGGCCTGCTCGGCCTGGGTATGGATTTCACCACCGCTCTGGTCGACAAACCCGGTTTGCTCAAAAGCATCGATCAAGTCAGCGCACCCGCCAGCGCCGAAGCCGGCGCCGACTACACGGCCTACTTCACCGGGACCTTGAGCGATCTGAAATACCAGCTCGGCGACATCGAACTCTACCGTCGCGGCAACGAGCTCGTGCTGTTGCCCACCATCGAACATCTGCCCGGCAAGGAACTCTACAGCCGCTGGAACGACGCCAATTACAGTGCGACATTCTCCACCCGCAATCTTCCTCCCGGCATCTACCAGGCCAGCATCCTCGCCCAAGGCCCCGCCGCCAAGTGGAGCTTCCGGATCAGGTAAGAATCCTTGGTAGGCTAACGTCATCGTGGGCCGCAGGTTTTTTTCGTGTATTCCGTGGTGCCATAATCCCTTCATTTATTAGTGCCCATCAGTGTGGCTTAGCGGTTTAAAATTTTCTTCCACGCTCACCCGCCCAAAATCGCCCCGAAACCCGCCTTGTAATCCGCGTACTTCGGCTGCCAGCCCAGCACACTCTGGATTTTGTCACTGGCAATCACCCGATCCGGCATCGGCTCACCACCACGACGGGTACCGGGCACGCCGTCGAAGGTTGGCAGCGGCCGTTGCAATTGCCCGGCCAGCCACCGCACCACTTCTTCCCGCATCGCCGGCGCAGTGTCCGCCACGTTGAAAATCTGACTGCCGATCGCTTCCGGGGCCGTAAGACAAGCCAGCACAGCCGACACGATGTCGTCGCGATGAATCAAATTAAGTCGATGAGTCCCGCTGCCGCCCAGCTCGGTCACTCCTTCACGAAGTTGATTGAGCAGATGATGCCGGCCCGGCCCGTAGATTCCCGCCAGTCGCAGAATAAACCAACGTTGGCAGGCCGCGACCGAGGCTTTCTCCAAAAGCATCTCCGATTCACAGATCACTTTCCCGTTCGACGTCGCGCCTTCCGCCCGCGCCGTTTCCTCCACCACCGCGCCCCCGCCCTGCGGATACACCGAGGTGCTGCTCGTGTAAAGCATCGTGCCGATGGGTACCCTCCCTTGCTCCGCCCAGGCAATAATCGACGCCATGCCGCCCACATAAGACTGCCGATAACCGTCAGGTCCGCCGCCGGAGCTGACGCAATTCACCACAAAATCCGCGCCAGCCTCGATCTGCCCATGCCAGTCGCTCGACGACAATTCTGCGACCACGACTTTGCCCAACCCGAGCGCGCGCAGCGTCACCGCTTTTTCGGGATTACGCGTCAGCGCCTCGACCTGTGCGCCCGCCGCCACGGCAGCCCGCGCCACCGCCGAGCCGACATAGCCGCAGCCAAAAATAACCAGCCGTTTGCC
>CAZIQP010000171.1:0-7577 GCA_964541315.1 uncultured Opitutaceae bacterium
GAGTGGCTGCATGTGCCGGAACGCAGCCGCGCCGCGTCCCATCTCGAATCAACCGGCGGCGGTGCCGGCACGGAGATCACGGGTCAGGTGCGCGAACGCCACCTGACCCCGGTGCTGACTCTCGATTGGCTGGCGGAAACCCTGCCTCCGCCCAATGTGCTCAAGATCGATGTGGACGGCGCCGAAATGCGGGTGCTCCGGGGCGGCGAGGCCATGCTGACCAAACACCGGCCGATCATTCTCACGGAAGTCTACGAGCGCAACGCCGACGAAGCCACCGCGTTCCTGCACCGACTCGGTTACACCTTGTACCAATACGAAAGCGGTGAAGCCGGGAAGGTTCCGGTCTCCCGCACCACCTACAACACACTGGCTCTGCCCAGTCCGGCCTAGTCGTTCGTTTCGTTTTTGTCCCAACGCTTGAAGATCACCATCGTCAACGGATTCTTTCTGCCGGTGCCTCCGCTCAGCGGCGGCGCCACCGAAAAATCCTGGTACCAGCTCGCCCGAAAATTCGCCGCGAAGGGACATCAGGTGACCACTATTTCCCGCCGCTGGCCCGGTCTACCCGACGAGGAGATTCACGAGGATATCAGGCATCTGCGCCTGCGCGGCTACGATCACAAACGCAAACTCTGGCAAAATCTGCTGCTGGATTTCCTGTGGAGCTGGCAGGTGTTTTTTGCCCTGCCGCGAGCCGACGTCGTGATTGTGAATGCCGTCGCCCTGCCCATGTGGCTGGGCTGGCTGAAACCCAGGGCGGGCAAGGTCGTGCTCATGACCGGGCGGATGCCCAAGGGCCAATATCGTCGTTACCGCGCCATCGCCCGCGTGCTCGCCCCGAGCAGTTTTGTTCGCGACAAAGTACTGGAGGAAAATCCGGCGCTGGCACCGGTCGCGCGCGTCACCGGCTATCCGATCAACTGGAACCTGCTCAACCAACCCGGCACCACGACTTCGCCTTTCCCGTCAGATTCCGGCCAGGATCAGATCTGCGTCGGATTCATCGGCCGCATCCACGAGGAAAAAGGGGTGCTGCTGCTGGCCGAGGCCATGCAATTCGTGGCCCAAGCTCCCGGCCTGCCCGCGTGGCGTTTGCTGGTGTGCGGGCCGTCCGATATCGCCCGCGGAGGATCCGGCAGCTTGTTTCGCACGCAATTGCTCAACCGGATATCCGCAGCCCTGCCGGCGAATCGCTTTCAACTGCTCGATCCGCAATTCAACGAGCGCACCCTCGCCGGCGTCTACCGCCGGATCAATATTTTCTGTTACCCCAGCCTCGCCGGGCAGGGCGAAACTTTTGGCGTGGCCGTCGCCGAAGCCATGGCCGCGGGCGCGGTGCCGGTCGTTTCCCGGCTCGCCTGTTTCGCCGACTTCGTGCGCGACGGGGAAAACGCCCTGACCTTCGACCATACCGCACCAGACGCCGCCCAACAGCTCGCCGGCGCGATCATCCGGTTGCTCCGTGAACCCGGGCTGCGCCAGCAGCTCGCGGTCGCCGCCCAAGACTCGGTGCGACGCTTCGACTACGCCCGCTACGCCGCAACGCTGCTGGAGGATTTCAAGCAATTGACCGCTCCGGCAAATTCCCCATCGTCGTCCTCGTGAATAATCCTGAGCCCTACCTCGGTCGGAATTGCGCGACGCCTTATCCGAAATCCGAAGTGTTGCGCCGCTGGCTCTGGCTCGCGGTGCAATCAACGCTGTTTCGCTGGAGCCCGCGACCGCTGCACGCCTTTCGCGCCTGGCTCTTGAAAATTTCCGGCGCGGATATCCCGCACCCGGGCCAGGTGGTGATTTTTCCCACGGCGAAAATCATGTTCCCTTGGAAACTGTCGCTCGCTCCGCGCAGCATGGTCGGGCCTGGCGTGAATCTATATAATCTTGCGCCCATCCGGATCGAATACGGCGCCAATCTCAGCCAGCACTGCCATCTTTGCGCGGGTACGCATGATTTCACCCGCTGGGAGATGCCGCTCGTGGCCAAGCCTATTACGATCGGTCGCAACGTCTGGCTTGGCTCCGATGTTTTTGTGGGCCCGGGTGTGACGGTGGGAGAATTGAGCGTCGTCGGTGCGCGTTCCGTCGTCGTGAGAGATTTGCCTCCGCGCATGGTCTGTGTGGGCCAGCCTTGTCGCCCGGTCAAACCGCGGCCGGAGCCGAGCTGAACGTCCGCATGCGCGTCTGCCATATTGTACCGAGTCTCGAGGAACGTCATGGCGGTCCGTCGAAATCAGTTCGGGCCCTCGCCAACGCCCAGGCGCGCTTGGGGATCACCGCCGATTTGCTGGCCACGCAGGTACAAGTACCCGCGGTCCCGTTTCCGGATGCCGCCCGTGTGGCGATCTTTCCCCGCGATTTTCCCGGCTGGCTTTGCCCTTCGCATGAGCTGAAACTGCATCTGCGTTCCGCCGGGTATGACTGTGTGCACCATCACGCGCTCTGGCTGCGCACCCTGCATTACGCCCACACCGCCGCCCGCCATTTTGGTGTCCCGCTCATCATCGCTCCCCGCGGCATGATGAGCGACTGGGCCTACCGGCATCATCGTTGGAAGAAAAAAATGGCCGAGCTTTTCATCCACCCCGGTGCCTTTGCCTCGGCCACCGGCTGGCATGCCACCAGCGCCGAGGAAGCCGAAGATATCCGCCGGCTCGGTTTCAGGCAGCCGATCTGCATTGCGCCCAATGGGGTGAATCCACCCTCGCCTGCGGACCTCTCCCTCGCCCGCAGCCACTGGCACGAACTTTGCCCGGCCACCCGGCAGCGACCGGTCGCGCTTTTCTACTCCCGGTTTCACCGTAAAAAGCGGCTTCGTGAATTATTCGATCTCTGGCTAAGCCAGAACACCGGCGACTGGCTGCTCCTGCTCGTCGGTCTGCCCGAGGAATATTCCGTGGCGGAAATCAACGGCTGGATTTCCGCTGCCAACGCCCAGGATCGCGTGGCGGTGTTTGATGGCGCGGGCCAACCGCCGCCGTATGCGGTGGGCTCGCTGTTTTTGTTGCCGTCCCACTCGGAAAACTTCGGCCTCGTCGTGGCCGAGGCTTTGGTCGCCGGTGTTCCCGTGCTCGCCACTGACACCACTCCATGGCGGGAAATGTCGCAACAGTACGCGGGCTGGTGTGTCCCTTGGCAGGACTATGGTCCGACGCTCGCCACCGCCCTGAGTACACCGGCGGCGGAACTCAGCGCCATGGGTGCCCGCGGCCGCATTTGGGCGGCGCAACAATTCACCTGGGAACGCAGCGGACGTCTGCTGCTCGATTTCTACCAGCGTCTGCGCCATGACTGAGTCTTCCCACCGGAGCCAGCGCCAGCCGACGTTCTCTTTGGACAGAATCGTTCTCGGCCATCTGTTGCTTTTGGTTGTGGGTATTTCCTGGGCTTTCGGCGGACAGATCGGCTGGGCGCGGCAGGCGCTGCTCGCCTGGGGCACTATCGGCATGGGCATTTTTCTTTTTGCTTGGTGGCGGACCTGGCGTTCCAGCCGGCCTGATGCCCGGCGCCACGTCTGGTATCATCTCTGGCCGCTCATCTTGTTTGATCTCTTCGTCGGACTGAGCTGCCTGAACCCGAGTTTTCAGAGTTTCCAAAGCAACGGAGAACTCTACTTCAAACTCACGACTCCGCCGTATGCTTGGCTGCCCAGTTCCGCCCGTCCCGATCTCTCGCTGCGGGAGCTGTGGCAGTTCAACGCCATCGTGCTTTCCTGCTACAATCTGGTGCTGGTGGTGCGAAGCCGTCGGCTATTACGAACGTTCCTGCTGCTGATCGCGGCAAACTCAGTGTTGCTCGCGATTTTGGGCACCTTTCAAAAATTTTCGGGCGCCACCGGCCCGTGGTTCGGACTCGTGCCCACACGGCAAATTTATTTTTTTTCCACCTTTGTCTATCACAACCACTGGGGCGCTTTCACCTTGCTCGTTGCCGGCGCCTGCCTCGGCCTGCTTTTTCATTTCTGGCAGCACGGCGGTTATCGCGACCTGTGGCATTCTCCGGTGCTGGCGGGGGCCGTCGCCACACTGTTGCTCGCCGCCACCATTCCGCTCAGCGCTTCACGTTCCTGTTCTCTGCTGCTTGGCCTGCTTCTGCTCGGCGCGCTGCTGCACGCGCTGGCATACCTGATCCGGCAGCGCCGGGCCGGGCATCAATCTGCGGTCTTACCGGCCAGCGGCATCGTCCTCCTGACCCTGCTTGCCCTGGGTGCCATCATTTATCTCAGCCATGATGTCATTGCGCGGCGGACCCGGCAAACCGGGGAACAATTGGCCCAAATCCGCACCGGCAACACCCTGAGCGCTGACGCCCGGCTGACGCTCTACCGCGATACTTGGCGCACCGCCACCGTCAAACCCTGGTTCGGCTGGGGTCTGGAAACGTTCGGCGACGTCTTTCGCATCTACAATTCCCAGCGCGCGGCAGAGTCCTGGTTTGGCCAGCCGTATTATCGCGAAGCCCATAGTGACTGGCTCCAATCCTTCGCCGAGTCGGGCGTGATCGGGACGACCTTGCTCGTGCTGCTCGGGCTGGCACCGCTCTGGCGAGTGCGCTCGCATGTCTTCCGTCCGGTGGTTTCGCGCTATCTGCTGGCCGGATGCTGTCTCGTCCTGTTGTACGCCTGGGTGGAATTCCCCTTTGCCAATCCGGCGGTGATGATCGCCTTCTGGTGCTGCCTCTATACCGCCGCCCATTACGCCGCCCTTGATCTCGCTTCGAAATCACGACCGGCCCGCTCAGAAAAAAATGCCTGATCCGTTATATCCTGTTTCCATCGTGATCCTCACCAAGAACGAGGAAAACAATTTACCGGAGTGCCTCGCCTCGGTTGCCAGCGCGGATGACGTTGTGATTCTTGATTCGGGATCGACTGACCGCACGGCAGAAATCGCGCGCGCTGCCGGTGCCCGGGTCTTCACCAACCCGTTCAAGGATTTTGCCCAGCAGCGCAATTTTGCCCACCAAAACATTCCTTTCAAAAATCCCTGGGTGTTCCATCTGGATGCCGACGAACGGATGACCCCCGAGTTGCTGACCGAATGCGCCGCGATCACGCCGGACGCGGCATTCGACGGCTACTACGTTGCTCCGCGCATGATGTTTCATGGTCAATGGCTGCGGCGTTGCACCGACTATCCGGCGTGGCAGGCGCGCTTTGCCCGGGTCAACGGCTTCAAATTCATCCAGGTGGGGCACGGTCAGCGCGAAAGCCTGGACATGCGCATGGGCTTTCTGCGCGGAGCCTACCTGCACGATATTTCCGTTCCCGATCCGGCCGAATGGGAATGCAAGCACCGGCGCTATGCCCACGAGGAGGCGATCCGCTACTACACCGAGAATCGTCCGGCCACCGCCGGATTTCGGGCATTTTTTGCCGGCCCCAAGCTGGCGCGCCGCCGCGCCCTCAAACGACTCAGCTACCACCTGCCGTTCCGTCCGCTGCTGCGTTTTCTCTACCAATATATTTTGCGCCGCGGTTTTCTCGACGGCGCCGGCTCCTACCGCTATTGCCGCCTGCTCGCGCGCTACGAACGCTTTGCGGCCAGGGAACTCCGCGAGCAGGGCCGAATCCGCCATGGGTGATCCCCGGATCATTTTCGTCAATCGCGTCTACCGTCCGTCCACGGAGGCCACGGCGCAATTGCTCACCGATCTCGCCGAAGGTTTGGCTGCCCGCGACTGGACTGTGCACGTCATTGCCGCCGGCACCGAACCGGTTCCCATCAACGGCGTGCAAATCCACCGCACGGGCACGGGTGATCAAAACGGCGGCCTGGTTTCGCGCGCGGCGAACTACCTCGGATTTTTGCGCGCGGCTCGCCGCGCCCTCTCCTCGTTGGCCGAGCCCGGTGACATGGTCGTGCTCATGACCGATCCGCCATTGCTCGCCGCGTGCGCCACCGGCGTCGCTCTCAAACGCGGCGCCAAAGTGCTGCATTGGATTCAGGATATTTATCCCGAGATCGTGCCAAGGCATGTTGGCGCGTGGGCCGGTTTGCCGCTGTGGCCGCTCAAATGGGCGCGGAACCGGGCATGGCGCGCCGGCTCGCTTTGCCTGCCCGTCGGCACCGACATGGCTGCCACTGTCGCAGCCCAAGGCATTCCCGCCCGGCAAATCGTTGTCGTACCCAACTGGGCCCCGCGCGAACTCAGCCTGATGCCCGGCAACGACGACGTCACCGACTATAGGAGAAAGCAAAATCTGCCCGCAGGTTTTGTTGTCGGCTACTCCGGCAATCTCGGCCGGGTCCATGAATTCGACACGTTTCTTGCCGCCGCCCAACGGTTGCGCGCCTTGTCCGCCTTCATGTTTCGCATCACCGGCTCAGGGCCGCAATTGCCGGCTGTGATTGCCGCCAAAACCAAGCACAGGTTGGATAACATCGTAATCGCCCCGCCGGTTTCCCGCGCCGATCTCGCCCTGTCACTCGCAGCCTGCCAGGCGCATCTGGTGACACTCAGACCGGGTTTCGAATCACTCGTCAATCCGAGCAAGCTCACCGGCATCCTCGCCGCCGGCCGGCCGGTGCTGTTCGTCGGTCCGCCACGCTCGGCGCTGGCCTCCTTCATTCACGAAGAGAAAATCGGCGCGGTCTTTGCTTCCGGTGACGCCTCCACCCTTGCCTCCACCATCCAACGTTGGGCCGCCGATGACGGGGTGGAAGCAGCCGCCATCGGTCGACGGGCCCGCGCGTGCTATGAACGGCATTTCACCCTCGGCGCGGCGCTGGACCAGTGGGAGGGATTGCTCCGCGCCACCAATCCGACCGGCAGCTAAACCGGAGTTGCCATGCCGCCAGCCCAGTCTTTGTTAATGTTTCCATGCGCCGGATAAAACGCACCGCCTTGGTTTTGCTGCTGCTCGACTCCTTCGCGGTGGTCGTCTGCTTCAATCTGGTCGCTTATTTCCGCCACCTGAACATCCCGATCATCGCGCCCCTGCAGCTCCCGGTGCTGATCTTCCTGCTCGGGGTCTATCTGATCGACGGCTACAGCGCCCGCACCGACATGCTGTCGATCACCTACACCTCTTTGCATGTGATCGCACTGCTCGGGGTGATGCTGATTACGCTGACGCTCACTTACGTTTTCATCCCGCCCGGCTTCACGCTCCAGACCAGCCGTATAGTCACCTCCGTCAGCTACCTGCTCCTGATTCCGGTCACATTGAGTTATCGCCGGGCATTATGCTTTCGGACAACCAGACGGCAACAACAGCGCTATTTTATTTTTATCGGCAGTCCGGAGAGCTGTCTCTCCTTCAAGGAAGAGTGTCGCAACAATCACATGCAGCAGGCCGTCCTCTATGCGACGATGGAATCCTTCACGCGCACCATCCGCCCGACCAATCCGGCGGTCTCCGTTCCGCCCTTCGGCGATGTGATCGATTACCTTAAGGATTACGAAGGACACCTCGACGCCATCATCCTCCGGGAAACCAACGTGGAACTGCCCGATGCCGTGGCGCAAAAGCTGATGACCCTGCAGTTCTCCGGCGTGCCCACCTACACCCTCGAGCTTTTCCATCAGGTTTACTGGCGCAAGATCCCTCTCTACCGGCTCAACCAGACCTGGCT
>CAZIQP010000172.1:0-7510 GCA_964541315.1 uncultured Opitutaceae bacterium
GCGACCACCTCGGCTCCGTCGAGGCGGTGACCGATGCGCAGGGCAACGTGCTTGAACAATTGAGCTACAATGCCTGGGGACAGCGCCGGAATGCCGACTGGACGCCCGGCAAGCCAGCGCGTTCCACCAACGTCAACCGCGGTTATACCGATCATGAAATGCTCGATTGGGTCGGCCTCGTCCACATGAACGGCCGCGTCTACGATCCCGTGCTCGCCCGCTTCCTCCGCGCCGATCCGGTGGTCAGCGATCCGCTGTCCGCCCAGACGTACAACGGCTACAGCTACGTGGGCAACAACCCCACGAGCGCGACCGATCCCTCGGGGTATGATGCGGTCCAGCCATTGGCGATGGATTTGGGAAATAACTTTTATGTGTTTACGGGCAACGGTGGGTACAATCTCAATACAAGCAATTTCGGTTCAAATGGTTTCTCTCTTTTTGGCGGAGCGGTGAATTTCTCCATCGGTGAGAGTGACCCATTTAATAGTCGCTGGGGTCCGGCTTACCCGATCGGGCCGCTCATGCAGGCTCAATACACTTCGATGTTTGGCGCCCCTTCGATCTTTCGTGGAGGGCAGACCGTAGCTGATGGCAACAGTTATATCCGCAGTGCCGGCAGCTCGGCGAAGGGCGACAGCACGATCAGAACCGTCTATGGTCCTCTGACCGGGCAAAATCTCGTACGCCTGTTGGGCTTTGATGGAATGATCTGGGAGGACATTCGAAATTCACCACTCACCCAGAAAGAAGCCGCGCGAATTCTCATGGTGCTGGGACATAGAATTCCTGAAACCCACGAAATTTTTGCCGCGAAACTGGCAATCTACCAATTTTATTCACCGCGAGGCGCCTTGGCCATCAAGGGAACTATCGCTGGAGGCATGTGGTTGGCCACGACGCTCGATACAGCCATTCAAGTAGGCACGGGTCTGAAAAAGCCCATCTCGACGGGTTCGTTTGTGAGTGAAGCAACTGCCGCAAAAAACGCTTCAGGACGCTCAACCGTTACTTCTCTCGCCAAGTATTATCCCGAGAACAATGGTTTCATTGGCGCGACCGAGCGCAAATTCCTAATGCCGGGTGATGTGATCGATCGTTTTGGTGGCAGCGGGTACTCTCGTTTTTTCTCACCGCAAGGGGTGACGGAAGCTGGTCGTGCGTTGCCACCGGGAACTGCCGGGCAGTCGTTGCGTTTATTTAAAGTACTAAAACCCTTCGAAGTTGAAGCCGGAACCGTTGCCCCCGCATTCGGAGAAATGGGATTTGGGACGCAGTATCTATCTCCGGTACGATTGGAGTTTCTTTTGAAACGAGGATTCCTTATAGAACTCCCTAAATAGAATGGCACTTATTTTTAAAGAAATCCCCGGTTGGACGTTTGGCGTCGACGAAGTTTCTGCCAATGTCTTCAGAGTTACAGGCCAAGATGCGGCTGGCCATTTATTTGAAAAGTCTGGGCTCGATCCCGATCATCTGCTTGATGAAGCCAAAAATTACGCCTTAAGTGTTAGTCAAATTAGACACAAAAACCAAGCCAACGACGCCACGTCTTGAGGGCGTGTTGCCCATTGAGGCGATTGAACTTTTCCACGGCATGGTTGACGGCAGCAGGGGTTGTGCTTGGTTGACGGAATGCCAGTGTCTGCGGCCACTCCCCAAACTCTCATTCTCGCTTTCAATCCCAGCAACCAACTGGTGGTCCGAAAGAGTGACGGTCGGTTGGAGCTGCCATTTTCAGGTCGGGATGCATTGCGCCAGCTCATCAATTTTTTCCCCATCCATACGCCGCCTGCCGGGTATTTTTCATTTTTAAGCGACGGCCTTGCCTGGAAAGTGTCCTTCGTCCAGGTGACCAGTCCTCTCCCGCCGAACGGCGGCCTGACTGCTTTGTCCATCGAACAACTGGAAAGAAAGACCGCCATCCTTTCACCGCTGCTCGCCGAGGTGCTCGGCCGGTTGGAGCCCTATCTGATTGAAATCCCGTACCTGCATCTCGGCGAGAACGACTACATCTATAAATTCCGGGTCGAGAAAGACCGCAACAAGGCCATCTACCAGCAGGATGAGTCCGCCCAGGCTCTCTACCAAAGCAAACTCTGCGAGGCCATCAAGGCGCTGGCCCGCACGAACGAACGCACCGCCACCCAGCCCGCCATCCTGGATTTTGGCCCGGTGAGCTATGTCATTCCCAGCCATTTTGGATTCTGCCTGGGAGTGAAAAACGCCATTGAGCGCGCCTATGAGTCGCTGGCGGAAAATCCCGGGCAGCGGGTGTTCATGCTGAGCGAGCTGATCCATAATCCTTTCGTGAATGAAGATTTGCTCCGCCGCGGACTGAGATACCTCCAATCCGACAAGGGAACGCATTATTTCACGGAGGCGAATACCCCGGATGCCGCCCCTACCCCGACCCAGTTGTGGGACACGCTCACCAGCGACGACGTGGTCATCATCCCCGCTTTTGGCGCCACGGATGAAGATAAAAAACGGCTGGTGCGCAAAGGCATTCGCGTCGCGCAGTACGATGCCACCTGCATGCTGGTGGAAAAGGTATGGAAAGCGGCGCGCACTTTTGGTCGCGAAGGCTACACGATCATCATCCATGGGAAAAGCGAGCATGAGGAAACCAAGGCCACCTTTTCCAACTCCCGCCGGTACGCCCAGTCGCTGATCATCCGCAACCTGGCTGAAGCCCGCCTGCTGGGCGCCTACATCGCCAATCCGACGGAAGAAGGCAGACAGGACATTCTGAAAAAATTCGCCGGGATGCACACACCGGGATTCGATCCGTCCAACCATCTCAACCGCATCGCCATCGTCAACCAGACCACGCTGTTGATGAATGAAACCACCGCCATCATTGACTATTTCAAGGGGGTTTTCACGGCCAAGCATGGCGAGACAGAGGGAGCGAGGCGCGTCGGGGGTGCCGGCCGCAAAGATACCCTGTGTTATGCCACCCAGGTCAACCAAGACGCCCTGAGTCGTGCGCTCGCCGAACCGCTCGACGCCGCTTTCATTATCGGCGGGAAAAACAGCTCCAACACCTATCAGCTCTACCGTCTCTGTGAACAGAAACTGGGAGCCCGGGCATTTTTCATCCAATCTGAAGCCAACATTCTCTCCCGCCGGCTGATCGAGCACTATGTTTTCCCCAGCGCCGGACACGGCACCGGCGGCCACACCGAAACTCATCCACTTTGGCCGGACGGAAACCAGGCTCCCGTACGGGTCCTGATCACCGGTGGCGCATCCTGCCCGGATGGATTGGTTCAACAGGTGATCAATCGGATCAATTCATTTTTCCCGGCCACCCATTTGCGCAGCATCGAAGCTGTGCTGGCAACGCTCACCCAACAGTAAGGAACCAGGCTGAAATCAGCCCGCGACCCCCCCGCCATTATCCGGCAAGCAAAATTGCCTCGGTCCCGGGGACCGCTTTAGAACTTGATGGTCAATCCACCGCGGACTCCGGCCGTGGCCGACAAATCGATTTTGGACGTACGGACGCCGCCACCGGTGCCACTGCCGACACTTTGATTGTAGTCTCCCAAATTGTCGTAACTGACACCGGCAAAAAGTCCGGCGCGATCATTGATCGTCCAAGTGGCATCCAAATTGGCATAATATCCGGGAAGAAATTTATTGGTGTTGTTGGTCTCGATCAGATTCGGCGTGGGGATCGTCGTGGGGATGCCATCCACATTGAAGGACTCTTCCGCGGTGTAGCTCGTGCCCACATAGGTCCCGGCAAAGCCCAATCCGGCGTTCAGACCCAAAGAACGGGTCACCTTGGCCGAAATCTGGGGACCAAACTTAAAGACGAAATACCCGCCCTTGATCTTCCAAACGCCATGCACCTGCGCGCCGTTTGGAATGTCTTGAACCTTGTCTGTCAAATTTGGATCCGGTGTGGCGGAAAGCGTCACGGTGCTTTCAGTGGTATTGCCATCCGCGCCGGGTGAGAGGCCCGAGGGGCCTTGGTAATAATTGCCCGAGGCGGGATTCAGGGCCGGCCCGGGCGCGGCAGCACCATTGAGAGAGTAGTAATCTGTAGTGACATGCAGGGTTGAATTCACGGTTCCGATGTTGGAACTGTTAATGCCGCCCAATGTGACGCCGGCAGTGAGACTGTAGCTGATGCGCTTTTGGGGATCATTCAGATTATGCGCAAGCGCCAGCTCGATACCGCCGGTATAGCCGCGGCTGCCGACGGCGGAGGAACCCTGCGCATAAGCACTGTAGGTATGAAAAGCAATATAGCCCGGTATTTCGTCCGCCTGGGAGGCGTTCAAATATTGCCAGCTTCGGGTCAAGGTGGGGTTGTAGGCAATGTAGGTGGCCGTAACAGTGTTATTGGTGGAATCCTGATATGTCACCGAGTAGGTTCCACCAGAGGGATAAAGCGGCTTGCCGTTGCCATCCACTTCGGCCGCAGTTCCAGTACTCGGTAGCCGTCGTGCATCAACAGTCACCGTCCCGTCCATGTACGATCCCCGGGTGACGGGCATCACCACATTGCCCAAATTGCCGAAGTTAACCCGAGCACCCTGGGTCATTTTCAGATTCAGGGTGATGGCCTGCGGCGCATGGGAATAAATGCCAAAGGAGCCAAACTCCTCCTCATCATCGTCGTCGTCCTGGGCGTGCACACGGCAAAAAACGAACGCGGCGGCGGCGAGAATGGCGAGAGGCAGGCGGTACTTCAATTGCATGCGAATTTTTTTAAGGGTGAATCCAAGGTGGGAAAGCAGAACTTAATCCGGGTTCCCTCAAGCTTTTTCCATCGGCCCCTTGGGCTCTTCCTTGAGCAATCCCGCCTGCCGGGCAAGGCGCTTGATGTCCTCTTCCTTTTGCTCCAGCTCGGACTCTTTCTCCTGCTGGGACTGCATCTTTTCAAACAGGGCGGTTTCACTCTGCTCAAGAAATTCCTCGCGCTCTTTAAGCACCTGGCGTTGCGCCTTGATGGACTCCTCCTGCCGATCCAGCTCCTCCTTGAGCTTGTTGAAGGCCTCTTCCTGCTCCTTGGAAAGAGTTGTCCCGGCCTCATTGGTCTTTTGCGCCGCATTGACCACCTGGGTGCGAGCCTGCAGCAACGCCTCGGCTTCTGCCAGCGCCCGTTCCCGATCGCCAAGTTTCGATTCAGCCTCGGCCAGCGCCAGTTCACGTTCGGCCAGCTTGCCTTCAAGGGTGCGGACGGTTTTCTGCAATTCCTCAATCTGGGCGACGCTCAGATGCGCTTCGCCACCCCACGGAGCGCGGGACTGGGAGAAAATGGCATCGATCGACTTCCGGGCCAAAGCGCTGGCCTGACTGGCAGCCTGGGCTCTCTGCAACGGGCTGACCACTCCGCGACGAGGAAGAACCAAGGGGCGCAATCCGCCGCTCTTCGGCTTGGGTGCGGCCGTGGGAGGCGGAAAAGCCTTCGCAGGTACATTGCCCGGAGGAGGAGGATTAAGCGGCATTACGGTTATGGAACCTGAAGAGTTGGATTTGACGAGTGCGAATTAGAAAAATCCGTCATGAAGCGATAGCGATTGTCACTTCCCAAGCAGACGGGACCAAAAGCCTTTCTTGGTTTGGGGCGCAGCAGCCGGGGCTGCTTTCGCAGTGGCAGCAGCAACCGGGGCCGGAGCCGCCGCAACCTTGCGTCGTTCCAATTCCGGCAGCATCACCGTGCTGGCCAGACGAATGGCTATGGCCTCACGGGCCGTATCATTGATCACCAGGAAGAATCGTTCCAAGGTCGTTCCTTCCAGCATTTTTTTCAGCAGATCGGCGCGTTGATCTTTGAACCAGCCGAAGGCCAGCAAGGTTTTCGCCCGTAAGGAAGCTTCCAAAGCCGCCGCCTGCTCCTTGGTGGCCGCAACGGTGGCCGCATCGGCCGCGGACAACTTCGCACCCAGGAATTTGCCGAAGGCAAGCTGCTCGGGACGGGTCAATGTGGCGGCAATCAGGCCGATAGCCTCCGGGAGATGCAGGCCACTGGTGCCGCGCCGATAGGGCAGGAAGTGACCGATGCCCTCCTCGTCACCATGCGTCAGGGCGTTCAAGGCATTGCGGAAATCGCCGCCCAACACGACCCGGGTGGCCATCTGCTGGCCCAAATTGGCAAATTCACCGATGGTGTTGATACCTTCAGAGGCACACACCGCGCGGGTGCCGGAGGAAAACTGCGCCAGCTCCAGGGGAAACTCATGCGGAATGCCCAGACGGGAAAGCGTCTTGAGAATCGGATTTTCCTTGGCGGCGGTTTCCTCCACGACCTGGGCCACCATGTCGCCAAAGGGATCATCGAAAGCGAGCGTCTCCTTGAGGATCGACACCAACTGGCTGATCCGCTCGGTCTTCCCCTCGATCTCCGGCAGCATCAGCAGTTCATCCCAGGTAAAGTCGATATATTTGGTCGGTTTTTCTTCCTCTCCCGCGACCGGCCACTCCTCCATGTCGAGATTCTGAGCCAGGCTGATCAGTGAGGTTTCGGCCATGATGGAGTTGCGGAATTTCTTCCGAACTTCATCCCAATCTGCAGAGGTGTATTTTCGCATGGGGTTAAAGAATATTCCGGGTAATCAGGTGCTCGGAGCGTGATCAATGATCTCCGCCGCCAGCTTCATGTAATCGTTGGCCACACTGTCTTCATCACCGCCGCCTTCCTGACCGAGCAAAATCACCGGCAGGCCCAGGGTGACCGCACGACGGACAACCATGGCATCACGGATCTGGGTGCTGAAAATCTTGGCCGTGGGCGAGACGCCACGCTTCTGCGTCTTGAATTGATTCAGCCGAAGCTGCATGCGCATCTTGGGCACTTCAATGTCCACATTCGTTTTGATGGAATTGAAAACAATGCCGTAAACCTGGGCCGCCGCATCCATGGTCGAGGTGCGAAAACTTGCGGACGTTTGCTGGAACCGCATCAGCTTTTCGATCAGGAGAGTGAAACCGATCAAACTCAGGGCGTCGGGATTGGAGGGCACATAGATCTCCTGTGCAACATAGACACCATTTTGCGAGGCGCGCAGGATGTTCGGCGGGCAGTCGAAAAGGATGATGTCGTAATCTTTTTCAACCTCCGCCAACTGCTCCTGAAAAATAGCGTAGGAGGGACGCTTGGGATCGGGCTTATACTCACCCTCCAGATCCACGAGATTGAAAGAGGTGGGAATGAGATCGAGCCCGGGCAGAAGCTTCTCCCCGTCTTTCCCTTCGACGACATCTTTTATGATGAGGTCCTTAACCCGGGCCGTGCCCGGATCAAAGATCGAATAGATCGAACCCGCACCGTTCACATTTATCTTGTTCCACTTCTCCAATCGCATCAGCCAGATGCTCGCGTTCGATTGCGTATCGAAGTCGCAGAGTAAGACCCGCAGGCCCCGCTTGGCGAGGCTTGCCGCAGTGTTGACGATCAAGGACGTTTTACCAACGCCACCCTTGTAATTTATGAAGGCGATTTTGCGTGCCATTGTCCCGTGTTATTTAATCCAATTAGAGTAGGCCAAGC
>CAZIQP010000173.1:0-7471 GCA_964541315.1 uncultured Opitutaceae bacterium
GTCGCAGCCAAACCGCTGGAGGCGACGACGCCGGAGTTCGGCCTGGCGGTGCTGGCGATGATCGATGCGTGGCGATTCCATCCGGCCAAGAAAAAAGACGGCACCTTGGCCTATGCGAAACTGACCACCGAATATGCCTTTCGCACCAACGGACGCGGCGACGTGCCGGTGAGCGAGGAAGCGCAAAGGATTTTGAAGGATATAAAAAAACGGCCCGAGTCCATCGTGGCCCTGAAGGATCTGGATCAGCCGCCCAAGCCGTTGTCGCGGCGTCCACCGGTTTATCCCACGGCCCTCGAAAAAGCCGGCCAGCCCGGCCAGGCGATGATCGAGTTTTTCATCGACTATAAGGGCGACGTCCAACTGCCACGAATTGTGTCGGCTACGGCGCCGGAGTTTGGCTACGCGGCGGCGCAGGCGGTGGCGACCTGGCGCTTTGAACCGCCGATGCAGAAAGGCAAAAAAGTGATCGCCCGGGTGAAAATCCCGGTTGATTTCAAGGTTTACGAGCGCAGGACGGACGGCACGGCGGAGAAAATCCCCGAGTTTCCAGAACCCCGGCCATGACCCATTCCAGCATCATCTCCTGCGGAAAATTTTTCTCCGCTTTACTCTGCGCTTTCAGCGCTGGCGCGTTGTTCGCCCAGCGGCCGTCCACACCGTTGCCGGCGGATTTTGGCGATGCGAGTCTGCACGGCTGGGTGCAACCGGAATACCCCGAGGCGGCGAAAAAATCCCGGGCGGAAGGCGAGGTGGTCGTGGAATTTGTGGTCGAACTCGACGGCCATGTAGCCAAAGCCGAGATCAATGACTCCACCAATCCGATTTTCAACGAGGCCGCTCTGGCGGCCGTGCGGCGCTGGACTTTCTCCCCGGCCTTGGAAAAAGGTCAGCCGGTGGCGAGTGGCATGATCGTGCCGGTTGTTTTCAAGCTGGCCCAGCTCAAACAAAAACAGACGCCCATTTCTCCGCCTCAGGCGCAAATGCCGCAGGGTGCCAAGCTCACGCCAGCGAAGTTCACCGTCGCGCCCAATCCCGAATATCCAGAGGAACTGGCGGAGCGAAAGATCCCCGGCGAAGTGCGGATTGAATTTACAGTCGAGACCGATGGCTCGGCCCGTGCGCCCAAAGTGCTTTGGGCCTCGCATGCGGCTTTTGTCGAAATGGCTCTGCGGGCTTTGGAAAACACCAGATTCGAGCCTGCCCACCAAGGTTTGCTGGCCAAGGCGACCATCATGGAATATCCGGTGGAATTTTCCAGCTTGGGGGTCAAGCGGCCCGAAATTCTCGCGGCCAACCAACTGACGCTCATCGGGGAAGCCATTCCGAAAGTCGAGCCTGTGCCATTCATGCTGATCGAACCGGTTTATCCGCGCGACCATCTGCTGGCTGGCGAAGAGGGGACGGCCACCGCCGAGCTTGCCGTGGATTCGCAAGGCGTCGCCAAGGAGGTGAAGCTGATTTCGGCGAGTGCGCCGGAGTACGGCGCGGCCTTGGTGGCGGCGGTGGAGACGTGGAGATTCAAGCCGGCCTCGACCGATGGAGCTAATGTGCCGGTCCGTTTGCGGGCCGTGTACGAATTTGTCCCGCCGAGCAGCGGAAACAACATCCGTTTGGTGGAGGCGCTTCGGCCCGGTGGGGCCGGCGTGGGCGGAGCCAGCGGACTGGATCAAAAACTGAACCCCTTGTGGCGGGGTTTTCCGACGTATCCCGCAGCTTTGCGGACCGAACCGGTTCCGGGCTCGGCGGAGATTGAATTCATTATTGATCAGGATGGCCGGGTCCGACTGCCCCGCGTGAAGTCGGCCACACGCGAAGAATTCGGCTGGGCGGCCGCTACGGCGATCAGCCAATGGGTGTTCGAGCGGCCCATGCGCAAGGGTGAGCCGGTGGATGTGAAGGTGGTCATTCCGGTCAGCTTCACCCCGCCCAAACAATAGCGGGCCATTGCCAGTCGTAAGGCATGGCCTTATTTATCTCAGGAAGTCCTGTACGCCAACTATGGATTTGCCTTCGGACCTCCGGGCCGTTTCTGCTGTCGGCTTGATTTCCATGAATATCCGTCACCTCACCCTGTCCTGTGTCGCCTTGTTTAGCGGATTTTGCCAGCAACTGGCCGCCGCCGCCCCCGCCGCCTCCACCAAACCGGGCTACGATGTGGTGCTGGATGTCAGCTTCAATGAAGCCGGCGTGGCGGAAGACGCCAAAATATTCTCCAGCGACGATTTTAGCGGCGAGATGCTGCTGAACCAGATCGCGATGCAAAAGGCGGCGGAACTCAAACTGCCGCCAAAATTGAAGGACGGGAAGCCCGTGAAATTTACGGCCCGGGTGCCCTATCATTTTCCGATCGAAGGGGACGAAGGTCCCGAAGCGAACAATGCGCCCAAGCCGGCGTTGAACAGCGAGGCGGGCACTCCCCTGCGGCCGCAATTCCCGGAAAACCTGCTGGCCAAGCATCAAAACGGCGGAGCCATCCTTGAGCTGATGATCGGCTCTTTCGGCAACGTCGAGAGCGTGAAAGTGCTGCGCGCCTCCCATCAGGAATATGCCGACTCGGCCGTTGCGGCCGTGAAGACCTGGATATTCGTGCCGGCCAAGAAAGACGGGGTGAACGTTGAGTCCCGGTGGCGGATCGCGATTGGTTTTTCAGCGGACGGCGGGAATGTGGACTTGCAGTGGCGGATCGCGCCCCGGCCCAGCCTCGGGGGCTACACCGTGGTCCACCCCAATCTGCCTGCGGCGGGCACCCCTGGCTTTGCCTTGCCGACTCAGGCTCCCGCGAAATAAGCTCGCCACCGGTTGCCCCACTTCGCGCTTGCGGGTCCGGCGGCACGGGCAACGGTGACACCGCTATGAAAGCCGCTTTTACTCCCAAGGAATACCGTCACATTCTCGAGCTCATGCATCTGGGCATGTGGGCTGTCACCGCCTATCAGGGTGAGGATACGGCGGCGGCCAGACGTTATTATGCGCTCGACCAGCGGCTCATGACGATGGCGGCGGAATTTGGCTGTGCCGATCTGGTGGAGAAGCGGCCCGATGGCACGCTGCAACCCTCGCCCAAACTGGCCGAGGACGAAAAGATGCGCGATCTGCAGAGCGAATTTCAAAACGACGTCTTCTGGCACGAGCTGGTCAACCGCCTCGCCGACCGCGATCTGGCCGGAGAGCAGTCCCGCAGTGTCCTGGAAACCCCCGGGGTCGAGCCGCCACCTTCGACGGACGAGCGGCTCAAGAAACTGGAGGAGCGCTACTGGACGGAGTTCGAAAAAAATGACCTCGCCAACGTCGTCGTGCTTCGCGGCGGCCGGGGTTGAGGCAGTTCGGGGCCGACCTACCTGGGGCAGAGATCCAAATGAAGGATGCCGGATCAGGGGTTGAGGGAGCTGGGTGCCAACCAAACCGGGGAAGTTGGCATAGATTAAAAATTGTGGATTTGCGCTCTGCCCGGGTTGTGCTCCACTAGGCTTTATGAAATGTCTCCGCCTGCTGGTTGCCCTGGTTCTTCTGCCCCTGGTTTCGTTCGCCGCCGATCGGCCGCTCAAGATCGACAAGGAACGGTCCTACATCGATGTCGATGTGAAGGTGACTGCGGGCTCGTTCACCGCGCGCCTGGAAAATTACGACACCAGTTTCAGCGTGGATGCCGCCGGCAAAATCAAGACCGCCGTCCTGAAGTTCAATTTCACCGATCTGAAAACCGGCAAACCTGACCGTGACGCCAGTATGATCAAATGGCTCGGCGGCGGTGCGCCCGAGGGAAAATTCGAGGTCGGCATTCTGGCCCTTGCGCCCGACGGCCAGGGCCAGGTGACCGGCAAACTCACCTGTCACGGTCAGACGGCACGGGTGGAATTTCCCGTCAACGTCACGCAGGCCGACGGCACCTACACCATCACCGGCGAAACCACCATCGACTATCGTGACTGGGCTTTGAAAGTGATCAAGATGGCGCTCGTCCTCAAGGTCGACCCGCTGGTGAAGATCCGGTTCAAGTTTACCGGCACCTTGCCGGCAGCGCCGGCGGAATAGCAGCCAAATGGAGGTAGGGCGAGGCGTCCCTGCCGAGCCGCGGCCTGTTTCCCTTACCGCCCATGCGATTTCTCGCGCTGGTCTTCGTCAATCTCCGCCGGCACCGCCTGCGGGCGCTGATCGGCATTGCGGGCATCGGGTTCGGGGTGGCGGCGATGCTGAGCATTCTCTCCATCGTGAACGGGGCCATCGGCATGTTCGAGCGCATCCTCGCCGTGGATTCGCACTACCTAGTGTTCGAGAAAAATGTCTCCGATCTTTTCTTCAGCAGTGTCACCGACGCGCAGGTCGCGGCGGTCCGTGCGCTCCCGCAGGTCGCGATCGCCCAGCCGCTGCTCTTCGGCATCGTTTCCTCGGGGGACCGTCCGATCGTCACTTGCTTTGGTCTCGAAGCGGACAACACCCGGCTGGTGAAGGCGCGGTGGATCTCCGGCGCGCGGGAAGACTTTGGCCGGGTCCCGGGCGGCATCTGGCTCGGTTCGCGCGCGGCGGAATTTCTCAGCGCCGGGATGGGCGACAAAATCACCGTCGGCCACAGCGAGTTCACGGTGGCGGGTGTTTTCCAGACGGAAAACGGCTTTGAGGACGGCGGAGTTTTTCTTCCGCTCAGGACGGCGCAGGAATTTTTTTCCCGCCAGGGCATCTCCTCGATCATCGCCATCAAGCTCCGCGATGAAGCCCAGGGCGCGGCGTTCAAGGCCGCCGTGGCCGCCGCGCATCCGAAGCTCATGGCTCTGGAGAACCGCGAATTCAACCAGAGCTACACGCAGTTCAAGATCCTGCATCTTACCGCGTGGGCGGTCGGGATCTGCGCCTTTCTGCTCGGCGGACTCGGCGTGGCCAACACGATGCTGCTCTCCGTCTTCAGCCGCATTCGCGAGATCGCCGTCCTGCGCGTCTGCGGTTTTTCCAAGGGGCAGGTGGCCGCGCTGATTTTGGGCGAGGCGCTCATGCTCGCGGCGCTCGGCCTCGTGGTCGGCCTGGGCCTTGGCTACGGGGCGCTGTTTGCTTTCGAGCACACGCCGCAGTTCCAAGGTTACGTCCAGGCGGTGGTGAAACCCGGCATGATCGCCGGCATCGTGTTCACCGCGCTGTTCACCGCCGTGGCTGGCGCGATTTATCCCGCGCAATACGCCGCGCGCATCCAACCCGCGGAGGCGCTGCGCTATGAATAAGGCTGCGGGGGAAATCCTCGTTTCCGGCCGGGATCTGAAAAAATCCTACGACAACGGCCGCGTGCCGGTGCTCGGTGGCGTCAGCCTCGAGGTGGGCGCCGGCGAGATGGTCGCGTTGTGGGGTGCGAGTGGCTCGGGCAAGAGCACGCTGCTCCATCTGCTCGGGGGTCTGGATGTGCCCGACTCGGGGGAGCTTTCCGTGTGCGGGTTTGATCCGCGCGCCGAGACGCATCGTCTGGAGTTGCGCCGGCGGCACGTGGGTTTCGTTTTTCAACTGCACAACCTCATTGCCGATCTGACGGTCGAGGAGAATATCCGCGTGCCGGCTCTGGCGGTGGGCCGGCCACCGGTCGAGACGAAGAAAAAACTGCGCGAATTGGCGGACGCGGTCGGTATCGGCCACCGGCTGGATCATCGCATCCAAGATATTTCCGGGGGCGAACGCCAGCGCACCGCCCTGTGCCGCGCACTCATGAATTCACCGCGGTTGCTGCTCGCGGACGAACCCACCGGCTCGCTCGATGAAACGACCGGCGACACGGTTTTTGCGCTCATGCGTTCGCTCGTGCGGGAACGCGGCATCACCGTGGTGCTCGCCACGCACGAACGCCGCTTCGCCGAGCAATGCGACCGCATGCTGCATGTGCGGCAGGGACGGATAGGGGAGAATGGATGAGGTGGAGCGGCTTGCCCCCAAGACGCTGCACGCGGAAAAGCGCGCTGGAGGCAACGCGCTCCACCGGTCTGTCCGTCACCACGCGCTGGGCTGGCTGGTGGCGGCGAACACCGTCGGACTCTGGCTCGCGGCGTTGTTGCTCTGGCCGGATCTGAATGATCTGACCGCGCCATTCACTTACGGGCGTTGGGTGCCGCTGCATCTCGACTGGCAGCTCTACGGCTGGTGCGCGCTGCCGCTGATCGGCGCGTTGTTTCGGTTTTATTTCTCAGACTCCCCTGCGGCGACCCGAGCCGGACGGCTTGGATTGTGGGCTTGGACCCTGGCGCTTGCCTATGCCGGGGCGACCTGGCTCGCTGGCGGCGCGAGCGGGAAGCTGTTCATCAACTTTGCCGGATCGGTGCGCGTGGTATGGTCGCTCGCGCTGTTTGTACTGTGGGCCGTGATCGCCTGGCACTGGCTTAGGGTAGGGCGGGACCGCTGGGCCCGCCGTTCCGTCATCGGCCCTTCGGGAGACGGGCCCTCCAAGAACGAACCGATTCTCGGCGGCGCCCTGCTTCTTCTTTTGTTCGCTGTTCCTTTTCTGCTCTACTGGGCGTCGGATCCGGCGGTTTACCCTGCGGTCAATCCCGACAGTGGCGGTCCGACCGGATCGAGTCTGCTGGGCTCCACCTTGGTGGTCGTGGCGCTCTTCGGCGTTCTGCCCCGCTTGCTGCGGCTGAAAAAAATCGGGAGCGACCGGTATTTCTGGCCGGCGCTGATTCTATCCGCGGCCTTTTATGCGGGGATGAAGCACACGCATGTATCGCATCATGACTTCGACCAATTGGCGGGGATGGGACTCTTGCTCGCGTGGATTCCGGCGATGGTGGTTTACGCGCGAACCTATCGCTGGGCAAACAATACCCGGCGCTGGCTGGCGGCGGCTTTCGGGTGGTGGCTGGGGTTGGTGGTCACGGGGTTCCTGTTTTTTCTGCCCGGCTGGTCGGAGCATTTGAAGTTCACCAGCGCCCTTGTCGCCCACACCCATCTGGCCATGGCCGGTTTGGTGACGAGCCTGCATGTCGCGATCCTCCTCAATCTGCCGGGACGCTGGGTGCCGGGCGTCTGGTCGTTCTGGCTCTGGCAGGCGGGCTGCGTGATGCACATCGGCGTGCTGTCCTGGCTTGGCTGGCACGAAGGCGCGGAACCGACGCTGCTTTATGTGCGCGGCGGACTGGTCGACTGGTGCTATGGATTGCGTTTCGTCGCGGGAGTAGTGATGTGGCTGGCTTCGATCCACTGGCTCTGGGCCGCTTGGAAACAGGAACAGGAAACAAGCAATAATTTGACCGCGGATTACACGGATCGGCCGTTGCGAAGGCTATGGCCCGACACGTGAACACGGATAAAGCCAGGGCAGGAGGATCCGCGTCTATCCGCGTTATCAGCGGTAATAGGGATTGGCTACAATACGGCAGGCTGTTGGCTGAGACTCATCCGACATGACCAAGAATAAACTCGAACAACTCGCGGTTTGGCTCGCGCTCGGCGCGGGCAGTTTGGATTTTTGCACCGGGCTCGGACTCGTGTTTGCTCCCGCGCT
>CAZIQP010000174.1:0-7301 GCA_964541315.1 uncultured Opitutaceae bacterium
CCGAGCGAAACCCCGGAAGCAGAAACAGCCACCCCGGACTATGTGGCGGACTCCGCCATGTCAGAGGAACCAAGGTCCTCCCCGAAGACATCCATGGGCAGCAATTCCAACTTCAACGTCACGGCCGACACGAGTGTTCGCCGGGATAGCAACGTCTATCTGACCAGCACCAACGAAGTGAGCGATACCATCATTGCCGTCACGCCCGGGTTTGAATTCCGCTTTGGGCAAAATTCCCTGGCCCATGGCTCCGTGATTTATAAGGACGCCTTCACCCGGTACGCACACAAATCCTCCGACAATGTCGCCCTCAGCGACGGCGCTGCCGACTTCGGTTACGATAACGGCAGCCTGACGGTGCTGGGCAACGCCCTGTTCCAGCAATTGAACCAGAACAACAACACAACGGCCGGACTCGGACAGAATGCGATCTACCGCCGCGATGTGCTCGGCCTGAACACCAGCGTCGAGTCCCACCTCACGGCCAAAACCAGCCTCATGACCGGTTTGAATTACGACAAAACCGAGTACAAAACCGGCGGACTCAATGGCAGCGCGGATACTTCTGTGCCGCTGAAGCTCTATCTCGAAACCACCCCCAAGGTGAGTGTTTCGGCCGGCGTGGCCTATCGCCGGGTCATTCCGCAGGATGGCGGTCCCAGCGGCAAAGATCTGGACTACAACATCGGTGCCCGCGGCAACTTTACGGCCAAACTTAACGGGGAATTTTCACTGGACTATCGCACCCGGACCGTGGGGAGCACTCCCAAGGAAAATCTGTGGGGCTTCAATGGAAATCTCAACTACGAGATCACCCCCAAAACGACCTCCTCTCTCGTCTTCACCCGCGATTTCAGCACCGGCGCCTTGGGTGAATCCTTGAAAAACAGCAGCTACGCCCTGCGTCTCGCCACCGACCCGACCCCGCAATGGCAGCTTAGTGCCGGCATTACTTTCCGCCAGACAGAATTCGGACCGTATGTGTTCCGCTTGAACAATGTCTTGTCGCAGCTCAACCGAAACGACAACTCCTGGGACGTGAATGTGCAGGCGACCTACCTGATCCGCAGTTGGCTTAGCGCGAGCGCCGGCTACACCCTCCGCCGCAACAGCTCCACTCTCGCTGCGGCGGAATACAACGACAACCTCATCAGCCTGATTCTGGGCTGGCGGTACTAAAACAACCAAAAAGATTTCTGTATGCGAATTTCATTCCTCAGATTTGGCCGTCTTTCCCGTGCCGCGGCAACGCTCGCCCTTTGCCTTGGTTGCGTCCTGCTGTTGCCATCCGTCATGGTGGCCAAAAGCGAAACGAAGCCCGAAGGCCGGCTGGCAACCTACAAGCTCCGTCCGATGGACCTGATCAAAATCCAGGTTTTTCAAGAACCCGAGCTGGACCGTGAGTTGCGGGTGTCCCAGGACCAAACCATCGCGCTGCCCTTGATCGGCGTGGTGAACGTGAAGGACCGCACCGTCCGCGAAACCGAACTGCTCGTCACCGAACTCTACCAGCGCGATTACTTGGTCAATCCTCAGATCAATATCACCGTCGCGGAATACTCGCAGCGCACCATCAACGTGCTGGGCCAGGTCAATTCCCCGGGTTCGGTCGTGATTCCGCCGGAAAAAAATATTAATCTGCTCGACGCTATCGCGCGCTCCGGCGGTTTCACCCGGCTGGCCAACCGCAACAAGGTCAGCCTGACCCGGACAAAGTCCGACGGCCAGACGGTGAATTTCGTCATCGATGCCGACCAACTGGTTTCCGGCGATACGAACAACCGGTCGCCGGTTCAGGACGGCGACGTCATTTTTGTCCCCGAGCGGATGCTCTAAGCCGTCCGTCATCAACCGAATGGTTCCCATGAAACAACTCCCTCCCTCCCCTGCCGCCGGCCATGCCATTTTTGAAGCGAACGCCGAACCGGACGCGCCGCAGGAAAACAATTTTCTGCGCAACACCTGGCTCATGGTTCTCGAGCGCAAGTGGTATGCCCTCGCAGTGTTCCTCCTGTGCGTCCTCGGCTCCACCGTCTATACTTATCTTTCCACGCCGATTTACGGCGGCACCGTCTCGATCCAGGTTCTGAAGCACGGTCCGCAGATTTTGCGCGGTGCCGACGTCGTGGAAAGCAGCGTCACCACCGACACCGATTTCAACACCCAGGTCAAAGTCTTGGAGAGTATCGCCATCGTCCAGAACGTCGTGGCCCGGCTCACCCCCGAAGAGCTGAAACTCCTGACCGACCCGTATAAAGGCCACTCCGACGAACCGCCCAGCGCCGTCGGTATCATCTACGACAACCGGAAAATCATGCCGCAACGGCTCAGTTTGATCACCCTTATCCAGTTTCAGCATCCCAATCCAAAGATCGCAGCCCGCGTCGCCAATCTGCTTGCCTCCGAATACATCGCGTACAATTCGCGCGTACGAATCGAAGAGTCGCTGAAAGCAGTGGACGACCTGAAGGATCGCGCCGACCAGCAGCGCAAACGTGTCGATGAAATCGCCAATGCGCTCCAGTCTTTCCGGCAACGCGGGAACCTGATTTCGCTGATGCAGAGCAAGGATATCGTGACCGAGAAGCTAAAGGCCCTGAATTTGTTGACCACGCAGACCAACGCCCACCTGAAAGAAGCGGAAGTGCGCTGGAACCAGGTCAGGGATTGGAGCAAAGCGAACCGCAATCTGGCGGAACTTCCGTTCATCGCCAGCCAGGCAAAAGTCAGCCAGCTTCTCCTCCAGATCACCACGCAAAGCCTGGCTTTGGCCCAGTTGCAGGAACGCTACAAAGAAAAGCACCCACGCCTGATCGAGGCGACCAACGGTCTCGCCCAGACAGAGCAGGAACTCAAGGAGGCGCTCAGCCTGGCCGCCGCCTCCATCAAGTCAGAATATGAGAACGCCCTGCAGAACGACGAAGGGGCCCGCAAGGCGCTCGCCGACCAGGAGTCCAAGTCCCTGGACCTGGACAAATCCTCCGTCGAATATGAAACGCTCAACCGCGAATTCCGCGTGAACGAGCAAATGCTGGAAACGATGATGGCCCGCATGCGGGAAGCCTCGGTGACCAGCAGTCTGGAAATGGAAAGCGCGCGGATCATCGACCGGGCCTTTGAATCGGCCAAGCCGATCTCGCCCCGGACATTCTTCAATCTGGCCATCGGGATGGTCGGCGGCATGGTCCTCGGGTTCGGCTTCGCGTTCCTGGTTGCCACCCTCGACGACAAGATCAAGACCCCGTTCGATGTCGAAACTCTGGTCGGGCTGCCCTTGCTCGGACTCATTCCTCGCGTTGAAAAGATGGATCAACCCGACAAGGCCCAGGTCGTGGCCAATGGCGCCGACCGGATCGTCATCGAGGCATTTCTCTCCCTCTACTCCACGCTGCGCATCAACGAAGACAGCCGGCACGCCAAACTTATCATGGTCACGAGCACCATTCCCGGTGAGGGAAAATCTTTCATCGCCACCAACCTCGCACTGACCTTCGCCGCGCAGGGACAGCGCACGGTCATCATCGATTGCGATCTGCGGAAGCCAAATATCGAGCACTCTTTCCGCCTCAACATCAGCAAAGGCGTGGTCAACTACTGCCTGGGTGCCGCCACGCTCGACGAGATCATCGTGAAAAACATTCACCCCAATCTCGACGTGATCACCGTTGGTGGCCGGGCCAAGAACCCGATCCATCTGCTCAACAGCCAGGAATTCGAGACCATGGTCATCGAGCTCGGCAAGCGCTACGACCGGGTCCTGTTCGACACTCCCCCGCTCGGTGCGGTGAGCGACGCGTTGAATATTTTGCCACTGATGGACGGGGCGATCTATGCCATCCGCCATAATGGCGCGAAACGCGGCGCCGTCCAGCACTGCGCCCAGCGTCTGCGTTCCGCCAACATCCCGGTATTCGGTGCGGTGATGAATGACATGAAGGCCGGCCTGGCCGGGGAATACTATTACATGGATACGAACAGCAAGGGGTTCAAGGAATACTACGAACCGAAAATGCCGACGGCGCCGGCTCGCGCTCGCGCCGCGAGCTAAAGTTTAGTCCGGCGCTTCGGCAGTCCATTCAATCTGTCCGCGCATGAGTGTTGAAATGCTTCGCCCATGAGCCATGGGTGAAGTCAGCGCCTGCCACGAAGTATCCAGCGGAGGTGCATTGACCCTGCTAATCCGCGGCGAACCTTAATTTCCCACCTCTGACATTTCGCCAAGCGGTGGATTTGTCCGTAGCCCTGTTTAAGGGTGGACCCGGATAGCCGGAGCGCGAGCGATATAGTACCATGCGCAAATCTTTAAAACCATGACTACCTTCATCACTCTCTTCGTCGCGATTCAGTTGTTTTGCGGCTTCTGCGCCCTGCTAGCCGCCATGCACGAGTCCCAGGGAGGACACATCGGCAAACCAGCGTTGCAACGGGTCAGAGTTCGCCGGGACTGACCAAATTCCTGTCTGCAATTGCGACATGATATCGCACCGGATCGCACACAGGAGATCAGGCACACACCCCTAAAAAACCCGCTCTGCATGAGAGCGGGTTCGTCAGCAAAAACTGAATTCGCTCAAACGGCAACCTGCCGGCGGCGACGCAGGGCGGCGCCGACTAGAGTGACACCACCAAGGAGCGCAGCGTAGGTCGAGGGCTCGGGAATGACAGTGAGCTGCGTGATTTCCGTATAGCCGGAGACGCCGGCGGCATCGTGCGCGCTCACGTCAAACGAGACATCGAATGCCCAGTGGTCGATCGTGGCAAGGGCGCTGCCACCACCCGACAGGGAGTCGTAATAGGTCGCGGTGGTCGCGGTGCTCGTCTGAGCCCCGCCCACATCCACACCCGCGTTGGTATAGCTGATGCCTCCGTTGGTAGAGAGGCTGAGGTGCTGGATCTTGCTGCCAGTCGTCGGGCTGATCGTGGAGGCGAGCGCATCGCCCGTGGAAAGGCTGTAGCCGATGTCCGAAAAGAGTCCGTAGGTGCCGGGCACAACCGGAGGCACGACGCTCTCGTCGTAGTGCAGACTGTACGTTTGCGTCACGCCGGAATGATTGGTCCCGAAGATCGAATAATTCATGATGGGATCCACATTGCCATTCGCATAGATCGAAAAGCTCGCGCTCCCGGTGTTGTTCGTCCAGGTCAGCGCGTTTTTCGTATCGAACAGGCCGGTGATTGGATTATATACGCCCACCGTGCCCCAGGACCAATTGGTGGTATTGGGCAGCGAGCTGGGCATCTTGATATCACCGGTGGTGGGATCGATCGACAGAAACGAAGTATCGACCTTGACGGGGTTCCAGGCGCTGGCGCCCTCGTTGACGTTAACCGTGAGCAAGGTGGTGGCATCCACCGCGCTGCCGGCAAACGCAGCTGCGGAGAGGGTGGCTGTGAGCAACAGGGCGAGGGCAAAGCGGGCAGGCGCATGGAACCCATGGGCTGCGAAGAAACGGTGAGCTGAAACAGCAACCGAACGATTTTTTTGAACAAGAATCGGGGTGTGGGCGTGCATGGAGAAACTTAATTTAAAGTGCGCTCCCAGTGTATCACAAAAAATGCCCCCGGGCGTGACGAAAGCGTCAAGAACCCGCGACTGTCGACGTTACAGCCGGGCAACAGCGGCCGTTATTTTAATCCTTTCCACGAGCGAAAACGGGCGCGGCACCTCAAACTGCCCGCGACAATTCTGTCCGGCGGCGTTTCGCCACCACCAGCAGGCCAACCCACAACACCGGCACAAATAGTCCAAGTGAGGAATCCGGCACCGACACCGGCTGGTAGGTGAAGGTCAAAGTGGCCGTGCCGGTGATATCGACCAAGGACGCCGACAAGGCGTTGTTCGCAACGATCGAAAAGTGACCCGGATCATAGGACAGATTCAAATCTGTGGGGAAACCCACCGGAGAATAGTTTCCGGCAAGATCAGTCAGCGTGCCGGCCGGATTAAAAGCAGAAGGATAAACCGCATCGAGCCCGTTGATGAATTGAGTGCGACCAGCCTGGGCTTCGCTGAAGAAAGTGGGAAAAGAAACCGAAGGGAGCGTCCCGGTACTCCCGGACCCATACGATTGATCGGCAAAATCAAAAACGCTGGCGTCCAGATGGAGCGCAGTGCCCGACAGCAACGCGTCAGCGTAGTCAACCGATGCGGGCTCTCCCGCAATATTCCAGACGGCCCAATCATGCCGGCGGGTGGCGTCAAAGCTGAAGCCGACACTTTCCAGCGTGCCGAGCGAAAGATTGAAAGGATCGAAATGCAAAACCTCCGAGGTGTCAGCGGGGTTGAGTGAGAAGGACAGACTTTCCGAAAAAGTATTCGCCTTGGCCACCACCGAACAACCGGCAGCGAGCAACACGATGATCGCGGAAAGAATTTTTCGGGCCGGACTGAGCTGACGGTAATTTTGAGAGGACATAGTGGCGATGAATTGCAACTAGGCCGCACTGAAATCCAATCAAACGGCCCAATCGTCAATCAACTGCACTATGCTGCGTACCAAAACCCCCTAGTCAACTATCCGAGCCTGTTTGCGCCTAATTGTAACAATTCCTAGTACCGCCGCTCCAAGAAGAGCCGCATAGGCCGAGGGCTCGGGAATTGCCACATAAGTGTATTCCACCCCCAGACTGCTGGCGGCAGAAGTCAAGGCACCCGAGGCCGAATTACCGCTGGTGCTCCATGAGGAGACGCCGCGTGCGGTCGCGGTAAACCCGATGGGGCTGGTGCTGATATAGCTCGCGAGCGATGGGTCCAGATACATTCCGCTCACGGTCTGATCTTGAGAAAAAGTAACACCCGAAGTGCCGCCAAAATCGAAGCTCCCGTCAAAAGCCGTCACCGATCCGGTGCGATGCAGGACGATGGCCGCCGGCGTGAAGAGGGCCGGGCCGCCGGTCTTGGCCAGTGAAAGTGTGGCGGTTGTGAGCAGATCGTAGCTCGAACCATTGCCGTCTTGATTCTCGGTAAACAACGACTGCCAGACCTCGCCGGAGTAGCTGAGTTTAACCTGCGTCAGTGTCCCAAGGTTCGAATCGAAGCCGGGCAGTTGCAGCATCTTCGTCCAATTGGTCGTGCTCTGGGGAATCTGCGCGAAATAGGAAACCACCTGCTGGGCCTGAGCCGCGCCAGCCAGCATCAAGCCGGCGACGAGAGCGAAAAAGCGATGCGTTTTCATGGGAAAAATAAGGGGCGGAAAAGAAATCAAAAATCGAAACAAAAGTTCCAACCGAAAAACTTTACCCAAACCGCGCCGGCCGGACAAGTCTTTCCCGGTTACGGAAAGGAAAACATTGGGTGACGG
>CAZIQP010000175.1:0-7297 GCA_964541315.1 uncultured Opitutaceae bacterium
ATCTATTGCCTGTAGCATCCCCCGGCTCTGTGCGTTATCCAATCCGAGCGCACCTAGAAAAAAAAGCCAGACATCGCGATCACTGAGCCTGACATAGAAATCATCCTTGGTCAGACCGAAGCCGGTCAGACATTGGATGAGCAGGGCGATCAGCTCGATCTCAGCTTCGGGGCCGGCTTCGCCGAAAATATCCGCGTTGAACTGATTGAAGGCCCGCAACCGACCCTTCTGCGCCCGCTCGTATCTGTAAAATTCGCCGATGCTGAACCATTTGATGGGACGTTTCAGTGATCCGGCCTTGGCTCCGACCAGGCGGCACACCGTGGGAGTCATTTCCGGCCGTAAGGCTACTTCACGTCCGCCCTTATCTGTGAAATTAAAAAGCTGGGTCTCGATCTCGTCGCCGGATTTCGCCTTGTAAAGTTCAAGCGGTTCCAACACCGGAGCATCGTATTCCTGAAACCCGAAGGCTGAGGCACTTTGCCGCCAGAGGCGAAAAATATGCTGACGGCGGGAGAAGTCTTCCGGATAAAATTCACGGAAGCCGGGTAGCGACTGAAAGCCTGCCATTGGTGAGCGAGAAGAGACGGAACCGAGGGCGTTCTTACTCTGGAGTCTCAGCGGAAGCCGGCGAAGGCGGATTGGCTTTCAACTTCTCAATGCTCAATTGCTTGATCTTCTGCTTGAGAATCTTGCCGGACTTGAATTTGACGACAGCCCGTTCGGGAATGACGACTTCTGTCTCGGGCTTGTTGGGATTGCGCCCGACGCGCGCCTTGCGTACTTGAACTTCGAGCACACCGAAATTGCGAAGCTCGACGTTGCGCCCGGCAGCGAGCGCTTCCATCACAATATCGAGGGTCATCTGCACGGTGTCCTGAATCTGCTTTTGGGGGAAACCGGTCTTTTCGTATATTTCGAGTACGATCTCTCGTTTGGTAAGATTGGTCGACATGTGTTACGGGGGTTGGGAGTTACGCAATCGGCTGACGGCACAAACAATTCACTAGCGCGTGCTTGCGTCAATCGCAAACACTCGTAAAGGCATCTACTGCCACATGCCTGATCCGCTTTCAGTCAACGCCATGTTTTCCCGTATCGCGAGTCGTTACGATCTGGCCAACAAGCTTTTAAGTGCGGGAACTGATGTCTGGTGGCGGCAAAAATTGGTGCGTGCCGTCCATGATGCCCACCCCGCAATCGTCTTGGATTTGGCTACCGGCAGTGGCGACGTAGCCTTTGCTTTGGCCGATGGACTGCCCCGAAATGCGCGAATCATCGGCATGGACTTTTGCCAGCCCATGCTTGATGAGGCGGTGAAAAAACAATCCTTGAACAGACGCTGGACCTACATCGATTTCCGTCAAGGTGACGGCTTGGCCCTGCCTTTGCCCGATCAATCCACCGATGCGGCGACGATTTCCTTCGGACTCAGAAACATGGCCGATCGGCAAATCTGCCTGAAGGAATTACGTCGTGTTTTGCGGCCGGGCGGGAGGCTTTTTATCTTGGAATTCTCGCAGCCGAGCCGGTGGTTAAAGCCTTTTTATTATGCCTATTTGAAATTCATTCTGCCCACTTTCGCCGGAATCGTGACCGGCGACAAGGCGGCCTATGAATACCTTTGTGGATCAATCGAGGAATTCCCCGATCGCGCAGCCCTCAGTCTCGAAATCCGCTGCGCCGGCTTCAGCTCGGTCAGCGCCAAGCCACTGACCTTCGGTATTGTCGCGCTGCACGAAGCGGCACGCTAGCGCTCCGGCGATTTGCCGACCGGTTTGAAACGGAAACCGATCAGTTGAACGACTTGCCGCAACCGCAGGTGCTTTCGGCATTGGGATTCTTGATTTCAAACCCCTTGCCGTGCAGTCCGTCGTCAAAGTCCACGCTGGAGCCATTCAGATAAGCCAGGCTGGTGGCATCGATCAGCACGGCAACACCCTCACTAAGAATTTCCTGATCGCCCGTCTTCGCCACATCCAACGACATGCCGTATTGAAAACCGGAACAACCGCCCGTCTCGACGAAGACACGTAGTTTTTTTTGCGGTTCGCCCGAGGCGGCAAGCATCGTGCGCACTTGCTGCGCGGCGCGGGGCGTGAGTGTGATCATGCCGTCAAAGTAGAAGCCGTCTCAGGATTGTCAACCGACAGACCCGGGCGCAGAGTCAAGCCTGTAGCAGGAAGCGTGCAAATTATACCGCTGTGTTCTTGCTTCGCGCAAAAACAGACGCTTATATTTCTCCGTGTCATCGCTTAAACACATCGTCAACGAACTGCACTATGAATTGACCCGCAAGATTTCCGAGGGCGGCATGGGAGTGGTCTACGAAGCCGTTCAGGCGGGCATGGGGCAGTTTCGCAAAGTGGTCGCGATCAAATTGATTCGCGAAGAATACTCCAGCATCCATGAGTTCCAGAAGAACTTCATCGGGGAGGCACGGTTGGTGGCCGACCTGATTCATACCAACATCGTTCAGACCTACCATCTCGGACAGATCGGCGGACAGTATTTCATGACCATGGAATTTGTGGCCGGGGTCAATCTGGAGCAATTCCTCGATCGCCATGCGGAGCTCAACCGCACGATTCCGGTCGAGCTCGCGGCGTTCATCGTCTCCCGGGTTTGCCGCGGTCTGAATTATGCCCATGCCAAACGCGACCGGGAAGGCCGGCTGATCGGCATTGTCCATCGCGACGTCAATCCGAAGAACATCATGCTTGCCTATGAAGGCGACGTGAAGCTCACCGACTTCGGCATAGCGAAGGCCTTGGATCTGATGTATAACGAGGAAGGCAAAGTCATTCCGGGCAAGGATGAGTACATCTCCCCGGAAGGAGCCAGCTATGCGGTGACTGATGCCCGCTCGGATATTTTCTCCCTCGGCATCGTCCTCTCCGAACTGCTTTTGGGCAGAAATCTCTTCCGTTCCGCCCAACGCCTTGATTCGCGGCGCAACATCCTGACGATGCCGATCCCGAACTTCTCGGCCATTCGTCCAGAGATTGATCCCAAGCTTGAAGCCATCCTCCAACGGGCCCTGCAGCGCGACCGCGCCAAGCGCTACCAAACCGCCTATGAGATGATGACCGATCTCGAACTCTATCTTTACAGTGACCGTTATGGTCCGACCAACGAGAAGCTCGCGGTCTATATCCAGGAAATTTACGCCCAAGAAAACTCCAGCCGGCCGCCCACGCCGCCGCCTCCTCCCCTTCGCCCCCCGGCGGCCACCACGCTTGAAAGCCAGTGGTAACCTCTCCTGGCTATGAGCGGACCCGGATTCAATCAAGGTTTACACCAGCGGCAGTCGCAGCAGCTCGTACTGGCGCCGCAGATGCGGCAATCCCTCAAGATTCTCCAGGTAGCCGCCCTCGACCTGCGCGCCACGATCCAGGAAGAACTCCAATCCAACCCCACGTTGGAAGAGATGCCCATGGATGATATCAGCATCGACAAGACCGCCTCCGCCGCCAGCAAGGATGACGCCGGTCCGGACGCCGATCAGCGCGAGGAAATGGAGTTCAAGGATGACTTTAAAATGCTCGAGAAAATCGGCCAGGATTGGCGCGATTCGATGAGCGACAATGGCGGCGTCCGCGCCAACGGCACGGAAGATGAAGAGAAGCGCCAGCATTTCTTTGACTCGCTCACCACCGAGACCTCGCTCGCGGAACACCTCATGCAGCAGGCCGAGCTGGCGGAATGCACGCCGGAGATTCGCGAGGCCTTGCGCTACCTGATCGGCAGCCTGGATGACCGCGGATTTCTCACCTCATCCCTCGCCGACATCGCCCTCATCTCCGGCCTTCCACTCGAAAAAGTGCAGGCGGGCGCAAAACTTATCCGATCCTTTGAGCCGGCCGGAATCGGCGCGGAAGACCTGAGCGACTGCCTGCTGATTCAACTGGCGCAAAAAGGCCGGGAAAAGTCCGTGCCCGCCCGGATCATCCGCGATCATTATGATCTGCTGGTTCGCCGCCGCATCCCCGACATCGCCCGCAAAATGGGGCTTTCCTTGGAAATCATCCAGGACGCGATCGGCGAAATCGGCTCCCTTGATCCCGCCCCCGGACGCCGTTTTGCCGAAGATTCCAACCGTGTGGTGGTGGCCGATGTCACCGTGGAAAAGGACGGTGAAGACTGGAAGATCACGCTCAATGGCGACTACATTCCCCGCTTGCGCCTGAGCAATGCCTACAAGGAAATCATCGCCAAGGGCACGCTGGCCAAGGCGGAGCGCGATTACCTCCGGGAGAAACTACGCTCGGGCAAATTTATCATCAACGCCATCGAGCAACGGCAGCGGACCATCGAACGCATCACCCGCGAGATCATCAAGCATCAGCACGAATTTTTCGAGGCCGGCGTCGCCAAGCTCAAGCCGCTCACGATGACCCAGATCGCCGACATCATCGGCGTCCACGAGACCACCATCAGCCGGGCTCTCGCCAACAAATTCATCCGGACGCCGCACGGCATCTTCGATATGAAGTATTTCTTCACCTCCGGCTATCAGTCCGAAGCCGGTCAGTCGGTCGCCAATACCAGCGTGAAGGAAATGATCGCCGACATCATTGCAGGCGAAGATCCGGCGGCTCCGCTGAGTGATCAGGATATCGTCGCCTTGCTCCAGGCAAAGGGATTGAAAATCGCCCGCCGAACCGTTGCCAAGTACCGCGAAGAATTGGGCCTGCTCCCCAGCAACCTGCGCCGGCGTTACGAATAAGCGCTCTGCACAGGGTCGCCGCACGCTTGATTTTTGGCGTGAAAGTCAGACCCAGTCGGGCCGGTTCAAGGCCATGCGCACCGCTTCGCGCAAGCGCTCGCTGTCCACTGGCTTCAACAGGACTGCACTCAGTCCGGCCATGGTGGTGCTCCGGCTGAGCAACTCGGGATTGAGGTAGCCGGTCATCAGTATCCGTTTGGCGTTGGGCTGCCGCTCCATCGCCTCCATCAAAAAATCCAGCCCTTGTTTTTTCCCCGGCAGCATATGGTCGCTCAGAATGATATCGAACGATTTCATTTTCAGCAAATGCAGCGCCTCTTCCACGTTTTCCGCCGTCTCGATATCGAAGTTATCCCCGAGCAGATCGCAGATGATGAGCGTCAACTGAGGTTCATCTTCCAAAATCAACAGCAGCGGGCGGGCGTTTGTCTCGTTCGACATGGCGGATTACTGGGCGACCGTCTGGTCATGCAACCGGGCGGCTTCCTGCACGGTTTTAACCAGTTCCGGCAGCGAAACCGGCTTGAGCAGATAACGGTAGAGCGCGGCCTCATTCACACTGCGCAGCAGCATTTCCGGCTTCATGTAACCGGTAACCAGAATCCGCTGGGTGTTGGGATGTTCCTCCCGGACATGCACCAGGAAACTCAGGCCGTTGCCACCGGGCATCAAATGGTCGCAGACCACCACCTTGTATTGCTTCTTGTGCATCAGGTAGCCTGCCTCACGGGATGAACTGGCCAGATCGCAATCAAAGTGGGGGCTCAACGCCTCGGCGTAGAGCTGCACCAGTGTTTTTTCGTCGTCGATCAGGAGAACGGAGCCCCCTTTGGGCTGAGGCTGGTCTTTGACTGGTTCGGTCATCTGCCCCCATGGTGGGGTTAGTGATGAGCATGGCAAATCCAAACACCATCTCTTGCGCGCCTGATTTGGTTTGCCTGCCGGTCTGACGACCTGCTTTCCTCCTGCCTTCTTTCATGGGTAAAATCGACTATCATGCGGTAGCCCGCGAGGGCGCTTTTTCCACCCTCCCGCCGAATGAATTGTCCGCCGAGAACCTGTCCCAGCCCAACCCCTCGGGCAACACCCCCCTGCACCTCGCCGCCAAATACGGCACGCTCAACCAGCTTCCAGCCAGTTTGCTCACGCCCCTGCTCCTGAGCCTCAAAAACGACGCCGGCTACACGCCCGTCCACCTGGCAGCCCGCAGTGGTCTTCTGCACCAGATCCCCCCGGCGCTTCTGACCCGCGAAGCGTTGCTCGTCCGCACCAACAGCGGTTATACCCCGCTCCATCTCGCCGCCTCGGCCGGCGCGCTGGACCAGCTTCCCGCCGGAATTTTCTCCAGCGATCTCGCCTTCACGAAGACCGATCATGGCAATAATCTGCTGCACGAAGCCGCCGAAGCCGGCACATTGGATCGCTTCCCCCGCGAGTTCCTCACCCAGGAAAACCTCACCGCCTCCAATGTCAGCGGCGAGACCGTCCTGCATGTGGCGGTGTTCAACGGCCATCTCGACCAGATTCCCGCCCGGTTTCTCACCACGGGCAATCTCACCCGCAAGACGGCTAACCACGACACCGTCCTCCACGCCGCCGCCATCTCGGGCCATCTGAATCAAATCCCCGTCGAAGCCCTCAGCCCCGAAAATCTCCTCCTGCCCAGCAAAAGCGGCTACACGGCCATCCATGCGGCGGCCGAAGCGGGCAACCTTGACCAGATTCCCCGGGATCGTCTCAACATCGACCTGCTCCTTTCGCGCAATGACTATGGCGACACCCCGTTCCACGCCGCCGCCGTCGAAGGCCACCTCGACCAGATACCGAAGGAGTTTTTCAACCGTTCCACCCTGCAAATCCGCAATTACAACGGCGGCACCCCGCTCGGCGCCGCCATCCGCCACGGGCACACGGATCAACTGCCCCCGGAGTTCCGTCCGAAGCCGCCGAGCCTGCTGCGCCGCTTCTTGATCATGATCGGTCTCAGCCGTCCGCCTAATACTTGATCCCGGCCCAACTCCCGGCTTCACCTCCTGCGTCGACCTTCTTTCAATCGTTTTCCCATTTATATTCTGATGAACACAACCATCACCGCCATCACCGCCCGCGAGATCATCGATTCCCGCGGCAATCCAACAGTTGAAGTCGATGTTCGACTCGCTTCCGGCCACTTTGGCCGCGCCGCTGTGCCCTCGGGCGCATCCACCGGCGAACACGAGGCCATCGAGCTCCGCGACGGCGACAAAAAACGCTTCGGCGGCAAAGGCACGCTCAAGGCCGTCGCCAACGTCAAGGCCAAGATCGCTCCCGCGCTCATCGGCTTCGATGCCTGCGACCAGATCGGCATCGACCGAGCCATGATCGCCCTCGACGGCACCAGCACCAAGTCGAAGCTCGGCGCCAACGCCATCCTCGGCGTCTCGATGGCCGCCGCCAAGGCCGCCGCCGCCGCCAGCAACCTGCCCCTCTACAAATATCTCGGCGGACCCAATGCCAAGGTTCTCCCCGTTCCGATGATGAACATCATGAATGGCGGCGCCCACTCCGATGCCCCGATCGATTTCCAGG
>CAZIQP010000176.1:0-7117 GCA_964541315.1 uncultured Opitutaceae bacterium
CGACAAACCGGTCGCGCTGAAAGATGTGGTCAGTTTCGAGTTTGCTCCGCACTGAGCCGGGTAAACTTAGCTGTAGGAGGGGCTTTATGCCCCGATCGGTACGTTTGCCATGCTTTCGGGCGTTCGTATCGCGGCGTAAAGCCGCTCCTATAGTTCGGAAAAGACGATATGAGGGGGGGGGACGCAGAGAGCCCGGCGCTCACAGCGCCTTGATCAAAATCTTCGAATTGCGGCCGCTCTCATCGTACGTTTTGAGACGGGACTCGGGCAGCACGTCTTTTTCAGCTTCGCTGAAATCGCAGACGGACGTGAAGAAACTGAAGGCCTGCGTCGAGAGGGCGAGGACCTTTTTGGCGCCTTGCTCCTGCGCTTTCAGACAGGCGAATTCCACCATCTTCTGGCCGATCCCGCGGTTGTGATAGAAGGGCATCACGTAGAGTGAGCCGATCTCGGCCATGGCGGATTTGTCGGTGAAGTGGTGCAGCGAGATGCAGGCGATCAGATTCTCGTCGATTTCGAAGACGTAGAACTGGTCGATGTTTTTTTCAATGGCCTGCTGGCTGCGGGCGCGGAGTTCCTCCCGCTTCATGCCGGAACGGGTGAGGTTGTAGATGGCCCGCACGTCACGCTTGTTGGCCTGGCGGATTTGCTGGTATTCGTTGCCGTAAATGAGCGTGCCAACGCCTTCGTTGGAGAAAATCTCCGCGAGCAGGCCGTCGAGCTCCCGGCCGTCGAGCAGATGGATGCGGGGCGTGCCGGTGTCGATGGCCTTGACAGCGTGAGCGGCCTTGCTGCGCATCGGTTCGTTGATCGAGTCGGGCTTGCCCTCGATCACCTTCCGCAGTTTGTCGACGGAGATGTCGTGCTGCAGTTTGCCGGCGATCTCCATGCCGCTGTGAGGCGAGAGATAGATGATCTTGGTGGCTTGAAGGGCTTCGGCCAGTTCGGCGGCGAGGAGATCGGAATTTACGCGCAGCGGTTTGCCGTCGCGGTCGAAGCCGATGGGATTCACCACCGGCACAACGCCCGAACCGATGAGTTGCTGGATGAAGTCGCGGTCGATGCGATCCACCTTGCCGGTGAACTGATGGTCGACGCCGCGCAAAATGCCGAGCGGGATGGCGCGGATGGAATTGGTGAGCGCGGCCTTGAGGCCGTTGGCGGTGAGGCCCTCGATGACAAGGTGGGTGACGCGGGAGGAGGCACGGACGGCGAGATCAAGGGTGGCGGCGTCGGTCACGCCGGTGCCGACGCTGTCGGTGATGGCGACGTTGCGCAACTTGGCGAGTTCCTCGATCTGCTGGCCGATGCCGTGGACGAGCACGACCTTGATGCCGAGCGAGCGGAGCACGGCGACATCGGTGATGAGATTGGCGAAATTATCGTCCGCCACGATGCTGCCATCAAGGGCGATGATGAAGATCTGGCCTTGAAAACGCGGGACGTATTTCAGGATGCCGCGCAAGTCGGTGGGTTTGATGTCAGCGCCGTTGGACATTTAAGTTGGGTTTTTAATCAGGCATCGCGCCCCGTTCGTCAATCGGGATTCGTGGGCGGAGAATTATGGGCGAACCGGGATCGATCATGGAAAACCGCTGCCACCGGGGCGGAATAATTGATCATCCCCCCTGTTGAAATTGACCGGTAGATTTTTGTGCCCTTTTGTACGGCATTCCGCCAAGTAGATATCCGCATGGCGGGACAACCGAACATTCTCTGGATCGTGACGACACAGTGGCGGGCGCAGGCCTGCGGCTACGCCGGTGACTCCAATGCCCGCACGCCGTGGCTCGACGGATTGGCGAGTGAAGCGGTGGATTTCACCCAGGCGGTGACGCCGCATCCGCTCGGTCCGCAGGCGCGGGCTGCCTTGCTGACGGGAAAACTTTGTCCGGATAACGGCGTGCGCGGTTACTGGGATCCGCTGCCGGGGTCAGCGCGCACCGTGGCGCATGCCCTGCGTGATCGCGGCTACGCGACGGCGCATTTCGGGAAATGGCATCTGGCGGAACGCGATCGCAAGGCGCCATTGGTGGGCGAGGCGCATGCGAAGATGATCGTGCCATCCGCGCGTCGCGGCGGTTTCCAGTTGTGGGAGGGGTTTGAGAGCGGGTTTTTGTTAAATGATCCATGGTTGCACGGCACGCGATTGCCCGAGCCCAGGCATTTCAAGGGTTACCAGGCCGACGTGCTCGTCCAGAGGGCGGGGGAGTGGATCGCTGAGACCGGCGAGCGAGGTGCCAGGGTCGGCGAACCGTATTTTTGCGTGATCAGCCTGGAGGCGCCGCATCCGCCGTATCACGCTCCTGCGCCCCATGTGCAGGAAACGTCACCACACGAACTGCGCCTGCGGGGTAACGTGCCTTTGGGAACAGAGATCGAAAAAAAGGCCCGCGAAGAACTGGCCGGCTACTATGCGCACATCGAAGCGACGGATCGTGCTATCGGACGCTTGTTGGCTGAGGTGGATTTGACGGAGACGACGGTGGTTTTTACTTCGGTGCATGGCGATATGCATGGGGCGCATGGTCTGTTTCGAAAAGCGTGGCCTCACGAAGAATCGATCCGGGTGCCGTTGTTGATCAGGACACCGCCATTGACCGGATCCGGTGGGCCGAAAGGCCGGCAGGATCAGAATCCGGTCAGTCTGGTTGACTTGCCGCACATGGCCGTGGCGTGGGCCGAGGGCCGGGAATGGCGGTGCAAGCGCGACAACGCCGAGATCAGCATGCCACTTCCCGCCGAACTCCCGCACCAATGTCCCTATGCCTGGCGAGGCTTCAGGAGTACGCGGCACAAATTGATCTTGAAGACGGAGCCCGATGGCTCCGATCGGCCCTGGTTGTTTTTCGACCTCGGGAGCGACCCCTTGGAAATGAAAAACCTTGCCGGCGATCCCGCCTACGAAGCGACAATCGAGAAATTGCGTGGCCTGATGTGACCATCCGGCCCTTTTGCCGCGTGCGAGGCGGGCGGGTTTCCCGGGGTAATGCTGGCGGAAGCCAAGACCACCATCAAATATTCGGACAAATTAATTGATGACTTCCGGGCCTGAGTTCGCTTTCAATGGTTGTTTCATCCCTATCGCCCAATGAAGAATTCTCATTTCCCGCAGATCTCGCCCATTCGCTACGAAGGACCGCGTTCGGAAAACGCCCTGGCCTTCAAGCACTATAATCCCGCCGAAGTGGTCGACGGCAAGACGATGAAGGAGCACATGCGCTTCTCCATCGCCTACTGGCACGCGTTCCGCGGCGTCGGCGCCGATCCGTTTGGTCCGGGCACGATTGTCCGCCCGTGGGAAGCCGGCAAGGACGCCGTCTCCATCGCCAAGGTGCGCATGGATGCCGCCTTTGAATTCTTCCAGAAAATCGGCTCGCCCTTCTGGTGCTTCCACGACCGCGACATCGCGCCCGAGGGCAAGACCCTCGCCGAGTCCAACAAGAATCTCGACAAGCTCATCGCCCACGCGAAGGGCCTGCAGAAATCCACCGGCGTGAAACTTCTCTGGGGCACGGCCAATCTGTTTTCGAATCCACGCTATATGTGCGGCGCTTCGACCAATCCTGACGCCCACGTTTTCGCCTACGCCGCCGCGCAGGTGAAGAAAGCCCTCGAAGTCACCCAGGAACTCGGCGGCGAGAACTACGTGTTCTGGGGCGGCCGCGAAGGTTACGAGACGCTCCTCAATACGAACCTGAAGCGTGAGCAGGACCACTTGGCCGCCTTCCTTCACATGGCGGTGGACTACGCGAAGAGCATCGGTTTCAAGGGCCAGTTCCTCATCGAGCCCAAACCGAAGGAGCCGACCAAGCACCAGTACGATTTTGACGTCGCCTCCGGCATCGCGTTTCTCCGCACCTACGGCTTGGAAAAATATTTCAAATTCAACATCGAGACCAACCACGCCACGCTGGCCGGCCACACCTTCCAGCATGAGATCGAAGTTGCCGCCGCGGCTGGCGCGCTTGGATCGATCGACGCCAACGCGGGCGATCTCCTCCTCGGCTGGGACACCGACCAGTTCAACACCGACGTGCGTGAACTCACCCTCGCCATGGTTTCAATCCTGAAAGCCGGCGGCCTGGGCTCCGGCGGTTTCAACTTCGACGCCAAGCTCCGCCGTCCTTCCATCGACGCCGAGGATCTCTTCCACGCCCACATCGGCGGAATGGATGCCTACGCCCTCGCGACCAAGCTCGCCCGCCGCATCCTCGCGGAAGGCAAGTTCGAGCAGTTCGTCTCCGAACGCTACTCTTCCTTCGACAAGGGCTACGGCAAGGACATCGAGAGCGGCAAAGCCAGCTTCAAGAGCTTGGAAAAACTTGTGCTCACGAAACTGGGCGAGCCGACCCCGAAATCCGGCAAGCAGGAGTATCTCGAAAACCTGCTCATGCAGTATCTCCACGGCTGAGCGGGTCCTCACGAACGATGCGTATTGCACGATGGAACCCGGCCTTTGGACGGGTTCCTTTCGCCCCGCGCCATGACCATTCGTGAACTTCAACGCGCCTGGCGGTTGCTCTGCCGGTTGCAGGATCATATCCGCGACACGCTCATCGCCGCGCGGGCGAAGCAGTCGCAAAATTTCGCCCGGATCGTTGCGGTGACCTCCGCCGATACCATCTATCACGTCGACCGGCTCAGCGAGCACGCGATCATCGAATGGTTCGAGGCAAACTGGCCCCGTTCCTGGCCGGTCGAAGTGGTCATGGAAGGACTGGATGAAAACGACGCGGTGACATTTCCAAGCGGCACGCCCGTGGCCAAAACAGTTCTAAAATGCATCCTCGATCCGATCGATGGCACGCGAAACCTGATGTACGACAAGCGCAGTGCGTGGATCCTGGGCGCCCTCGCGCCACAGCGCGGAAGCCGCACGCACACCGGCGACATTTTCGTCGCCGTCATGACGGAACTCCCCACGACCAAACAATGGCGGGCCGATCAACTCAGCGCGATCAAAGGGCAGGGTGTCGTTGCCGAGGCGTTTAATCTGCTGGATCGCACCACTCGCCGATTCAAACCCACCCCTTCGCGCGAGCGCAATTGCCTCGGCGGCTTTGCGTCGATCGCCCGATTTTTTCCCGAAGGCAAAACGCTGACGGCGGATATTGAGGAAAAACTTTGGGCAAAACTCTATGGCCTCGGCCGGCAAGCCAGCCCGTTGGTGTTTGAGGATCAATATGTCACCACCGGCGGCCAGATCTACGAGATCATCGTGGGTCATGATCGCTTTATCGCCGACCTGCGCCCTCTGGTGTTTGCCAAGTTGAATTACCCGCAACAACTCACCTGCCATCCCTACGATATTTGTACGGAGCTGATCGCCCGTGAAGCCGGCTGTGTGATCGAAGCCCCGCTCGGCGGGGCCTTGCGCGTCCCGCTCGACACCACTACGCCAGTCGGTTGGATCGGTTACGCGAATCCCACGCTCGCCCGACACGTCCGCCCGGTCCTGCGCCGGATCATGAAGGAGACGTTGGGTATATGAGCTAACTCAAATGCCCCGAAGTTTTCCGCGGATAACACGGATCAATTCACGGATAAAATTCACTCGCATCCTCATCATTCCTTTATCTGCGTTCATCCGCGTTATTCGCGGTAAATCATTTTCATACCTATCACCATGAGCATCTACATTGGCATTGATTCAGGCACCCAGAGCACCAAAGCCGTCGCCCTCGACCTCGACATCGGCCACGTTATTGCCGAGGCCCGTGCGCCGCACTCGCTCATTGCGGGTCTGCCGCCGGGCCATATGGAACAACGTCCGCAGGAATGGACCGAGGCGCTGGACCACGTCATTTCCGAGCTGGCGGACAAAATCGACCGCGCTCGCGTGCGCGGCATCGGCGTGTCGGGCCAGCAGCACGGCTTCGTGCCCCTGGATGCCAACGGCGATGTCATCCGCCCCGCCAAGCTTTGGTGTGATACCAGCACGGCGTCCGAGTGTGCTATGCTCACCAAGAAACTCGGCGGCAACAAGACGGTGATCCGCCGCGCCGGCCTCCCGTTTTTGCCCGGTTACACCGCACCGAAGATTTTCTGGCTGAAACGTCATGAGCCGGCGAATTACAAGAAGCTCCGCCACGTGTTGCTGCCGCACGATTACCTGAATTTCTGGCTCACGGGGAATTATTTCATGGAGCACGGCGACGCCTCCGGCACGGCGCTCATGGACGTGCGCAAGCGTACTTGGTCGAAGGAAATCATCAATGCCATCGATCCGAAGCTGATCAATTATCTCCCGCCGCTTTCCTCGTCCGATCAAGCGGCAGGCCTGCTTAAGCCGGAGCTGGCGAAGCGCTGGGGTTTCACCGGCGAGGTCGTGGTCTCCGCCGGTGGCGGCGACAACATGATGGGCGCTATTGGTACGGGCAATGTGGCGCCGGGTGTCGTGACGGCCAGCTTTGGCACGAGCGGGACGATCTACGCCTTCAGCAAGAAACCGGTCGTCGATGCCGACGGCGAGATCGCGGCGTTCTGTTCCTCGACCGGCGGCTGGATGCCGCTGCTCTGCACGATGAATGTTACTTTGGTCACCGGCCAATTCTCCAAATTGCTCAGCGCCGATATCGCCGGGATGGAATCCGCCGTGGCGGCGACGCCACCGGGCGCGGACGGCTTGCAACTGCTGCCTTACCTTGATGGCGAACGCACCCCGAATCTGCCGAAGGCCAACGGCGTACTCTTCGGATTGACCCGCGCCACCTCCGAGCGCGGACACCTTCTGCGCGCCGCAATGGAAGGTGTGACGCTCGGCATGAATTATGGTCTGCGCCGGCTCGGGACCCTCGGCATCAAGCCAAAGGAAATCCGTCTCACCGGTGGCGGGGCCAAGTCCAACGCCTGGCGCCAGATCATGGCCGATATTTTCGAAGTTCCCGTCGTAAAGATGGTCGAGGACGAAGGTGCCGCCCTCGGTGGTGCCTTGCAAGCCGCGTGGTGCGACGGATTGCGTCACGGCCAGAAAACTTCGCTCGCCGCGCTCTGCGCCCGCACGGTGGCCGTCGATGAGACCTCCCGCGTCTCGCCCGACCGCAAACACCGCGCGCTTTATCGTACGATGCAGACCAAGCACGATGCGCTTACACAAGCCATGCGGCCATTCTTC
>CAZIQP010000177.1:0-7108 GCA_964541315.1 uncultured Opitutaceae bacterium
CGGAGGCCGTTGAGGCGGATGAAGCCGGTGGCGTCGCTCTGGTTGTACCAGCTCTTCACGCCTTCCATCGACGCGATCTTGTCGTCGTACAGCGAGTACTTTGACTTGCGGCCACAGGTGATGATGTTGCCCTTGTAGAGCTTGAGGCGAACCGTGCCGGTGACGAATTTCTGACTCTCGTCGACCATGGCCTGCAGCATTTCGCGCTCCGGTGCGAACCAGAAACCATTGTATACGAGCTCGGCGTATTTCGGAATGAAACCGTCGCGGAGGTGCAACACCTCGCGATCCAGCGTGAGCGACTCCACCTGACGGTGGGCTTGCATGAGAATCGTGCCACCGGGAGTCTCGTAAACGCCGCGACTCTTCATGCCGACGAAACGGTTTTCCACAAGATCGACGCGCCCGATGCCGTGCTTCCCACCGAGCTTGTTGAGCACCTTGAAAACGCCGCCGGGCGTGAGCTTCTTGCCGTTGACCGCGACGCAATCGCCGTGAACGAAATCGAGTTCGACATACTCGGGCTTGTTCGGCGCGTCCTCGGGCGAAACGGAGAGCTTGAACATGCCCTTGTTTTCCTTGGTGGTCGGATCGAACCACGGATCTTCAAGAATGCCGGCTTCGTAGGAGATATGGAGAAGGTTGCGATCCATCGAATATGGTTTCTTGAGCGAAGCCTCGACGGGGATCTTGTGCTTGGCGCAGTACGCGATCATCTCGGCGCGACCGGGGAATTCGGCGCGGTAGTTTTCCAATTTCCACGGGGCGATGATCTGCAGATCGGGCGCGAGCGCCATGTAGGTGAGCTCGAAGCGGCACTGGTCGTTGCCCTTGCCGGTGGCGCCGTGCGCGACGGTGTCGGCCTTTTCCTTGCGGGCGATGTCGACCTGCGCCTTGGCGATGAGCGGGCGGGCAATGGAGGTGCCCAGATAATACTGGCCCTCATAGATCGCGTTGGCGCGGATCATCGGGTAGATGTAGTCGCGGGCAAACTCTTCGACAAGATCGAGGGTATAGTGCTTCGTGGCGCCGGTAGCTTTGGCCTTCTTGTCGAGGCCCTTGAGCTCTTCTTCCTGGCCGACGTCAGCCGCGAAGGTGACGATCTCGGCCTCGTAGGTTTCCTTGAGCCACTTGACGATGACGGAGGTGTCGAGGCCGCCGGAGTATGCGAGAACGATTTTCATATTGGGAAGGGAAGGAAATTATTTAACCGCGAATAGACGCAAATTAACGCGAATGATCAGAAAGGATGATGCGCTCCCACTCAAGCTTGGCACGCTTGAAGTTGAGAATAAGGCCGACTTTCAGGCGAGTGATGCGCAAATAGTTCATCATCTGGCCTCGTTCGAAGTCTGTGATTTGTTCGACGACTTTTGTATCCGCAATGACCGACCCAAAGGCGATCAAATCGGGGACATATTCCGCTACTTGAACGCCTTTATACATGACCGAATACCGCGACTGTTGGGTGAAGGGAATGCCGGCCAAACCGAACTCCACAACCAGCGCATTTTCATAGGGCTTCTCGTGAAGCCCATGCCCGAGCTCCTTGAGCACCGTGAACGCCGCGCCAACGATCCGATATACCTCATCCTTCAGGATCAGATCATTCGCGTTCATTGGCGTCCATTCGCGGTTCAAATCACTCAAGGTTTGCTCTGCGCCAGGGTGGTCAGGAGCGCCTTCTGCATGTGCAGGCGGTTCTCGGCCTGGTCGAAGATGATGGACCGAGGGTTATCGAGCACGGCCTGTTCCACTTCTTCGCCGGGGTGCGCGGGCAGACAGTGCATAAAGAGCGCATCGGCTTTGGCGGCGACGAAGAGTTTGGCGGTGACCCGGTAGGGCGACATCACGCGGATGCGTTCCTTGGCTTCTTCCTCCTTGCCCATGCTGACCCAGACGTCGGTGTAAACAACATCAGCGCCCTTGACCGCTTCGGCCGGATCGGTGGTGAACTGATAGTTCTTGGGCAGACCGTCCTTCTTCAGTTGGGCATCGATCGCGGCGCCGGGCGCGAATTCCTTCGGGCCGGAGAGAGAAATCCGCATGCCGAAATGCGCGGCGCCGAGAATCAAGGAACTCGCCACGTTGCAGGCGGCATCACCGAGGAATGCGATCTTGCGGCCTTTCAAGGAGGCAAACAGGTCGCCGCCCTTGGCCCAGCGTTCGGCCATCGTGAAGGCGTCCGTGTAGATCTGGCACGGATGCAGGAAATCCGTGAGCGCGTTGATCACAGGAATCGTGCCGGCGGCAGCGAGCCGTTGTACTTCCTGATGATCGAAGGTGCGGATGATCAGCCCGTGCACGAAACGTGAGAGCACTTTCGCCGTATCCTCGACGGATTCACCGCGACCGATCTGGATGTCACCGCGATTCAGGAAAAGCGGATTGCCGCCAAGCTCGTGGATGCCGACCTCAAACGACACACGGGTCCGCGTGCTGGATTTGGAAAACACCATCGCCCAGGTCTGGCCCGCCAGCGGCTTTTCGTGCGTGCCGCGTGTGCGCTTGAAACGGGCCGCGAGTTCAAACAGCCGGGCGACTTCTGCCGAAGAAAAATCGGTTTCCTTGAGAAAATGTTTCATGACTTGCCCTCCATTTTTCCGAGCACGGAGCGGATGATGGCGGTCGCCCGTCCGAGATGTTCCGGCGTGGCAATCAAGGGAGGCAGGAGCCGGACCGTGTTGCCGCCGGCCGCCACCACCAGCAGACCTTCCTCGCGCAAGGCGGCGACACAGGCCGGCGGTTCGGCTTGCAGAACCAGGCCAAGCATGTAGCCCCGGCCGGTGACGGTTTTGAGCTGCCGCGGAAATTCTTCCACGAGCTGCTCCAACTGCGCGCGCCAGGCGGCGCCGTTCGCCCGCACTTTTTGCAGCAGATTTTCCCGTTCGAAAACCTCCAGCACCGCCAGTGCGGCGGCGCAGGCCAGCGGCGTGCCACCAAAAGTCGAACCGTGCGAACCCGGCGTGAAGAGCTCGGCGTGTTTTTCCGCCGCCCAGATGGCGCCCATCGGATAACCACCGGCGAGGCCCTTGGCCATGCCGATGGCGTCGACCCGCACACCGGAATCCTGAAAAGCAAAAAACGTGCCGGTGCGGCCGATGCCGCATTGCACCTCGTCGAGCATGAGCAGGAGGTTGTGCTGGTCGCACAACCGGCGGATGCCCCAGAGAAATTCGTCGGTGCACGGGTTGACGCCGCCCTCGCCCTGCACCGTCTCCAGGAAAATGGCAGCGGTGCCTTCATCAATCAGATCGGCGAAGCTTTGGAGGTTGTTGAGTTCGCCGAACGCAAAGCCCGGCACGAGCGGCCGGAAGCCTTTCTGGATTTTTTCCTGCGGTGTGGCGCTCATGCCGCCAAAAGTCCGGCCGTGGAAAGCGTTCTTCGCGCAAAGAATCCTGATGCATTTGCCCTCTTCGCCGGATTTGCGGATGCCGTGCAACCGGGCAAGCTTGATCAGGCCTTCGTTGGCTTCGGTGCCGGAGTTGCAGAAGAACACCCGGCCGGGGCCGGCCTGCTGCACGAGTTTCCGCGCCAGCTCGCCCTGGTTGGGGTGCCGGTAAAGATTGCTGGTGTGGATGAGCTCGCCAGCCTGGCGGCGGATGGCCTCGACCCAGACAGGATGGCAATGACCCAGGGCATTGACCGCCACCCCGGAGGAAAAATCGAGATATTCCTTGCCGGTATCATCCCAGACGAACACCCCCTGACCGCGCACGAGCGTCAGGGCGGAACGCGCGTAGTTTTTCATCACATACGCATCGTAAAGCTCAGCGGTATTCGTGCGGACGATGGTCGGCTGGTTCATGGATGGGAAAGACGAGGAATAGGGGGATCCGGGGCCAATTGCACGCGTGCAATTCGGCAAAAACCGGTTCAGCCGTGGACAATTTCCGTCCCCACACCTTTGTCGGTAAAAATTTCCAGCAGCAGGCTGTGGGGCTGGCGGCCGTCGATCAAGTGGACCCGTTGCACCCCTTCCTGGAGGGCGCGGACTGCGCTGGCAACTTTTGGGCGCATACCCTTGTCGATCACGCCTTTCTTCTTCAGGCCATCCACTTCGTTCACTTTGAGGGTGGAAATCAGGGTGTCAGGATTCTTCGGATCGGAGAGCAGGCCGGGGACATCGCTCATGTACACCAGACGGCGGGCGCGCAGCGCGCTGGCGACACGACCGGCCGCGACATCGGCATTAATGTTGTAAGGACGGCCTTCGGTATCCTCGGCGACGGGAGAGATGACCGGGACAAAACCGTCCGCGATCTCCTTCTTGATGAGCTTCACCTTCACCTCGGTGACTTCGCCGACGTAGCCGAGATCGACGGGATTGCCATCGTCGTCGGCCAAAAGTTTTTCGCACACCAACACGCTGTCACCGGGCAGTGCCTTGGGCTTGGCGTTGGCGTTGGCTATGGCCTGGCAGACCTCCTTGTTCACGATCTCATCGAGGGTCTTCTTGACGATGGCGATCGTCGCCTCGTCCGTGACGCGGAGGCCGTTGACAAAATTCGCCTTCAGTCCGGCAGAATCCATGGCGCGGCTGATCGCCTTGCCACCGCCGTGCACCACGACGACATGAATGCCGACGGCGGCGAGGAACGCAATGTCGGTGGCGACGCTCATGCGCACCGTAGGATCAGGATCGTCCATGAAGCTGCCGCCGTATTTCACGACGAAGATCGAACCCTTAAAATCCTGAATGTACGGAAGTGCCTCCAGCAGCACCTTGGCCTTGGCAATAATGTCAGCGATTTCCATTGGTGTTGTGAGCAACCCGCGTGCCGCGTGATTACTGATTCACGTGAACCACTGTCGCGGGCGGGAAGCCGTTGAAGTAGGTGGCCGAGGCATGGCTGTAAGCGCCGATGTTGACGCTGTAGACAAAGTCGTCGCGCTCCAAGTCGGGCAGATTCTCGGCCATCGAGATGACATCGAGCGCATCGCAAGTCGGGCCGAAAACGGAGCAAAGGGACGTTGCGCCCTTCTTGAAGGACTTGATCGGATATTTGCAGTGATCGAAAATGACGCCCGAATAGGTGTGATAAACGCCGTCGTTGATGTAGTAGCTCGTCTTGCCGTCGCGGACGGCCTTGCCGATGATCTTCGAGACCGCGTAGCCGGCGGAAGCGACAAGAAAACGGCCGGGCTCGGCGAGCACCTGGATGTGCTTCGGGAAGAGGCGGCCGATCTCGGTGTTGATGATCTTGGCGAGCTCCTTCAACGGCTTGACCGAGGAATCATATGGCGCGGGAAAACCGCCGCCGATATCGAGCAGGTTCATCTTGGTGTAACCGCGGTCCTCGGCTTCCTTGAAGATCGAGGCGGTCAGACTGAGCGCCTGAACGTAGTTTTCGAAGTTTGTGGTCTGGCTGCCGACATGAAAGCTGATGCCCTCGACCACGAGTCCCTGTTTGTCGGCTTCGAGGATCAGGTCGACCGCTTCGCCGGGCGTCGCGCCGAATTTCGACGAAAGCTCCACCATCGCGCCGGTGTTCGGGACTTTCAGCCGCAACGCCAGTCCGGCGTTCGGGGCATGTTTTTTGATTTTGAAAATCTCTTCGCGGTTGTCGAAGGTGACGAGCGGCTTGTACTGGTTCAGTTCCTCGAGCGTCTCGGTCGGCTTGGTCGGATTCGCGTAGATGATCTTGTCCCAGATCCACTCCTGCCGCTTTTTGGCGGACAGGTGCTTGATGTTCTCGTGGACGATCATGAACTCCGGCATCGAGGCGACGTCGAAGCTGGAGCCTTCCTTGAAGAGCGTGCGGACGATGGCCGGATCGGAGTTGGCCTTGACCGCAAAGTAGACCTGCACCCGGGGCAGATGTTTGCGAAAATCCCGGTAGTTTTTTCTCAGTTCGTCATGGTCGATGACGAACAGTGGTGTGCCGTGTTTCTTCGCGAGTTTCTGCAGGAGGGACTTTGCGATCATGGGAGTGTCAGAACTAGTCAGCGGTCTGGATCAGGAAGTTCTTGAACTGCCAGGGATCCTTCCGGTCGAGGTCGGGTTTGTTGTAGCCCTTGAAGGTATTCGTGTAGTCGCTGAGCGGAGTCCAGTCGGACTTCTTCGAAATCCAGGTGCCGAGGTAGGGCTTGGCGATGTTCAGGATGAAATCATGCGGCAGTTCGTCAGGAACGCGGATGCCTTCATTGGGATTCTCCATCATCCACATCGAGGCGGCGACAACCGAGATGGCCACTTGCATGGTGGTCGCATTCTGGTGAGGCACGAGCTTGCGGGATTGCTCGATGCTCAGGTCGCTGCCGATCCACCAGGAGTTGTAATCGTGGCCCATGATCAGCGCGCCGAGGATGTCGGAGCCGGTCGTGATCTCGTCGTTCATGATGCGCTGGTTCTCGACGAGGCGGTAGTTGTAGCCGCGCATTTCGTTCAACGAGGCGATCGCCATGTCGCACGGGCAATAGGCGTAGTGCATCGTGGGGCGGTAAACCGCCTTGCCGTTCTTCCAGACCGTGAGGCTGTCGGAAATCGTGAAGGCCTCGCCGTGACGAACGACCATGCCCTGAATGCTGTAGTTCGGGACCCAGGTTTTGACCCAGGTGTTGATGCCCATGCGCGCAATGCAGATCTGGTTCTTCGGGCCGTTCTTATGCTGATAGGCATACTGCGGGAGCTGCTTCTCGTGCGTGCCCCAGCCCATCTCAGACGTCGTGGTGCCTTCCTCGCGGAAGCCTTCGATGCTCCAGGTGTTGACGAATTCGTCGACCTGCTTCGGCTTGTTGGTGATCTGGGTATCGCGTTCGCTGCAATGGATGACCTTGACGCCCAGTTCCTGCGCCAAGTTGTTGAACTGGCCGGCGGCGATGAAGCCCTGAATGTTTTCGGCGGAACGACCCTTGCGCTTTTTGTCGGCGAGGAGGCTCTGACCGATGTCGATCAAACCCTGCTTCGTGAAATGGGAAATAAGGCCGGGGTTGGCACCGTGCTCGATGACGGCGGTGGCACCCTTCGTCTTCCACTTCGACGTCATGCGACGGAGATTCATGTGGCGCCAGTAAAGCGTCTTCTCGGTCGGATGCGTGCCGCTCTTGTAAGGATCCCACAGCTCGGTGGAGGTGTTGATGTACATGACGCCGTGATCGCGGCACC
>CAZIQP010000178.1:0-7056 GCA_964541315.1 uncultured Opitutaceae bacterium
ACGCCCGTTGAAGACCGGACCACGTTGGGATTAAAAACATCGGTCACGGCATCGCAGACGATCACGCCATCAACCCCCGCCGCATCGGCGCTGCGCAAAATCGTGCCGAGGTTGCCGGGTTTCTCGATGGATTCGACCACCAGCAGAAAGGGGGATGGACTCAATTTGAGATCGCCCAACGCGTGCTTCCACTGCGGCGCCACCGCCAGCAATCCGTCAGGCCGGTCGCGATAGGCACACTTGGCAAAAGCCTCTTTCGACAACTCAAACAACTGCGCGCCGGCCTGCCGGGCCTGTTCGATCAAGGCGGGTTCGTTTTCACCCAAAAACCAATCCGGGCTGAAATAGAGTTCGTGCAGCCTGATATTCTTTTCAAGGGCCCGGCGCACCTCGCGGTAGCCTTCGACCAGAAACAGCCCCGCATCATCGCGTTCACGGCGGTCCCGCAGCTTCACGAGCTGTTTGATCCGGGGATTCTGCAAACTGGTGATTTTTTCGGGCGGCATGCCCGGAAGTTCACCACGAAATACACGAAACACACGAAAGAAATCTCAAAGCCGTTTCCAAACAATTGAAACCACAGATGACACCGATGAACACGGATCAATCCGAATTAACGGAGCGCAAGGGTTCTTCCTTTCTTGATCCGTGTTTGTCCGGGTAATCCGTGGTCAATTCCGATTGGATCGTGCTGCCTGAGCGAAATATCTCTTCTTTTTTCCCCTTTCGTGTGTTTCGTGTGTTCCGTGGGCAAAAAGAAATTCAACGACCAACCCTTTCCCTATCACACCGAGATCGAGCTGGAGATCTCCACGCTCACCAACCTCGGCGTGGGCCTCGGCCGCGTGCCACTGCCAGAGTCGCCAGTTGACTTGCCGCGCCATAGCTCCGCGGAGCGGAGCGACGGCGGGTGGGTTGTGATGGTCCCGTTCACTCTCCCGGGCGAGAAAGTCCGCGCCCGCGTCTATCGCAACCACAAGAATTTCTCCGAAGCCGACCTCATTTCCGTCCTGACGCCTTCGCCGCACCGAATCGAAGCGCGGTGTCCGCTGTTTGGCACCTGTGGAGGCTGTCAGTATCAGCACCTGACCTATGCCGAACAACTCAAGTGGAAACGGCAGCAGGTGGAAGAGGTCTTGAAATTTATGGCGGGGGTTGAGTTCCCGGTATCACCGGTCATCCCTTCGCCCCGCGAGTTCGGCTATCGCTCGAAGATCACGCCGCACTTTTCCGCGCAGCCCCGCAGAAAAGAAGGACCAGGTATCAAGGACCAAGTATCAGGAGCGAATCCAACCCTGGCGGCGACCGATTTCCCTATCGGCTTCCTCAAACAGGGCTCCCGTTTCGACCTGATCGACGTGCCGCAGTGCCCCATCGCCACGCCTGAGATCAATGCCAAGCTTCCCGAAGTCCGTGCCAAAACCCAGCAACGTCTCGCCGCCGGGGAATACAAGCGGGATGCCACGCTGCTGCTCCGACACGCGCAGGAAGGCGTCGTCACCGACTACGATGCCGTGATCCACGAGCAGATTGGCGATTTGAAGCTCCACTTCCTCGCCCGCGATTTTTTCCAGAACAACCCGTTCATCTTGCCAGCCTTCACCGGCTATGTGCGCGAACAGGCCGCCGGCTCAGGCGCGCGCTTCCTGGTCGATGCGTATTGTGGCAGCGGTCTTTTTGCTCTCACCGCCGCGCCCGCTTTCGAAAAAGTCGCCGGCATCGAGCTCAGCGCCTCCTCGATCAAGTTCGCCACCGAAAACGCCCAGGCCAACGGCATCACCAATGTGACCTTCCAAGCCGGCGACGCTGTCCAGATTTTCGCCGGATTGACTTTTCCGCCTGCCGAAACGGCCGTCGTCATCGATCCGCCACGCAAAGGCTGCGACGAGTCGTTTCTCCACCAGTTGTTCAATTTTGCTCCGCGCGCCGTCGTCTACGTTTCCTGCGATCCTGCCACCCAGATGCGCGATCTGAAGGGTTTTCTCGCCGCCGGCTATAAACTGACCGCCGTGCAGCCTTTCGATCTTTTCCCACAAACCCGCCATCTGGAGTGCGTGATCACACTGGTTCGTGCGGGTGGTTAGCGGGAAGTCTTTTGCTATTGTCTGATGTAAGCGGCTTCGCGCTTAGTCCTCGTTGAACCAAGCGCCATGTCATAAACGCGCGGCGGCATTCTTTTCCTTTGTGTCTGTCAGAAAATTAGCTAACGGGTTCTATAAGTATAACGAATAGGGACCGCCTTCAGGCTTTGTCTTTCGGAAATCCAACACTCCTCGTTTTCCCAAATCATGAGTATCCCCACCGCCGGCACTTCTCACCCCGTCTCGCCCTCGCCAGCCACCAGCGCAAAGCCGCGCTATCCGGGGTTCCGCGTGACGTGCAACGGCAACCAGCTCGTCACCCAATACGTCGAGACCCGCATCACCGAGGGCGGCGTGTTCTACCCGATCACTCCCTCCACCGAGGGCGGCGAAATTTACCAGCAGTCCTTCGCGCAGGGCGAACTCAACGTCTGGGGTCAGCAAAAGATCGCCGCCGAAACCGAAGGCGAACACGCCGCCCAGGGCGGTGCCACCGCTTACGCCGTGCAGGGCCGCCGCACCGTCAACTTCACCTCCGGCCAAGGCATCGTCTACGCAATGGAGCAATACTACCACGCGCCGGGCAAACTCTCGACCATGGTCCTCGAGGTCGGCGCGCGTGCGCTCACCAAGCACGCCCTCAACGTCCACTGCGGCCACGATGATATTTACGCCGCCCTCGACACCGGCTGGACCATGCTGATGGGCAAGGACGCCCAGCAAGCCGCCGACCAGGCGATCATTCTCCGCAAGGCCAACGAGCTCTCGCTCAACCCGGGCATGAACATCCAGGACGGCATGCTCACCACCCATTCCGAGCGCATGTACCTCGCGCCCGAGGCGGAGATGCTCCGGGAATTCCTCGGCGATCCCAACGACCAGATCGATTGCCCCACGCCGGCCCAACGCGAAATCTTCGGCCCCAAGCGCCGCCGCGTCCCGCAGATGATGGACCTGAAAAACCCGGTTCTTCTCGGCCCGGTCCAGAACCAGGAGCATCACATGAACGGTGTGGTCGCCCGCCGGAATAATTTCAACGAACCCATCCTCGGTTTCCTCGAGCAATGCTATGCCGAGTTCGGTCAGCTCACTGGCCGCCACTACGGTTTTATTTCCGAATACAAGACCGCCGACGCCGACACGGTCTTCGTTTCGCTGGGCTGTGCCGCCGAAAATATCGAGGCCGCCTGCGATTACCTGCGCGAACAACGCAACGCCAAGGTCGGCTCGATCCACATCAACGTGATCCGCCCCTTCCCTGAAACGGCGGTCATCAACGCTCTCCGCTGCAAGAAAAACGCCATCATCCTCGAGCGCACTGACGAAGGTCTTTCCGGTGACAATCCGCTCGCCCGCGACATCCGTGTCGCCTTCGGCAAAGCCCACGAGGTCACCCAATTTGGCGGCAAACTCCCAGCGCTCGCGCCCTCGGAAACACCGCGTCTTTTCCGCGGCGCGTACGGCATCGGCTCCCGCGATTTCCGTCCCGAGCACACGCTCGGCGCCTACGAATTCGCCACCGGCTCCACCGCGCGCCAGGACGGTCGCACGGCCGCTTCCGGCGAATCGTTCTTCGTCCTCGGCGTCAACCACCCCTACGCCGTCATCAGCAAGGACACGCCCTCGCTCCTGCCCGAGGGTGCCATCGCTGTTCGTTTCCACTCCATCGGCGGCTGGGGCATGATCACCACCGGGAAAAATCTCGGCTCCATCATCGGCGACTTCGGCTCTTTCATCTCGGAACAAAGTCCGAGCTACGACGCCGACGGCACGCTCCAGGAAAAGCTGTTCGTGATGGCCAACCCGAAATATGGCTCCGAGAAAAAGGGCGCGCCGACGAACTACTACCTCACCGTCGCCCCGTCGCAGATCAAGGTGAACTGCGAGCTGAACCACGTTGACGTTGTCCTTTGCTGCGACCCGAAAGCATTCACGCACACCAATCCCCTCGAAGGCCTGAAGAAAGGCGGTTCGCTCGTTTGGGAATCCAGCGAATCCCCCGAGGTCGCCTGGCAACGGATCCCGGCGAAGCACCGCCAGTTTGTGCAGGACAACAAAATCCGCGTCTTCATTCTCCCAGGCTTCGATATCGCCCGGAAAGCGACGAACCAAACCGAGCTGCAGCTCCGCATGCAGGGCAATTCCTTTCTCGGCGCGTTCTTCCGCGTCTCACCCTTTTTGAAGACCTTCGGTATTTCCGAGGAGCAGTTCCACAAGGTCGTCCACAAGCAGTACGAGAAGAAGTTCGCCCGCTTCGGCGCCGCCGTCGTCGCCTCGAATATGACGGTAATGACCGAAGGCTTCTCCCTCGTGCAGGAAATCAAGATCGGTCAGAGCAACGATCCCGACCGTTCCTCGATGCGGAATCCACTGCTCGCGCCCTTCGGTGAACATCATTTCGCACCGACCGCCGGCTGTGGTCCGGCGGGTTGCGGCAGCATTCCCATGCCCGCCGCGCAAACCGCCCGCGCGCCCTTCCAGACGATAGCGAAGTTTGATTCCGAATTTCGCGCCGGTCTTGGCTACCACCAACCCGCCGGCGCGCTCGCATCTGTCGGCGTCATGGGCGCCAGCACCGGCGCAACCCAGTCGAAGTACGTCGCCCGCCGCGAAACCCCCGTCTTCATCGCCGAGAATTGCACGCAGTGCATGGCGTGCATCACCGCCTGCCCCGACACCGCGTTGCCCAACATGGCGCAGGAAGTGACGACAGTCCTCAAGACCGCGGTAAACAATTACGTGAGCGATATCGCCGATCGTAGGGCCTTCGGCACCGAGATTGTTGGCATCGAACAGCGCGCCCGCATCAAGATGAACGAATCGGTGAAGGCCAAGTCCGGCGTACCGTTCAAGGATATCATCAGCTCGGAAGTCACCGCACTCACCACGATCTCCGCCCAAGCCAAGGCCGAATTCAACGGCATCATCGCGAAACTCCCACTGGCTTACAATAACGTCCCCGCGATATTCCGCTCGCTCGAAACCAAAACGCCCGGCGCCGGCGGCCTGTTCTCCATCTACGTCTCCGATCTCTGCAAAGGCTGCGGCGAATGTGTGCAGGTTTGCGGCGATCACGATGCGCTGCGCATGACACGCGAGACCGAGGAACTGAACGCCGATCTCACCACCGCCCAGGTCTTCTCGCGCCTCCTGCCCGATACACCGCAGAAATTCCTCGGCCTCTACAACGACGAGGATGCCGCCGGTTCCCGCGAAGCCGCGCTGCGCAACCACCTCATGGTGCGCCGAAACTACGAGGCGCTCGTCTCGGGCGACGGCGCCTGCGCCGGTTGCGGTGAGAAAAGTATTCTCCGCTCGGTCGCCTCGGTCACCGAAGCCTACATGCGTCCGCTCTATCACAAGAAAGCCGACCGCCTCCGCGCCAAAGCCGCGCGCCTCGCCAAGGAAGGCGCTGAGAAACTCGCCGCGATCAAGGCCCGCAGTGAAAAGGAATATCAACTCTTCCGCACCACCTACGCCCACGTCATTGTCGGCCTCGGCGGCGAGAACGATGCCGATACGGCCAAACGCATCGCCGATTACGAAAAGAAAAACGGACCGATCACCGATGCCCGGCTCCTCGGCGGTCTGGCCGCCGTCCTCGAACAGGACGCCTTCAACCACAAGGAGCTCCAATCCGTCGATGGTCGCCGGGCAAACGGCATGTCCGTGATGATGATGGGCGCGAGCACCGGCTGTAACACCGTGTACGGCTCCACTCCGCCCGCGAATCCCCATCCGTATCCGTGGATGAACTCGCTCTTCCAGGACGGCGCCACAATTTCCTGGCTCATGGCGGAATCCGTCATCGTCAACCACGCCCGCCGCTCCTGCTCGCCCGAACGCCTCGTTGACGCGCTGCTCGATCGCACCGAAAACGTCGCGACCGAAGCCGACTATTTCACGCTCACGCATCTCGACGACGCGCTGATGACCGAGCAGGAAATCCGCGAACTGCCGAAGGTGTGGGTCATCGGCGGAGACGGCGCGCTCGGCGACATCGGTTTCCAGAATGTTTCCAAGGTGATTCTACAAAACCGGCCCAACGTGAAGATACTCATGCTTGACACGCAGGTTTACTCCAACACCGGCGGACAGAATTCCGATTCCTCCACGATGCTCGGCGGCTACGACATGAACCAGTTCGGCGTCGCCTCACAGGGCAAGCTGATCGAAAAGAAGAATGTCGCCGAGGCGTTCACCAGCGGCCATGGTTCGCCATTCGTCGCGCAGGTCTCGATGGCCAACTCCGCCAAGCTCTACAAGGCGATGCTCGATGGTCTCGAGTATCGCGGCACCGCGTTCTTCCAAGCGTACACCACCTGCCAGCCCGAGCACGGCGTCGGCGACAACATGAGCGCCGAACAGGCCAAGCTCGTGCGCGACTGCCGCGGCATGCCCGAATTCGTCTTCAATCCGCGCAAAGGCGAAAACGCCCAGGATGCCTTCGATCTCAAGGGCAACCCCAGCATCGATCGCGATTGGTGGCATACGAAATTCGCCAGCACGGGCGAGGACTACATCTTCGGCGTCGCCCACTGGGCGACCACGGAAAACCGTTTTCGCAAACACGTGAAGTCCGTCAAGCCCGAGGAAGCCGCCAAGCTCACGCCGCTCGATGATCAACTGCTTTTCATCACCCAGGACGATGTCATTCACCGCCGCGTCTTCGATCCTGCGCACCGCAGTTTCGTGAAAAACTTCGGCTGCTACATCAAGACCGAGGAAGAAGGCAAGATGGCCTACTACGCCGTGACCCGCCAGATGGTCCTCTTCGCCATCGAGCGCCGCAAAGCCTGGCGCATGCTCCAGAGCAAGGCCGGAGTTGTGAACAAAGATTACGCCGCCCAAAAAGTATTCTTGGCGAAACTGGATAAGGGAGAGATTGCCCTCCCTGACGCAAAAGCCCGTGCTCGAGAACTAAGGCGGTGGTAATAAATAAACGTGGCAACTAGTGGAGGAATCTATTAGGGTT
>CAZIQP010000179.1:0-5774 GCA_964541315.1 uncultured Opitutaceae bacterium
GATTTAGAGCTGTCTTGATCAAATGCCCCGGGGCTTGCCCCGGGGATCTTTACTCGAAGAGCCAAAGATCGGCTCTCTTTGGAGATCGAACTGGTAGTAACTGTGAACAATCTGCAGGGCAGCATAGCTGCTAATAATCGCCGTAGTTAATAACTGAGTCTTTTTCCTTCCCATAGTTGATTCTTATGGCTAGGAAAAAATATGCGCGCGGGCCAGCGTGCTCTAAATCATGAAACTTACTAGCCTGCGTATTCGGAATTTTAGGGGCCTGAGCGATATCACGGTGAATTTTGAGAGAAACGCGAACGTGATAGTCGGTCCTAATGCTGTAGGGAAAACCAGTGTATTGGAGGCACTCCGACTCGCCAAAGCACTCCTAGCTCCTCGTATTGATAACGAAGCGCAGCACGTCTTGATTTCGTTGGGAGCGATCTCACCACATAATCCTGCGCGTATTAATCTAGCTGCATTGTGCGGAACGTCAGGGTCCAACGTAATCATCGCTGCGACCTTTGAGCTTGAATCTGCCGAAATCGATGGCCTCGACGCTTTGGTTCCTCAAGTGGCGATGGATGTTGTCCGTGCCTCTCTTGGGCTTAATTCTGCTGCAGCTCAATTGAACATTGTTCAGTATTTATCGTCGCCTGCTGGCGCGCAAGCGATCATCAATGCAACTAATCAGATCGCCGCTGGGATACCTGCTATCAAGACGACAAAGTCGCTTAATCTCGAACTGACGATTGATGCGAAAGCTCAAAATATTCGAGGTACCAATCAGCTGCACCAACTCATTTTTGCGGCCCTAGAAAATAGACTGGCTCCTCATCAAACTTTTTTCAGCTATTTTCCGGCAGATCGAGCTTTGCCAACCGGGGACGTCCAGATTCAAATTGGGGGTCCTGACATTGCTGCGCAGTTGCAGGCTCACAGTATGAATCCGCAGCAGAAATATCCGCGGCTAAAAACAACCATAGTTAACAGTCGTTTTTTAAGCAAGGTGACGGAGCTGACATCGATCTAGAGTTTAAAGAGATTTTCACGCATATCCTTAAGGACCGAGAATTCGCAGGCGTTTCCATCAACGAATATGGACTCGTGGCTATCCAAATCAAACAAACTGGAGATGGCAGAACGTTTGATATCGATGCAATGAGCAGCGGCGAGAAAGGACTCATTTTGATGCTTTTGCTGATTAGTCAAAACGTAACCAACGGAGGCTTGATACTAATCGACGAACCCGAGCTACATCTGAATCCGGCCGTTTGTAAGCTCCTCTTGCCTTTTCTTATAGAACGATACCTAAAGCCTCGCAATATTCAGGCTATCATATGCTCGCATTCGCCCGAGCTACTAGCTGTCGCATTTGATCGAACAGATTGTTCGCTGCATCATCTGCAATCTTCGACAGCAATTTCGAAAATTTATCCGGACGATAAGAGTGAATTGTTCGACGCGCTAAAACGATTGGGCACATCAGCTAGTGACGTGATGTTTTCAAGGGGAAGCATATATGTAGAAGGCGAGCACGACGTGGATATTCTTCAAGAAGGCTTCAGCAAATTGGTAGCCCGTTATAATATCACTCACCTCGGAGGTAGGACCTCTGTCGAAAAAGAAATTGTCACACTACAGAAAGCAGAAAACAACGGTAAGATCGATTCACTCAAATGCTTCATATTTGACTTGGACGGTCGGCCAACGAGCTTAACGAGCACCAAAATGGTGCGGGTCTTGCAATGGAAACGCCGATGCTTGGAAAATTTCCTTATCGATGAGAAAATCGTTTACGACATACTCAACAAAGAGGAGATCGCGGCGAATAAATTAAGCAGTCGCGGCGAAGTCGCTGGTGTCTTCAAGCGCTTAGCATTGGCGCAATTACCGAGAATTGTTATCAACGATGTCTATAGCGAACTGAACTATGAGAATGCGGGGATAAGATCCGCAGAGATTGCAGACAAGGATTACAATTCGGCGGCTGGTGTCTTGTTCGACAGAATCGACATTATTAAGGGCCAATTAACGCCACTTAAACGCGCTGATTGGTGTGCTGACTTTAAAGAGCGATGTGATAAGAAACGCACGGAACTGACGGCTCAATGGGATGTTGACTGGCTCAAACTTTGTGATGGCAAACGATTCTTCAGAGATTTACACAGCGAATATAAGATCAAGGTCAGCCCGTTGCGTTTGAAGAGACTTATCATCGAGAAGATGGAAGCCGAAGGAACCGAAGGATGGGTGTTTCTTGAAAAGCAAATAATCGATGCGCTGAAACCGTGATGTTGGTTGAGTTTGTCGGGACGGCGTCGACGTCCTTTGTTCACCACACTACCTAAAGTAATACTTTCTTGATGGCGGAGAAACTGTGCTCTTGGCGCAAGTACCCGTAAACTCACTCACCCGGACCTTGAGAACGCGAAGCAAATAGCCGATTTGGTGTGCGCCGTGTCCCCCCTGTTGGAGTTGACCGGGCTCGCAATGACAAAATTAGAACGGCGACCCCCGTTTGCGGGTTTCAAGCGACAAAATCCTTGCCCTTGGTTGTTCGGCTGATTGTTTCGCCCGCAGCGCATCCCCACGCCTGTGCTGTTTAACTCGCTCACCTTTGTTGTTTTCTTCGCCCTGGTCATGGGCGGCTACTGGTCGCTCCAGTCATGGCCGGCGCGCAAAAATCTGCTGCTCGTCGCCAGCTATGTTTTCTACGGGGCGTGGAATCCGCCGTTCGCGCTTTTGCTCTTCGCCACGACCACATTGGATTTCTGGCTCGGGGCGCGCATCGCCGCCGCCACGACACCGCACAGTCGCAAGGTCTGGCTGGTGAGCAGCGTCACCGCCAACCTGAGCATGCTGGGGTTTTTTAAATACGGAAATTTTCTGCTGGAAAACACCCGGTGGCTGCTCGCCCAGGCCGGGATCGCCTATACGCCGCCGCACCTGGATATCTTTCTGCCGATCGGCATCTCGTTCTACACATTTCACTCGCTGTCCTACACGCTCGACGTGTATCGCGGCGCAACCACGCCGACCAAGTCACTGCGTGATTTTCTCCTCGCGGTTTCCTTTTTTCCCCAGCTTGTGGCCGGGCCGATCGTGCGCGCCGCGGATTTTCTCCCGCAATGCGACGCTCCGCCCGTGCCCCTGAAAAACCGGCTCCAGTGGGGCTTGTTTCTCATGTCGCTCGGCATGTTTCAAAAGATCGTGCTGGCCGACACGCTGCTCGCCCCGATCGCCGACACCGTTTTTGGTCATCCCAGCCCGGTGCTGACCCTCGATGCCTGGATGGGCGTGATCGCTTTTTCCGGCCAGATATTCTTCGACTTCTCCGGCTATTCCACCTGTGCGATCGGCGCGGCGCTCTGCCTCGGCTTTCACCTGAAGGACAATTTTCTGTTTCCTTTCGCAGCGGTGGGGTTTTCCGATTTCTGGAGACGCTGGCACATCTCGCTCTCCACTTTTTTGCGCGACTACCTCTACTTTCCGCTCGGTGGCAACCGCGTCGGCGCGATGCGGGCCGCGTTCAACCTCGTCATTGTCATGTTTCTTGGCGGGCTCTGGCACGGGGCCGCGTGGACGTTTGTGGTGTGGGGTCTCATTCACGGCATCTGCCTCGTGATCGAGCATGCGTTCCGCACGCTGACCAAGGGCGCGGCATGGAAAGAAACGCTGCCGGTGAAACTTTTTCTCTGCCTGTTGACCTACCTCGTGGTCTGCATCGCGTGGGTCTTCTTCCGGGCTGCGAGTTTTCCGGCGGCGGGAATGCTGCTCGGAGCCATGGCGGGAAAAATTCCCGTCGGGCAGGCCATTTTGTCCGGTCGGGAAATACTGCAGGTCCTGCTCGTGACCGTCTGTCTCTGGTTCGCGCACTGGCGGCTGCGCGACACCTCGCTCGAGGCCTCGATCGCGCGGAAGCCGGTCTGGCTCATCGGCGCGACGTGGACCCTCATGCTCGGCGCCATCATCCTCACCCAAGGAAGCGGAAATGCCTTCATCTACTTCCAGTTTTGATTTCCAGCGGCCGATCCCGGCCCTCCCCTGGCGCGGCCTGCTGCTGGCCACGCTGCTGTTGACGGCGGTCGGCACGATCGCCTGGGAAGTGCGCGCCCGCGCCCTCGGTTATATTCCCTGCTTGAACGACACGTCCGATCTTTGGGCCGACTGGCGTGAAAAGGTTCAGCCCGATTCGCTGGTTATCATTGGGGATTCGCGCGCATTGTTTGACACCGATCTCGATGCTTTGGAGCAGGGTTTCGGAAAGCGGCCCATCCAGCTCGCGCTCGTCGGCAGTTGTGCCTATCCCGTTTTGGAAAATCTGGCCAACGACGAGAATTTTCATGGCACGGTAATCGCGAGTGTCATTCCGGCCTTGTGGTTTGTGCCGCCGCCGGCGCCGCCATATCAGAATTCGCTCAAGGCGCTGAAGAGCTACCAAGAACGCATGGGGTACAAACGACTGAGATACAAGCGGCTGTCGCAGCGGGTTGGCCACCACCTCGGCATGTTTTTGGAGGAGCACCTGGCGTTCATGAAGCAGGAGGATCTTACGTTGGAGCAGCTCTTGAAAAACGTCTCGGTGCCGGATCGGGCTGATTCGTATCTGCCTCCCCGCTTGCCACCGTATTTTCAGATTACCGACCGTGATCGGCGCACCAAGATGGCCGAGGCTTGCGCCCGGCCCGGCCTGTTGCAGGAACGCGTCAAACTCGGCTGGGCGCCACTCTTCACGCCGCCGCCGTTCCCTGCTTACACACCGAAGGAAGTGCTGGAAGGGATCGGCCAGGCGGTGGAAGCGCGCTTCGGCGAGACGGTCGCCGCCGTGAACAAAATTCGCGCACGGGGAGGGAAAGTCGTCTTCATTCGCTTCCCGCACAGTGGCGATTTGAAAAAGCTCGAAGACACTGCCACCCCACGGGCCGGCCCGTGGGCGCGGTTGATGAAGGAGACCGGTGCGCCGAATGTTTACTACTCGGATTATCCCGAACTCATCTTTGAATGTCCCGAGTGGTCGCACCTGTCGGCGGCTGACTCGGTGGAATTCACAAAACGTCTTCTGCCGCATCTGAAGACGGCACTGGAGAAGTGAGCGGTTCCAACCCAAGAAACATATACAGTCTGTTCATGAGACACCTCGTATTTTCATCCCTTGTTTTATGGTTCGTCGCATCGGTTTCCGCCGACGTGGTTGTGCTGCAGTCGGGCGAGCGAATCGAGGGGCGGATCATCGCCGAATCGAAAGCGCGCATCGTGATCAACCAGTCCGGGACCACACGAAGCATCGAACGTGCGGTCGTGAAACAAATCGAGAAATCTCCCGTAGCCGCAGCTCCGGTCCTGGAAACGCCCGTTGAAACAGCGATCGCAACCGCACCCGCGACCGAGCCGAAGTTCGAATTCTGGCCGCCCAAGCGCGGCGAACGTTTTCCGGATCTCAACTTGTTCGATCGGAACGGCCGGATCGTCCGGCTCTCCTCCTTCAAGGGGAAGATCATCATTTTGGAGCCGGTCGGGATGACGTGCTCAGCGTGCCAGGCATTTTCGGGCGGCAATCGCGTCGGCGGCCTGGAAGGAGTGCAGCCCCAAGCCGATTGTCCGGCGCTCGGGAAATATTTCACGTCCGCCTCCACCGGGGCGACGCTCGACGATCCCCGCATTGTCTGGGTGCAGCTCATCCTCTACAACATGCAGATGCAGGCGCCGACGGTGGACGATCTGAAGCGCTGGTGTGAACATTTCCCCGACGTGCGCCGTCCGAATTGCCAGGTGCTCGCTGCCAC
>CAZIQP010000179.1:5874-7055 GCA_964541315.1 uncultured Opitutaceae bacterium
CTGTAAAAGTCCGCCCGGAGTTCGAAGTTTTGCGACGCCTAATTTCCCAGCAACGCCTTGTTCGCGCGGATGAGCGCGAGGCGTTGCTCGACGGCTTTGCGGGTCGTGAGCGCGTCTTCCGGGGTGTGGAGGCACCAGTCGACAAGCTTGTCCACCGTCGAACGGGCGACGTAGCAACGGGTGTCGGAACCGCCGTAGTACATGAGCACGGTCTTTTGTTTGTCGGGCAACTGCACCCAGCCATTGGTGAAGGTGACGTTCGAGACATCGCCGAAACCTTCGCCGCCATACGGCGCGAGGAAGTGGCCGCCGGGACGGGCGATGACTTTGGTCGGATCTGCGAGCGAGGTCATGAACATGTAGAGAGTGTAGCGCAGGCCGGCGGCGCAGGCGCGCACGCCGTGGGCGAGGTGCAGCCAACCCTTGTCGGTCTTGATCGGAGCCGGACCCTGGCCATTTTTGACCTCCTTGATGGTGTGATAGGCGCGACCGTCGATGATCTGCTCGGGGCCGGTCACGCCGGTGTTGATGTCCTTGCAAAGCGTCCAGCCGATGCCGCCGCCGGAACCGACGTCGATGAAACCGTCCATAGGGCGCGTGTAGAACGCATACTGGCCGTCGACAAATTCGGGATGAAGCACGACATTGCGCTGCTGTGAGGCCGGAGTTTTGAGATTTGGCAGGCGTTCCCAGGTTTTGAAATCCTTCGTGCGGACCATGCCGGCTTGGGCGACGGCGCTGGAAAGATCGCCGGGCTTTGCGTTCGGGTCTTTCGCCTCGGCGCAGAACACGCCGTAGATGCAGCCGTCTTCGTGAAACGTGATGCGCATGTCGTACACATTGGTCTCGGGCTGGAGCTCGGGCAGATCGACGGGCTCGTCCCAGAAGCGCCAGTTGTCGATGCCGTTCGGACTCTCGGCGATGGCGAAAATGCTCTTGCGATCATAACCTTCGAAGCGGACGACCATGTGGACCTTGCCCTTCCAGAAAAATGCGCCGGGATTGAGCGTGGCGTTGACGCCGAGGCGTTCCATCAGAAACGGATTGTTCTGCGGGTTGAGATCGTAACGCCATTCGATCGGGGCATGGCGGTAAGTGATGGCGGGAAAGGTGAAGCGGTCGAACACGCCGTTGTCCCATTCGGGATCGACGGGGTTCTTGCGGGAGAGGAATTTTTCGTG
>CAZIQP010000180.1:0-7034 GCA_964541315.1 uncultured Opitutaceae bacterium
TCTATGTCGAAGTCACCGACTGGAATGCCTGGCATCCGACGGAGCTTTCATTCTACATGATGAAAACCGCCGCCAAGTGGAGCTCGAGCAATCCCTTCAAAGCCGCGCCCGCCGACAAACAAAGCATGTTCAACAAAGTCGTGGGCTCAGGCGCCTGGTGGAGGGCGCTCACGACTCAGGGATCGAAGGTCGACGTGGCGAGCTTTCTGAAGAATTGGTCCGAACGCGCCGCCATTTATCAGCAACAGAGCAGGAAATTCTGGCTCTACCAGTGAAAAAATGCCGATGCCGGTGCAACCCGTAGGCCCGACGAAATCCCTGGTCAGGAATTGTCCCAGCCCGTCCGGCCTTTCTCGTTCAGATAAATACCTAGGAGCCGTCAGTTAAATTAACCGGCGAATTACGCCCTATGCACTTGCGCCTGAATTATCCCAAGTTCTACTCAGAGTTCCCTCACTGATCGATGATAAATTATAACGCCATGTGGACGTGGATGGATCAGCGGCCCTTGGTTTATTTCTGCTTGGTTGGCGGATTAATCACCCTGGCTCTGATCCTGGCGATCCTTCCGCTGTTGCGTGACCCTAGCGATGAAAAGCGAAGCCATGACTGGATCTGGGGCATTCTGATTGTGGCCATTCTAGCGGCCGGTCGCTGGCCGAGCATTTTATTGCCCCGGGAATTGTGCCCGGACGAGGGCCAGATGCTCGCAGGCGCACGCGCCTTGACGTATGATCCGGTTTTTTGGCGATCCGTTGATGGCGGCACCGCCGGCCCGATGGATTTCTTTGCCCTCTGGCCGGCAGCCGGGGTTTTCGGCTGGCAAACCTTTCTTACCGTTCGAATGACCGGGTTGGTTTTGCTCTCAATCACCCTTGTTGTCGCACATCAGTGCATGACATTAGTCCTCGGCAAGAAGATCGCTCGGGTGGCCAGCCTGTCGGCCGTTTGTCTTGAAGCCCTGACCATCGCTCCCGACCTTCTCCACTATTCGACTGAACTCGTCTCCATGGCGATGCTAACCGTTGCCGCGTATGCCGCGTGCCGGCGCTGGCTTTTTCAGCCTAGTCCGCTTTGGAACGGCTTGGGCGGACTGTTGCTTGGCGCAATCCCTTTGGCCAAAATTCAAGCAATTCCGCTGGCAGGCTGTTTGGGGGTTGGTTGGTTGGTGGCCGAGTTCTTCGCGGCAAGAGCGGATCGCGCGCGACGCATCACCTACCTTCTAGCCGGTGCGTTGTTACCATTCAGCCTGTTCGCGTGGCAGCTCACCCTTGCCGGAGAATGGAACAGCTTTTTCATTTCGTATATTTTGTCGAACATTCAATATTCGGGGTTCAGCAAGAGAACACTCAGTCAACTTTTGATAGCAATGTTCGAAAACTCCACGCAAGCGGACAGCCTTTTGGACCTGTGGGTGCCGGGCAGCTTGATCTGGCTCGTGCTCACGCTACGCCCGCGAATCAGCGGAGACCGGGCAATCCGAGGCTTCATTCTGGCTGGATGTGCCGCGACGCTGCTGGCGCTCTACTGCATTAGTTTCACCAGACAGGATTTTCTGCACTACTGGCAATTGGCCATTATACCTGTAACCTTCTTAATCGGAGCATGCATCGGCAACCTCCGCTCAGCCTCGCCTCAATCATGGCTGCAATGGAATCGGTGGCTGATGGCGACGTGTGTACTTGGCCTGGTGGGAACGTTGCTGGTTCATCGTGCGCGGAAGCCGAATCCGTTCATGGGCTTTCATGCTATATTCGAACAATCACCCCACACCGCTCTCTCCAGTTGCATCATCCCCCATGTCCATCCCGGTGATGCCCTTGCCATCTGGGGCTGGTCAAATTATGTTTATGTTGAAACAGGTCTCAGACAGGCCACCCGCGACACCGTGGTCTATATCTTTGTCGAAGCTGGTCCGTATCGTGATTATTATCGTCAGCGTTTTCTGAACGATTTTATCAACGCCCTGCCGGCGTTCTTTCTTGATTCAATTGGGCCCTGTTCCGCGATCTACCGCCGCGCGGAATACGCCCATGACCGGAAGTTTCCGGCATTGGCGGCAGTCATTCGCTCCCACTATATCCTGGTCGAAGAAATGAACGGAGCACGCCTTTATCAGCGGCAAGATCTGATCAACCGGTGAGTCTTTGCCCGAACACCTTGGAACCCGCGAGACGCTTCCCTCATTTTCCCTTGGCAAAAAAGCGACCAATTTTTCACCCGATGCGTTACCTGCAACGCCCCCCATGATCATGCCAACTCAGACGGAATCGCTTGCTGATCTGCGCCGGCGCTGTGTTGAGCGGCTGCTGTGCCTCTATCACACGGCCCATGCCGGCCACATCGGTTCCTCGCTGAGCTGCCTCGAAATCTTGGTTGAGCTATGCTTCCGGCGTATGACTGCGGACGATGTGCTAATCCTGTCGAAAGGTCATGCCGCCGGTGCCCTCTACACCACGCTGTCCCTCTCGGGCAGGATGCCCGAAGCCGCGCTTGAATCGTTTTATCAGGAAGGAACCTTGCTCTCCGCCCATCCATCCTGCTCCGGGCAAATCGCGGCCATTCCCTTCGGCACCGGCAGCCTCGGCCATGGCTTGAGTCTCGCATGTGGCACGGCCCTCGCCCAGCGCTTTACCGGCAAATGCCACCACGTGTATGCCGTCCTCTCCGACGGCGACTGCAACGAAGGTTCCACTTGGGAAGCCGCGCTCTTTGCGGCCCAACAGCAGCTCTCCCAATTAACGGTGATCCTCGACCTGAACGGTCTGCAGGGCATCGGTTATACCAAGGAAATTTTAAATCTGGAACCGATCAGCGACAAGTGGCGGTCGTTCGGTTTCACTGTAGCCGTCGCCGAAAATGGAAACGACTTCGCCAGTCTCGCCGGTGCCTACCAACAATTGCAGCATGCCACCGGCCCCAGTTGTCTGATCGCCCGCACCACCAAGGGACATGGAGTTTCCTACATGCAAAACAAAATGGAATGGCATTATCTGCCGATGACGGATGACCAGTATGATCAGGCGCTCCGAGAGAACGGCCTCGCTCCGCGCCACCCGGCAACTAAAAATCCAAACTGATGCGTGCAGAATTTTCCCAATGGATAGAAGATTTTGGCGGGCGGGAACCCCGTTTGATTTTTTTAACCGGTGACCTCGGTTATGGAGCCCTGGAAAAGGTTCGAGCCTCCCTCGGTCCGCGTTTTATCAACATGGGGGTAAGCGAACAAAATATGATGTCCGTGGCGGCCGGCCTAGCCAAGCAAGGCTTGAACCCACTCTGCTACAGCATCGCTCCGTTCGCCGTTTTTCGGCCGTTGGAACAGCTCAGGCTGGATGTCGGGCTGCATCGGCTTCCCGTGAAAATCGTCGGGAATGGCGGCGGCTACGGTTATGGTATTATGGGCGCCAGTCACCATGCCTTGGAAGATTTGGCCGTACTCTCGTGCCTGCCCCACTTTCTGTGCGTCGCTCCGCTCTGCAATTCCGATGTCGCCGGAGCCTGCGCCGCCTTGTTTCGCCATGAGGGACCCGCGTATCTTCGGCTGGGCCTGGGCCAATGGCCCGCGCGCCTGGGTGCATTGCCTGCGTTTCAACCGATTCGTCGGTTAATTACAGCGAAAGAGTCGCGGCCCAAATTGACGGTTGCCGGCATTGGACCGGTGTTGCTCAACACCCTGCCGTGGCTTCAAGAAAATGGACAGGCCGACCTCTTTGCCATTTCCCAGCTACCCTTGCCGTCACTCATGGCCGAATTTGTTCAAAGCGTGGCCGCCTCCGGCCAACTGCTCGTCGTCGAGGAACATGTGGCCCGAGGTGGCTTGGGCGAGCACCTCGCCGGCCACTTGGCGCGCGAAGGCGTGTCCTATCGGCTCCACCACCGCCACGCCGCTGGCTATCCCACCGGCCGCTATGGCAGCCAGCATTTTCATCAAAAAGAATCCAACCTCGACGCCGCGTCACTGCAAGCCACAGTAACACCGTTGCTCGCCTGACTCGCTTAAGTATGCCCGATACCCCAACAGCCCCTGCCGCCGCCGATTTATGGACAGATAATTGGACCGACGCCGATCGCGAGGAAGCGCGCAAATTGCAGGGTCCCATCTGGGTGGTGGGCGCCTCCGGATTCATCGGCGCCAAACTCTTCTATTCGCTCGCCCGGGTCCGTCCCGACGTTTACGCGGTTTCTCGCCAGGTAGAATCAAGCTGGCGCCTCCTGCCCTGCCCCTACCCCAATCGCATTACGCTCGACGTGACCGAACCCCACGAGGTCGATGCGGCCGTCAGGAAACACCGTCCGCGCACGGTGTTCAACCTCTCGGCCTATGGCGCCTACGAAAGACAGAAAAATCCGGCGCGGATTCACGAGGTCAACTATACCGGAATCCTCAACCTGATCACCGCCCTGCTTGAATCCGGTTGCGATGCTTTTGTCCAAGCCGGCAGCTCGTCGGAATATGGCCTAAATTGCACGGCCCCCCAAGAATCTGACGCCCTGGAGCCCAACAGCGACTACGCTGTATCCAAAGTGGCGACGTCGTACCTGCTGGGCTACTACGGCCGCATGAAGCGATTCCCCTGTGCGCATCTTCGGCTCTACTCGGTTTATGGTCCGTGGGAGGAGCGTGACCGACTGGTTACGACCTTGGTGCGACACGGCTTGCAGGGACAATACCCACCCTTAGTAAATCCCGCAATCTCACGCGATTTTCTGTACGTGGATGACTCCACCCGAGCATTTGTGAAGGCTGCGCTGATCACCTGTCATCTTGATCCCGGACGCTCACTCAACATCGCCACCGGCATCAAGACGACCCTCGCAGAAATCGCGGGACAGGTGCAACAAACCTTCAGCATTTCCGCGCCCCCGGTGTTCGGCACCATGCCGCCCCGCAAATGGGATCTGCCAGACTGGTACGGCAACCCGGCGCAAGCCACCAAGGTCTTGGGCTGGACCTCGCGCGTCTCACTGGCAGACGGTCTGGCGCTAACGGCTGAATGGGAAAAACTCGCCGCTCCGCGCGTCCGGTTTGGCGTAGTGCCCACCCAGACAGAGAAACTCTCTGCCATTGTCGCCTGTTATCGTGATCACCAAGCCATACCGATCATGCATGAGCGCCTCACCAAGGTTTTCACCGGCCTCGGCGTGGAATATGAAATCATCTTTGTGAATGACCGCAGCCCCACCGAGGATGAGGCGGTGATCCGCCGCCTTTGCGAAAAAGATTCCCATGTGTCCGGCATCTCCCACTCCCGCAACTTCGGATCCCAAAGCGCTTTTCTCAGCGGGATGGAAGTGGCCACGGGTGATGCGGTCATTCTGCTCGATGGCGATTTGCAGGACACGCCTGAAACCATCGCGGCGTTTTATGCTGAATGGAAAAAAGGCAACGACGTGGTCTATGGCGTGCGGGTCAAACGCGAGGCTACTTGGTACATGCAGGTCCTCTACAAGGCATTTTACCGGGTGCTGCATCACCTTTCAGACGTGGAAATCCCAGTGGATGCCGGAGATTTTTCCCTGATCGATCGCAAGGCGGTCGATCACCTCCTCAAGTTCCCCGAGCGGGATGCGTTCATCCGGGGTTTGCGGGCGTGGATTGGCTTCAGGCAAATCGGCGTACCCTATCTCAGACCCGAGCGCATGTTCGGTCGGTCCACGAACAACTTCCTGAAAAATATCTGGTGGGCAAAGAAGGCGATCTTCTCCTTCAGCGTGAAACCACTGCACTACATGCAAGGACTGGGCTTTGTGATCTTTCTCCTCAGCATGGCGCTGTCCCTGTTTTACCTGAGCTACTATGTCCTTCATCCCCCCGCCGGCGCCAAAGGCATCACCACCATCGTCCTCCTCGTGCTCGGTCTGGGCGGAATCCAATTGTTCTCCCTGAGCATTTTGGGCGATTACCTCGGAAAGATTCTTGAGGAAACCAAGGGACGCCCCCGTTTCATCCGGGCCCGAATATTCAAGGGCCAGAGCGTGCTCACCGGCGAAAGCGACATGCGTGACTACATGGCCGAGATTAGACAGAGCCTGAGCGAGCGTACACGGTGATCCGCACCCGACAAACGCGAAGAATCGAAGCGTCCCCTATTGATCCAACATTCCCGTCCGCTCCGACACCAACTTCAGCCTCCCCACTATGGCCAGCATCATCGACGAACGGGGCTACAACCAAAGTTTTCAGTCTTCGCGGGCGCAGACCGCGCGGTTGCAACGGCGGGCGGAAGCGATGGTTCAAGAAATGCAGCTGCCGGACGCACCCGAAGAACGAGCCCTCATCCATATTCTGGAAATTGGCTGTGGCATGGGCGAGATGGCGGCAATCATTGCCCGGTTGACCGGTGCCCGTGTGACAGGAGTGGATCTCTCGGCGCGGTTTATCGGGAAGGCCCAAGCCCGCCATCGTTATCCGAACCTGAATTTTTCGGTCAGCGATCTGACCAAGGAATTTCCGGCATCCGCAACGGACCGCTATCATTACATTGTGGGCAACGGAATCCTACATCATCTGTATCATCATTTGGACACGTTTTTCCTGGTGCTTCAGCGCTGGCTGGCACCGGGCGGGCAGCTGATTTTCTGGGAGCCCAATCTTTGGAATCCCTATATATTTTTGATTTTTTCCGTCCCGCCTCTGCGTCGCCTCGCTAAACTCGAACCCGATGAGATGGCATTTACGAAACGATACATCAGCAAAAAATTGTCGGTCGCGGGTTTCGCGCCGGTTCAGGCCACCACTCGCGATTTTCTGCTGCCCAATACCCCAGACTTCTTGATCAAACCCACCATCAAGATCGGCGAATGGTTTGAGCAAACTCCCGGACTCAGGACGTTAGCGCAGTCGGTGTTTATAGTAGCCACCCGCCCAGCCGAGACAACGGGCTCACTGTAATCTCCGGCATTCTCCGAATCCGGACAGGCAAAGGTCACTCAAGGCTGAGCCTTGGCCGCGGAATTTTTCGCCACCCAGGCATTATATTCGGCGCGGGGCATGAACTTCAGCGAGGCGGAGTTGATGCAGTAGCGCAGAC
>CAZIQP010000181.1:0-6994 GCA_964541315.1 uncultured Opitutaceae bacterium
ACTTTATCACATCGTAAGTCCCGTAACTACGGGGTACCCGCGACGACGCTTACAATTTAACTCAACTGTTGAGAGAGCGCTACGAAGAGATCCGCCTCGATCTTCGGAAGGAAATGTAAGCATCCGAACCAATTTGACGACATCACATCTTAACCGGAAGGCGGAATGGTACTCCGGCCATGCAGTTTGTAGTCTGGTGCATCAATCGCCCACAGGCCCAGACGCCGCAATAACAGCTGGCCAGACTTTTTCTGGATGGCAGCCATTCAACCCGGCACCCCACGCCGCATTGAATTCGATCACCGCCAATCCGCGACTGGCGACGTCGCTCATACTGCTTAGACAATAACATGTGATATCGACTATCTCGCGTCGGATCTAGGGAACGTCGAAAAGAATCCTCCAGTTTCCATCGGGATCAAATTGATCGTCCCCGGTGCTTTCATCATCTGAGACCCAAGATCCGAAAAAATCTTCGACGTGTCCTTCTGACATCACATGCAGCATATTCGTTGGGATAGAATATTTGCGCTGCAAATACCCTAATCGATAACAATCCGCTTCGTCAAAAAAATCGAAGTCATCGATCTCGACGTTGCAAATCTGCGAAATTGCATCGTCTGTAAGTGCAAATTTCCCTTTCACATTTTTCCTAACCGAAACCTCGAATAGTTCGGATTGCATTTGAGCAATTTCCGCGAAAAAACGGCAGGAATTGATGACATCAATTTCCGCCTTCGGAAAGCCATCCCCATTTGACGGGGCACGGTAAGAAATGAGCTCACGAAATGCTTTGAGATGCGCGACGTGATGATTGACTCGTTGAGCGACTTCCTTGTTGAACCGACTAAGGATGCTAACAGCGACGTTAATGGTTTTAGTGTGGGTCGTCTTCAGCAACTCACCATTGCTCCACGCAACATGTGGATTAGTAAGAATGATAGCGCGAAGGCAGTTCAGCACCGTATAGTAATCCAAATAGGAGTTTACCACCCGAAGATTCGTTTTCTGGGCGAATTCTAAACTCTGAGCCATTACGGATGAACTCAGTATCATCTTCGCCGCAAAATAAACCCGGACGATCCACTCGGAGTTTTTAGCTTCGTTCCAGTCCTTAGTAATCGGCGCCATGTCTTGGAGCAAAGCTTGGCAGGTTTTCTCCACCTCAGCCTCTTCACAATTGATTGGGATATGACGGAAATGGTAAAACCACGAGCGCCCCGCGTAGTTGCCTTCAGCCCCCATCATCTGGCGAATATGAATGTGCGACATACAGCAATATCTTGGGAATAGTCCATTCAGTTCGGTCTCGATGTTGAATCCGGCCAATTCTGATATCGAAGAAGTTCTACAGTCAAATTGGTGATTTCTACAGACGAATCGTTGATACGATTGGCGAGTTGGGCATATAACACCGCCTGCTCCTTTGTGGCTGGGGAATTGTCCCCTCGCGGTTCCCAGCGAGATACATATTTGGGTTCAGTTGGCTGAATTAGTTTCTCAAACCGCCCCGAATAATATTCACCCATCTTTAGGTGCAAGACAAACGCCAGAAAGTCTCTCACAACGTCATATAGTGTTTGAAAATCTTGTCGGCTGGTTCCCAGAGCTGTTAGTCGACGATAAAGTGGCTCGAATTGCGGCTTCAATATCGCCGGATCCTTGTGCTCGCGGAACAACCGCAATCGGCCGGATCCGATTTTTCGCGTGGGATTGTGTTGGTCCGTCAGGTGATGATTTGGACACAACGGCAAGAGATTCAATGGCGTATTATTCTCGGAGTTCTCATCGACGTGATGCAATTGAGGGTTTACCGCTCCGCAAATAGCACACAGATGGCTGTATTCGGTCATCACTTGCTCGCGAATAACCTTTGGAATATGCGGACGAGTTTTTGCCACTGATAAAATCCATCAATTCAGCCGAAGCTTCGCAATCATGATATCAGCATATTTCGGACACCGGCAAACGGGACGATTGGGTGAGCAAAAAAAAGGGGTCGGGTTGCAAATGTTATAATCTGCGGGCTTCTTGCATGAAAGCACGTCATCCTCCGCCGCCACTTCATCTTCTTTGAGCAATCCATCGAAGGCGGCACCTAGTGGGTGGTCTTTGAACCGAACGGCGCAGTTCTCATCCATCTGCATGGAAAGGCGCAGAGATCGCTCCGGATAAAATCCTATGCATTGTCACGTCATGCGCGCCCAAAGCACCTTGAGATAGCCGCTTTCGGGGCAGTTGGAGTAGATGGGGTGGTCGATGCCGGGGCCGGTGCGGTCGAAGAACTGGAGGCGGCGGTTCAAGCGGTGCACGCCTTTGATCACGCATTCCTCGAACGTTTCGAGCGACACGAGGCCTGAGCAGGAGCAGGTGACGAACAGGCCGCCGGGTTTCACGAGGCTGGCGGCGATGGTGTTGAGGTCGGCGTATTTTCGCATGCCTTCGGCGGCGCCGGCGGGCTCGCGGGTCATCACAAACTTCGGCGGGTCGCACAGCACGGCGTCGAACTGCTCCCCGTTTTTCTGCATCTGCCGGGCGTAGGCAAAGGCGTCGGCATGCACCCATTTGAGTTTGTTGGGTGAAATCTGGTTCAGGTTGGCGTTGCGCCGGCCCTGCGTGATGACGTCCTCGTCGAGATCAACTGCGGTCACCTCGTTCGCGCCGCCAAGCATCGCGTTGATGGCGAAGCCGCCGGTGTAGCTGCACAGGTCGAGCACGCGCGCGCCTTTGCAGAGCGTGCCGAAGCGGCGGCGGTTGTCGCGCTGGTCGCAGAAAAAACCGGTCTTGTGGCCCTCGGCGAAGTCCACCTCGTACTTCACGCCATGCTCGCGGATCTTCACGCGGTCGGGCGCGCTGGCGGTGATTTCCTTCATCGCCGACGGCTTGATGCCTTCGAGACTGCCGAGATCGTGGTCAACGTGGACGCGAACGTGTCGCGTGCCCAGCAGTTCGTGCAGCAAAGGCAGCCAGCGCGGCAGGCGCATGAACATGCCGAGCGAATACACGTCGCAATAAAGCACATCGCCATAGCGATCGATGGTCAGGCCGCTCATGCCGTCACCATCAGAATTGATCACACGCCAGGCGTCGGTGTGTTCGTCGAGCTTGAACATCTCCTTCCGCAGCGCGACGGCGCGGCGAATCGCTATTTCAAAATACTCCTCGCCGATCGGCTCGTGAGAATGCACCACGACCCGCAGCGGCATCTTGGCCCGTGGATTGAACAAACCGGTGCCAACCCGGTGCCCGAACTTGTCGTAGACGGAAACGAGGTCACCCGGCCGGGCATCTCGCGAGACCTCGCCCAGCATGCGGGGAAAAATCGCGGGCTGAAAACTGACGAACTTGAGCTGTGCCCAAGGCTTCGACCATTGCTCAGGCCGGAGCGGATCGCCCAGCACGGGGCGGGCAAAGAGACTGGGGGCTTTTTCAGCAAGAGCGGAAGCATCAGGAGCATCGTCGGACATGGATTCACGCAAAGGCCCCCGAAGACGAAGCGCAAAGAAAAAGCCTTTTTCAGCAGAATCTTGAATCCAAACGAACGGTTCGCGACATTCACTTAGCGAAACCCTTCCATTCCTATGTCCCATCTCGTCTCCGTTCCAACCCTCGCCGCGCTCTTCGATTTCAATTTTCCACCGCACATGATCAGCGTCTTGGTTCCAATCACCGTTTTTATCGTCGGAGGCATGATTGTCATTGGCTCCCTTTATTTCCAGCATCTGCATCGCAAACTGTGGCACGAGACGGCCCGGATTGCCCTGGAAAAAGGCCAGCCGGTTCCCGAACCACCACCGGAAGACGATGACGAGCGGCGACCCGTTGCCGCCGTTGGAGGGATGGAATCCGCCCGCATGCAACGCTGCCGGGGCCTGATCATCGCCGGCCTGGTCAACCTGGCCGTCGGGGCGGGCCTGTTTCTCGCGCTGTTCAAAGTGGGGGTCGGCAATGCCAGCTACTTTGCCGCGATCCCCGCTTTCGTCGGCGTGGCATTGTTCCTCAGCGCATGGATCGATATCGTGCTTCTCCGCAAAATGGAAAAGTGAAACCAACCAGGCCCGCGCCACCGTGACTTCTTCCGATCTCGACCTCGTCGCGTCCGTCCTGACCAACGACGATCGCGAGGCCTTCGGTGAACTGGTGCGCCGTCATCAATCCGCCGTGCGCAACTTTCTCCGTCACCTCACACGCGGCGATGCCGCGCTCGCCGACGATCTCGCGCAGGAGACTTTCCTGCAGGCCCACCGCTCGCTGCGGCGCTTTCGCGGCGAAGCCGGGTTCTCCACCTGGCTGCTGGGCATTGCGCACAACCACTGGCGCAACGCCCGCCGCAAACAACGCGACCACGCCTTGCTCGACGAATCAGCCGCGCTTGAATCTTCGACCGGCCCGACGGTGCGTGTCTCCGACTTGAAGCACGACCTCGCCCTGGCGCTCCGCGAACTCACCGCCGAGGAACAACTCGCCCTTCATCTCGCTTATCAGCAGGGCCTGTCCCACGGCGAAATCGCCTCCCTGCTTGACTGGCCCCTCGGTACGGTGAAAACTCATCTCGCCCGCAGCAAAGAAAAGCTCCGCCACTTTCTCTCCGCATGGAACCCGCTGACCTGAAAAATTTCCCATCCGAAGAAGACGATCGGCTGCATGCCCTGCTGGCCGGGCAGATGTCGCCGTTGCCCGACGCCGGATTCACCCGCCGCGTGACGCAGGCGCTGCCCCCGCGTGCGATTTCCCGCGTGCCACCTGTTGGGTGGGCGCTGGCCGGCGCGTTGGCCGGACTCGGCCTTGCCTGGGTCAAGGGCGCCACATGGACCGGACTCATTGCCGGCACCACAGAACTGGCCCAGGCGGGCACAGCGCTTCTGGCGCTCGCCACCAATCCCTGGTTCGTGCTGGCCCTCACCACGGTCGGCCTCTCGCTGCTGCTCACGTTCGTGATCACCCGGCAGTTCTCCGCTCGATACCGTTAGCCAAAAAAAATCCCCTCAGACTTTCCCTCGGCCCAGCAGAAAGTAGAGGATCGTGCCTAAAAAGGGCAGCAGGATAATGATGACAACCCAAAGCAGTTTGTTGGAATTATTACTCTGGATACAATCCACCAGCGCCACTATCCAGAATATGAAACACAAAATGCCGATCAGATAGTTCAGGTTCATTGGCAGGAAAAATACGGGGTTTCGCCCGACTGCACAATGGGGCCAACACCTACTTCCAGTCGAAAATCACCGCGCCGGCCGCTTGGCTTAGAGATCGCTGACAAATTTTCCCCGGGCGAATTGAAAATACAGAATCGAACCCAGGAAGGGCAGCAGCACGATGACGGCAATCCAACGGGCCTTGTTCTCGTTGTTGCTTTTCACGCAATCGGCGACCGCCACGATCGACATGGCCAACCCGATGACCGAAACAAGCAGACCAATGAAATAATGATGATGCATCAGGTTTTTTAAAATACTCCTGAAGACGGCAGACATCTTTCCAACCCACCGGTTCCAAGTCCGGCGGGAAATGCAGCAACAAAAAGGCCGACCAGAAGCGGTCGGCCTGAAGGATCTGCCTAAAAGGCACGTTACGCCACGCGCTCAACGATGAGCGCTGGCGGGATCGGACGCTTCGGCGCGAGACGATAGGCGGTCTTGAAAAGCTCCAAGGCCTGCTCGAGCTTCGCCTCGTCGTTGTAATGGATCATCATCAGCGGCTCGCCCTGCTTGACCTGCGTGCCGACCTTTTTGATTTCGGAAACGCCGACCGCGTGGTCGATCTTGCCGTGGGCATCCTTGCCGGCACCGAGAATCGAAACCCCCTGCGCGATGAACGCGGCGTTGATCGTGTGGACGTAGCCGCGCTTGGGCGCGGGAAGTTTGCGGATGTGTTTGGCGGTCGGGAATTTTTCCGGGTGGTCGATGTACGAGGCATCGCCGCCCTGGGCCTTGACCATGTCCTTGAGCTTTTCGAGGGCGGATCCGTCGGTGAGATGACGCTGCACGGTTTGTTTCGCGGAGAGCGTGGAACCGGCGACGCCGGCGAGGCGGACGATTTCCATGCCGAGCTTGAGCACGAGTTCCTTCATGTCCTCAGGACCCTCGCCCTTGAGCAACGCGATGGCTTCCTTGATCTCAAGCGCGGTGCCGACACTGTCGCCGAGCGGCTGATTCATATCGGTGACGAGCGCGACGCAGCGGCGCTTCATGGAGCGTCCGACCCGGGTCATGGAACGCGCGAGCTGCTTGGCCTGCTCGAGATCCTTGATGAAGGAGCCGTTGCCCCACTTCACATCGATGACGAGACCTTCGGCGCCTTCGGCCAGTTTCTTGGAAAGGACGCTGCCGGTGATGAGCGGGAGGCTCGGGATCGTGCCGGTTTCGAGACGGAGCGCGTAAAAGATTTGGTCGGCAGGCGCGAGTTCCTTGCTCTGCTCCGCGATGGCTCCGCCAACACGGGCGAGCTGCTCTTGGAAATGCTGGATCGTCATGTGGCTCTTGAAGCCGGGAATGGCGGAGAGCTTGTCAAGCGTGGTGATGACGTATTGCTGTTCAACGCCACACATCATCGGGACGACGACGCCGCTGGCCATGGCCAGCGAGGCGAGCACGATGGCGGTCTTATCACCCACGCCACCGGTGGAATATTTGTCGATCTTCGGCTTCGCGATGGCGGAAAGGTCGATCACTTCGCCTGATAGCATCATTTCCTCGGTAAGAATGGCCGTCTCCTGCGCGGACATATTGGCGAAGTAAATCGCCATCAGCAGGGCCGCCTGCTGGTGCTGCGGCATCTCCCCATCCAGCACAGAATCGATAATGTAACGAATTTCCTCCTGGGTGAATTCGCCATTATCGCGCTTCTTCTCAATCAGAGAAGTAAACGACGGCTTGATGAAACGACGCGTCGGAATGGGACGCTTTCTCATTGAATTGGTGCTCACGTGTATAGTTTTAGAACAGGGATAGTCGGGCGGCGCAAAGCCCGCAGAGGCAAGAAGTTTTGCGGAAAA
>CAZIQP010000182.1:0-6907 GCA_964541315.1 uncultured Opitutaceae bacterium
CGTTACCAGTCAGCCGACGACCGGCGAGCGCAAACATGACCCTTCCGAACTGAAACTGAATCTTGAGCGTGGAGCGCCATGGGCGATTTAGTCCGTGAGGTGGTCGTTGGCTGTGGTGGTGGGTCATTTTTTGCGTCGGCTGAATTTCCGTTGCTAGGGACGACCCTCGTTCTTGCGAGTAAGACTTGGTATTAGAAAGGGAACCCGCCGTTTGTATTCTCGGTAGGTCTGACCATAGCGGTGATCTAACTCGACCTCTTCAAAGAACTTCAAATTGAAGACGTGAACGGGAATGACAACCAGAAGAGCGCCTAGCGTGAGCGCGGTCGATCCGGCCAGCAAGCCCACTCCGATGCACGCTAAGTAGAAACCCAAAGACATTGGATTTCGAGTTCTTTGGTAGACGCTTTCACTCACGATCCGCTGAGTCAGCAAGAAGGCTGCCGCTCCTTTTCCCACCTTGATGAGGCACTTATTCGAAGCGACAAGCAGGACGGTCCCAATAACCACCAAAAATGCCCCAACGAGCAGAGCACCGGAACGAAATGGCAAAGGGGGGATTCCAAGGAGCTCGTCATAACGGGTTAGGCCCGGATAGAAAAAGCTGATCAGGCCCGGGAACACGAGACAGCTCCAGTACATGAGATGGCTAAAGCGGCTTAGTGACTCAGCGGCTTCCCTTGTCGTGTTACGCCTGATACGTGCACCAATAACGAGCGTCCCGACCAAAAAGGCGAATGCACCTGCCACTTGAAGAAAGACGGTTCCCATAACTGTTTCGATCAACGTTACGGATGAGACACGCGCTGGCGAGCGTGGAGTGAGTCCTTTTAAAAGCGGAAAATGACAGGCGGAGATAAAGGATACGATTCAGATCACATCCCGCGCGTTGTTCTGGGGCCGGCTTATAGGCTCGGCTCTTCTGATGCTTAGAATCCATACTTGGTGGGATTTGCCAACACGGTGTCGGTCGTCGAAGCAGCTTCTTCTTGGGTGAGCGCTACCTCGCATAGCACGGCAATCATCTCATCTCTCTTTCGTGCCCGAACCGAAGCGTCCCAACGGTCGATGAGGCCGCATGCGCATAGTCGCTCATTCACGGTCATGCCTGAAAGCTCTCGATCTGTAGGGCGCATGGGCATGGAAATTCTTCCGCCGAGGTATTCGCTTCAGATCAGCCACGTCCGGCGAGCGGGCATGCCGTCCTTTTTGAATAAATGGGCCATGACGGGCAGATTGCGGGCCAAGTGTTCGAGGGCAATCTTCGATTTATAAACCGATGCTTTCGCCGGTTCTTAACCCTCGCCAAAAACACATTCACGCGCGGACCAAGCAACACCTCAGGTTGTAGGAGCCGCAAGGAGGTGAGCAGGCCGTCTTGGCGGGCGTTAATCACGCCTGCTCAGATAAACGGGCGGCGGTCGAGCACGAGCTTCAGGGGTTTCTCGGTGATGACTTCGTGGACGCCGAGGAACTGCTGGGCTTCGGCGGCGATGCTGAGCGCGGCGGTGAGGGAGTGGGCCGCCATCTTGCCGGCAAGCAACTGGCTCCGGCCCTCGGCGCTGTACACGTCGCGCACGAGCACGCGCATCATACGGCGCACACACTCCTGCACGTCGGCAAAGCGGTGCGGGCTCTGGCGGAGCGTGCGCGTCATGAGATACATCGGGTCGATCATCATCCAGAGATGATTGGTGGGATGCCAGTAGCCGTCGGGCTGCTGGAGCCGCAGCACCGTGTCGATCCGCTTTTCCGGATACGGCATCTGCCGGTTGAAATGGTTGTAGAGAAAATGATAGTGGAACGTGCCGCCGATCTGATCGAAATCGCCGCCGGGCGGTTTGTCCCGGCCCATCAGGCCGTTGTTGGGATCGAAGAGGCTGTCGCAAAACTTGAAGTACTCCGCAAACCACGCCGGCGTCCCGAGCTCGGGCACCAGTGCGTAGATCGAGCCAATGCCCGCACCCCGGTGGCTCCCGAGGTACACCTCTTTCCGCCAGTCGATGGTTTCGAGGAAGCCCCGGATATCGGCATACTTGGCGTCCATCCGCACCGGATGGCGCGGGGTGAGGTCGAGCAACTGCATCGCCGCGAGCGCGAAGGCCGTGTTGTGCAGCGGATCGTGGGTGGGATCTTTTTCGCGGAGCCAGCCGGTGTCGGGATTTTGAAACTCCTGAAACGCGGCCAGCCATTCCGCGCGCTCTTTTTCCGAGGGGCGAAGCTCGCCGAGCGTGTAGAGATTGCAGGCCATGTCCGCGACGCCGTAGAGCTCCGTGGCGGTCTGACCGGGCGAACGGGCGTAGCGGCCCGCCCCGCCGGGCAGACGGACGGTGGGTTCAAATTCGGTGATAATCCAGCGGACGAATTCGCGCAGGTCGCAGACCGGCTCGTTGGCCGGAGATGAAACCGACGAAAGTGTGCCGGACGAAGTCGCCGAGACCGCCGGAACCGCGGAAAGCAAAGCGAGCGCACCAAGGCCTTTCGCGCTGGCGCCGAGAAATTCGCCGCGAGTGAGACGAGGAGCCGCAACGGCAGAAGGAGAGTTTTCAGGATTCATAAGAGGAGAAGTAAAAGACAGGGGTCACCACGAAACACCCTAAACACACGAAAAGAATACCGGCGGAGGGAGATCGGAGCGGGGTTTCTGGAGGTCAGGAATAGATCATTTCGCGAGGCTTAGCCTTGGAGAAAAAATTAACCACAGATGTCACCGATAAACACGGATCGAGAGAAAAGAGACCGTGGTATTAAGTCGTCGCACAGTAACGTGAGGAATGGGGCTCGTTTTGCCATATGGTTTGTCATTGGATTTACCCGTGTCCATCCGGTTAATCCGTGGTTTCTACGGCATCGTTTTGCCAGGCATCAGCGCATGATGCCGCCGGGTTCAGTGGTCTCGAGTTCGTCGAACAACTGGATGGCCGTGGCCGTGCCAAGATCGACCGGGTCTTTCCACGAACGCAGGGCCCAGACGACTTTCTTGGCGGGCGTCACCTCAAGCACCTGGACGCTGTCCGGCCATTCCGCGAGATTTTTGTCGCCGGCGATCCAACTGCAAATGACCGTGTTGCCGTTGGCGAGGCGGTTGGCCGTCTGCAGATTGCCCAGAATGATTTCCGGAACATCCGCCGGCGTGAATTCCCAGACGGTGTGACCGGCCGGATCGACCTCACGCACATAGCGGCTCCAATCACCGGCGATCAGGGTGTTGCCGTTTTTCAAGCGCACAGCGGACCACGGCGACTTTGCCTCGACCGACCAGAGCGCTTTGCCGTCAAGATCATACTCCACCACCTTGCCCTCGCCCAGGTGCGGCACGAGCAGAGTGCGGGCGGCCGTCATACGGATGTGGCGGAACTGGCCGTGCGTGCCCTTGACCGGCGTGGGGATGACGATCTCACGCTCCACCGCGTTGGTGCGGGTGTTGATGATCATCGCCTGGGCAGGATTGCCGTTGCGCATGATGAGCACGCGGTTTTCGCCGATGGCCTGGATGGAGTGAATCTCAGTGCCGGCAGGAGCAGGATAATCCCAGACCACCTGGCCCTGTTGATTGACCTCCCCCGCCCCGGACATGCGGGAGAAAATCACGTTCCCGTTCGGCAACAGCGTGGCGTCGTCGAATTCCTGCACACCACCATCGGCACGATGCAGCGGCATGGAATACGACCAGACAATTTTGCCGCCACGCACGACGAAGACCGACTGTTTCTCCGGCTTCCGCGTATCCCATTCGCCGGCATAAAGGAAATCGTGCTGCGCCGGGCCATTGCCGGGGAGCACGGCGGGAGACATGACCCGCGGGGCCGGAGCGGGCACCACTGGCGGTGTGGGATCAGCCGCATTGGCCTGGATTAAAATGGTGAGGCCGGTGAACACACTGACAATGAGGGTTGGTTTCATGGGGAAAGGGATGCGGGCGGGAAAATAATTTTCAGCGTGAGGAATGATGCATTGCAGAAATTATTATTGATCGCGGCACCGGGTTCAACGGAGCAGCGCCGAAGCGCACCACAGAATCGGAGCCTGACCGTGCATGTCGCCCACCTTGCGCGGGCGGTCGAGGTAGTACTGACGATCGCTCTTCTTGTTCGTGCCGATGCAGACCTCCCGCACATCGGCGTCGGCGTTGAGATAGGTGATGAGCTGCAACCAGGCCTTCTTTGCCGCCGGTCCATAGGTCGCCTGATCGAGCCAGCCGTTTTTCACTCCGGTGATGAAGGCGAAGGTGAACATGCCCGTGCAGGACGACTCGGGCCAAGCCTCCGGCTGGTCAATCAACTGACGCCACATGCCATCCGGCGACTGATTCACCAGCAAAGTGGCCATCATTTTGCGGTACGCCGCCAAAATGCGCGGGCGGTCCGTGTGGTCTTCGGGCAGGGAGCGCAGGAGTTCGGTCATGCCCGCCGCCATCCAACCGTTGCCCCGGCCCCAGAAAAAAGGCACGTCCGGCGCATGGAAGAAAAGTCCGTTGGGCTGTTGCAGGCGCTCAAGGTAGACCACCATCTCATGGGCCGTGCGGTCGAGGTAGCGCCGATCACCGGTGGCGCGATATGCCTGCACCTGCACGGCGGTGATCATGAACATGTCGTCGATCCAGAAGCGGGTCTGGTTCGTGAGATTGTCCGCGAGCGGATTGTCCCACTGGCCGTCGGCCATCGCCAGACCCACCTGCCGGTAGCGATAGCGCTGGGTCTGCAGATAAATTTCGAGCGGCAGGGCCCCGAAGACGCAGGCGTCGACATGATTGATTGGCGGAATGCGCCAGGCGTTTTCCGGCAGAAAAAACGGTTCAAAACGCTCGACGAGCCGGCGGGTGATGTCGTCTTCACCCGCCAATTTCGCAAAGGTCAGCGCGCCATACCAGGTGCAGACCTCGGGATAGACGATGAAATGGTTGTCGGCACCCCACTCCAAATGCGGGCTGGCGAGAAAGCGTTCCGCCACCCGGTGGCCGATTTCCCGGGGCGAAGTGCCCGGCGCCCACGGACCGAAATCAGCCGCAGCCGGAGCGGACGCATGGGCGACAAGGCCGGTAAGCAGCAAGACGAGGAGAAGTGATTTCATGCCGTAAAGGAAATTGAACTGGAAACAGGCGCTCTAAAATTTCTCCCGGGCCACGACGGCTTCGCGCCTGGTATCGGGGATATTCCGACTGTTTGTCACGGAAAAATCCATGACGCCGCGCAGATCAAACTGCGGCGCCGAGCCCGTGCCGCGCTGGAGGTTGAGGTGGTGAAACCACGCGTCCTGCACATCGGCGAGCACGATGGCGGGACGGGCCTCGGGCTTGGCATAGTCGATCTTCACGTCGTGCATTTCCAGCCCGGTGACATGGCGGAAAAAGAAAGCGTACGAGGGCATCGAGCCGAACATGCTCGGCTCAGGATATTTGGTTTCCTCTTCGGGCGGGACGCGCTCACTCAGCTCAGCCGAACCGCCGCCTTGCTGAACAATCCTGACATTGGAGAAACGCAGGTCTTCGATCGGATGGCCCGGCAGGCCACTGATCACGCTGCCCAAAATCCACTCGGCATCGGAAGCCACCAGGTTGTCCACACTGATCCGGCGGATCGTGCCGATGGGAGTGTTCTCGGGGCCGCGCATCCGGCGACCGAGCCGAATGAAAATCGGCGAGTTGGCGACGTGGCGCATCGTGATGTTCGAGATGGCGACATCCTCGATGCGCGAACCATCCACGCTTTCGATGGCGATGCCGCGACAGTCGTCGAAAACACAGTTGGTGATGGCGATGTTCTTGAAATCACCGTTGGACTCGGTGCCCAGTTTGATGCGGCCGGTACGGTAGGATTTATATTCCGGCGCACTCCGCTTGAAGGTGGCGTCGAGCAGCGTGCCTTCGTCGAAATTCCCCGCGAGAAAGCAGTCGGAGATCGTGATGTTGTCGCAGTGGCGGAGACCACCGAGCCCGTACGAAGCCTTGAGGCAGATACCGTCGTCCCAAGGGGAATTCACGCTGCATTTCGTGACGCGAACGTTCTGGCAGGCATCGATGTCCATGCCGTCGCGGTTGGTATCGATCTTGAGATTGTCGATGGTGAGATTGTCGACGCCCGTGGCGAGAATCCCAAACCAGCCGCCGTGCAGCATCGAAAAATCACGGAGGACGACGTTGCGGCAGTCGCGGAGAGCGATCGCCTTGTTGCCGCAGCCGGGAGGATTGGCGTGGTAGCGTTTTTCGCCCTTCGACTCGTCGGCGAAACGATCAAAGCCGTTGTCCAGCCCTTTGCCGTGAATCAGGCCGGGACCGAGAATCGAAATGTTTTTCAGTCCGATGCCCCAGATCAGGCTGTTCTGCCAGTGGCTGTGCCCGAAGTCCTGGTAGTGCAATTTGTCGCCCCAGTCGTTTGGCTCAGGGGGATCAAAGGCCGCGACCTTCTCGCTCGCCGCCTCGATGGTCGAACCGGCTTCGAGGTAGAGCGTGATATTATTCTTCAGCCGGATCGACGCGGAAAGATAAGTGCCGGGAGGAAACACCACCGTGCCGCCCCCGGCAGCGTCGGCGGCGAGAATGGCGCGGTTGATCGCATCGGTATCCAGCGTCTGGCCGTCGCCGGTGGCGCCGAAGGCACGGACGTCATAGCTGGTACGGGCACCCGCACCGGCCGGATCGGCGGCCCGCGAATTGCCGGGCACGGAGACGCCGAGCAAGGCGGCGAGCAGCAGAGTGATGGAACGAAGACGGTGCATGAGCTTGGGTTGACCGGATCGGTCAGCGTTGGGCGGCGACCTGGGCGGCAGCGACCTCGGGCGTGCCAGGCGCGAAATTCTTCCGCAGGTAATTGATCACACTGGCCAGGTCGGCATCGTTGTAGACGGCACCGAAGGGCGGCATGACGTTGGAAAACTTCTCGCGATCGGCGGGCAGCACGGCGGCGGGGCC
>CAZIQP010000183.1:0-6897 GCA_964541315.1 uncultured Opitutaceae bacterium
GGGCACGTTCATCAAGGCGGCAATCTGGGCGTGCGTCATCGCATCGCCGGGCAGGCGTTTGTCCGGGCGCGGCAAGTCGAGATCGGCGGCGGGATTGCTCAGGATCAGGTGCTGTTTGGTCAGCCACGAGAACCAGCCTTGCAGGACACTCAGGCGGGAACGCTGCGTGGAGATGCCCAGGGGACGGCCGTCTTTCTTGCGGTGCTGCCAGAGGTGCCGCTGGTAGCTTTCCATGATGGGCCGGGTAATCTGCCCGGCCTGCGTCAGCGAGCGCTCGGCGCACCAGTCGGCGAACCAGCGCAGGGCGTCGCCCGCGCTCAGGAGGGTCCGCGGCGAGTAGTGGCGCACGGCGAGCCCTTCCAGATAGGCGGCCTGGCAGCGCGTGAGATCGTCGAGGGGCGCACCGGGTGCGGCCGGGGGCCGGGCGCAGGACGCAAGGCGTCCGTTCTCGTGCCGCTTGTCGCGGTGCGCGCGCATGACGGCGGTGTTGGCGAAACCTTTTTTTCGGCCCATGGGATGACGATGGTTTTTGTGGTTACGATTATGATGCCGACGACGGCGGCGGGCTCCAGATGTGCGAACGCGCCACCCCGCCACCCTCGGCCTAGGCGGCGGTTTCTCCCTCTGTCGATTGTGTTTTTGGGGGTGGCGGGGGCGTTTGGCCACCCCCCGCCACCTCCCCCCTTTGGCCCGCCACCCCCTGTAAAAAACCCGCCACCTTGCCGTCGTAGGGGTGTTTTTTCCGCAGCTCCGCCACGTCAATCAGGCCGATGTGCGCGACGGCCTCCGGCGTGGCGGCGTCGATCATCAGCTCGTACACAAAGGAGCTGCCGAGCCGGCCGTGGCGCAGTTCAAGGTATTCGAGTTCGACCAGGCGTTCAAGGTGCAGCCGGACTTGCGTCAGACTCCACCCGCAGGCCTCGCGCAGTTCGCGCCGCGCGAACGTGGCGGCCAACTTCGCGCCTTGCCCTGGCTGCGCCATCCTCGTCCGCACGAGGGCGCGGATGTGACCGAGCAAGGCCCGCGTCTGCGGCGGCAGTTCGTCGAGCGAACGGCCCAGGACTTCGGGCGCCAGTTCGTTGGCGAGCGCGATGTCGTCGAGCGTGACCTCGACGTATTCGAGCACGCGGCCCGCCACGTCGTGCCGGCCGCGTGGGCGCTGGTGCTGGTGCAGCAGCGCGATGGAGTCGATCAGCGTCAGATATTTTTCGTGGTCGCGGCGGTTGCGCGTGCGCCCGCTCGGGAACGTGAGCGCGGGTGCGAACGGGTTCAACACTTCGACCGTCACAAGCAAACGCTGCGCGTTCTTCAGGACGCGCAGCAGCTCCGTGCGCTCGGCCTTCGCCACGAGTCCGGCCAGCGTGCGGCGCTCGCGTTGCAGCGTGTGGATGCGCGCCGTCTGCTCGGGCGAGTCGTCCACCGCGAGCGTGAGGCAACGGTTTTGTAATTCTTCATCGAGGTCGATGGCGGTCGTCGTGAGCATAATCATGACCGGTCCCTCGACGTGGTATTCCTGCGTTTCCATCCGGCCCGTCTGCGGGTCTTTGCCGGTGGAGGCGATGGTCAGCTCGCCCTCGCTCTGCAGGAGCTTCAGCGCGTAGCTGGCTTTTTCCGCTCCGGCCTCCTCGACGATGGCGAGGATCTTGTGTTTCAGATTCGTCTCGCCGAGATAGTAGAGCGACTGGCCCGTCATCGCCGAGTATTTGATCCGGCACTCCTCCGGGAAGAACGCGAGCGCCGAGTCCATCAGCATGCTTTTGCCCGCCGCGCTCGGACTCTGCACGATCACGGCGAGCGGCCGGTCGAGCAACCGCGACACGCCCGCCAAGTAAACGAGCATGATGTTGTTTTCCTCGCCGATGATGCCGGCCGCGCGAAACGCCCCGCGCAAACGCCCGACTAGGTCCGGCGCTTGCAACCACCGCAGCGCCTCCGTGCGCTCGGCCTCGGAGAGCACGACGGCGGGCACGACTTCCTCACCGGGCCGGGCCAGTTCCAGCTGGGCCTGCTCGACGGCGAGCAGCAGCCGGCCCATGTCGCGCTTGAGCAAGTCCGCGTGCAAACCGGTTTCCTCGGCCGCACGCTCGATGAAGCGGCGGCGTTCGCCGTCCTTCGCGAGATCGAGGCTGTCGAGGTGAAAGCGGTCGCCGATGCGCAGACGCAGCGTAATTTTGAGCGCGTCCGTGCCGAGCGTTTTTTCCAGTCCGCCGACGCGATACTCGCGGTCATCGAGGGCGAGCAACCAGTGTTCCCCGTGCAGCGTCAGGCTCACGTGCGTCACGCCGGACGCGGTCACGTTCGTCACCGCGATTTTCACCGGCAGCGCCACCGGTGGTTTTTCTCCAGCCGCCAAGGCTGACGCACTTGTCGCCGCCTCGTTGGACGTGGACGGCGGGACGGATGCGGCGATTTCCGGCACGCCCACGTCAGCAGCTACAACAGCAGCTTTAGCAGCTAAAGAAGAAGGCGCGGGCGCGACGGGTGAAGACACTTTGCCCTTACCCAGCCAAGCGGCAGCGTTCAAGAGGACGGCCAAGGATTTCTCGGAGGGAGTGACCTTCACCGCGTAGTCGTTCGCATCGAGGCCGTGGGGAAACAACACGCGGCGGCATTCGATGCCGCGGGCCATGAGTTGCGCCGCCACTTCTTCCGCGCCCCGGTCTCCGGCTTCGTCGCGGTCGAAGGCGATGAAGACGCGCTGCACCTTCGCTGCAATGAGAGCGTCGAGCATTTCCTCGGGGAGAACCTTCGCGCTGTAGCTCGTCGTCACGTTCTTAAATCCCGCGCAATAGAACGTCAGCGCGTCGATGATTCCCTCGCACAGGATCACCTCGGGGCTGCGCAACGCGGTCGGATTCCAGAGGCCGCGCTGCGGTCCCGGCAAAAACAAGTGCCGGTCGTGCTTGCCGCCGTCGTCGATGGCTCGGCCGTAGACGGTGCCGATTTCTCCGGTCTCGCTGATGACGGGAAAGACGATCCGTCCGCGCAAGTGCTCGTGCCCGGTGTCGCGGTAGATGCCAAGGCGCTGCAACCGCTCGCGGATCGCCGCTCCCTCCTTCCGGGTGCTGTGCGGCAGGCGCAGCCCGAGCGTGCGATCGGCAAAGCCGATCTTGAAGGCCGCGCACGCCTCCGCGCTTGTGAGGCCGCGCTTGGCGAGGTAGGCGAGTGCGGTGGGATTCTCTTTCAACCTCGCGTGATAATAGTCGATCACCTGGCGCAGTGCCGCCTGGTCGTCGGCATCGGGGGTGAACGGTGACGCGAGACGCGTCACCCGGCTTGTCTTGAGCGGCTGGCAAGTGGGCGCACCCGTGAAGGCGGCGGCTCCGCCGTCCTTCAGCAGTTCGTAGGCGTGGCGGAAAGAAACGCCGTCGAACTTTTGCACGAACTGGATCACGTTGCCCGTTGCCTGACACGACACGCAGCGCCAGAGGCCCTTGCCGGGCGTGACGTGCAGGCTCGGATTCTTGTCGTCATGGAACGGGCAGAGCCCGACCAGGTCGCCGCCTTTCGCTGTCAGCGTCACGCCGCGGGAGCGGACGACGGCCGCAAGGTCGGTCTCGCGTTTGATTTTGTCGATTTCGTCGTCGGGGATCATGGCCATAAATTCGGGTTCCGGTTCATGGACTTTGCTCCGGGGCGCGTCGGTCGCGGTGCTTCAAGCGCGGCCGGTCTTCCTTCGGGAACGGATGGCCGCGCAGCCACCGCGTGAGCTGCCTGTGTTCCCAGCTGTCGAGGTGCCGCGCCGCGTGCGCTGCATCCCCGATCCACCGCGCCAACACCTGGCCCAGCGACATCGACGCGTAAGCACCCGTCAGGTCCACCGCGCACCGGTAAATTTTCATCGGCACGTCCACCTGCACCGGCACCGTCTTGCCCCGTGGCTCCCGGCGGCGGGATGGCGATTTAGCGGGGGCTTTTTTGGGCATCGGGCGTTTCGTTTCGGCGGGTGGTCAAGTCGGAAGTTGATAAATCAACTACAATCCGTATTCCTACAACTTGTAGCCCATGCAAGCCGAAAACCAGTCTCCGGGAAAACTTGGCCGTATAATGGCGGCGTTAACCTCGCCATTTCCCATGAGCCAAGACCACGCCCGCCAACTTGCCCAGCGCGTCACCACCCTCCGCCAAGCGAAGAGCCTCACGCAGGCCGTCGTCGCCGAGCGCCTCGGCATCGCCGAGGGCCGTTACAGCCATTACGAGCGCGGCATCCGCAAATTTCCCGTCGGGCTGCTGCCAAAATTAGTCGAGGTGCTGGAATGCTCGGAAGCGGAGTTGCTGGGCGCGCCGCCGCCCAAGGTGAAACGCGGCCCGCCTTCCGAATGGGAGAAACGGATTGCGGTCATCAAAGACCTGCCCCGCGACAAGCAGCGGGAAATTCAGAACGTCGTCGATGCGCTGATCGCCAAGGCGAGCTGAGATTTTCTCTTAGCCGCTGATTGCCGAGACCGCCAGTCGGGCGCGCCCCGCTTTTTTGTGGAAGGGATTTTTGCCGCCTCCGCGCCCAAGTGGTCATTATGGGCAATAGTGCTCTGCGCTGCGCTTCGACCCTTCGCCTTCGCTGGCCGCTCAGTTGGCGGGCCGCATACGTGCCCATAATGCCGTCTTGGTCGCTCCGGCTGCGGCGACGTTCCGCAGCTGGAGCCCCACGTTCCCCAGCCGCTCCAGTCGCCTGGCCCTGCCGGGCGGCATTTTAGCGGCGGGGCGCGCCCGACTGGCGGAAGCCAAAACACCATGCGGCTTCCGACCCCGCATCCGACAGGCGACCGATTTTTGATCCGACAGGGCAGCGATATTTCAGGCACGGAGCTTCCGACGAACGAACCGCAGTTTGATCCGCAGTTGCTTCAACAGTTTGTCCGGCAGGCTCGCCGCGCTTTTCAAGCGGGGTTGGTGTCTTACCTTAATTTGCCTTTTCTGCGGGGTTCGGACGGGCATGGAATGGAGTGTGGCGGTGTGTGGATTGGGGCGCGATTTCTGGCGGGTTTTTGAACCCAACGAAGTCGTTAGGGCCTTGCGTCTATGGAAAAAAGCGCGGCGGATTCACGCCAAAAAAACCGCTGATCGGAGCTGAGGATTTACGCCAACGAGATTGCGGGCGGGACTAATTGTCCTACCATTTTTCAGGTAGACGCGGACTGTTGTGCGACGGGTTCGTTGCCGTCCTGCTGATCGCATGAACGCAGTCCAGGTCATCGCTTCGTGGTGGGATAATTTCAGCCGCTCGTCAGTGGGTCAGTTTTGTCTGCTCGTTTTTTTCGCGCTCGGGTTAGGCGAGCGCAACGGCGAACACAGTGAGCGGCGGCTCGCGCTCGCAGCGCAGCGGAGAACGCGAGGCGTAGGGCGCGCGGGTATTCCAGGAGCGCGCAACGCCGTCACGGTCGGCGACGGTGGAACGAAGCCGTCAGAGCGGAGTGCAACCGGCGGCGTCCGTGACGGCATGAGCGAAGCACACGACGCAGGAGTGAAGCGCAGCGGCCCGCGTGATTGTATCCGCGGGGGATTGGTCGCCCTGACACCTCAGGGCGAGCCCGCGGTGTCGTGGAGTGAGGGGCCGTGCGGCCCCTCTGGAGCGACCAGCGGGAGAGTAACCGAGGGCCGGAGCAGAGCGGAGCGCGACACCGACCCGCTGCCGTCATCGGCGGCGGTTGAGGTCGTCGCGGGAGCCCAAGGACGGAGCGGGGTCCCCACCGGGCTCTCTACGCCGGACGCGATAGCGAGGGCCACCGAGCGGACCGGGGCGCGACCCGTCGCGCCCCAAGCGCCGAAGCCGGTGGGGCTGGATACCACCGGACGGAAGGAGCAGCAGCGACTGAAGGAGGATGCAGGATGCGTGACGGCTCTGCTGGCGCGCAGCGTGCCGCTGGATCATTGAGGATGTTGTCATCGCAATGGTTTAGAGCCGACCCGTTTTTCAGCGCATCAACGGTTCACGAAGTCTATGAGATCCTCAATTAGCACCCCACGTCCATTGGGCTCATCATCTTTACCTAGTCCAGTAGCGCAGAACTCTTCCGTCAAAACATCGATCAACGATTTCTTTTCGGCTTCCGTTAAAATGCTCAGTTCGATTTTCTTCGAGATATCGACAAGACTAGGACATCGCCGACTGATAATGTCCTTCAACATATATTCCAGCTCAGACGGGAGAGATTTACGCATGTCTTTCATCCTCCTCAGCGTGTAGTAACAGTGGAGGTTTGTGCCCCCACTCTTGTCCCAGCTTGAGATGTGGCAGTCGTGGTGATCATCTTGCCATCGGCATTCAGGACAACACGAGCATTCGCTCCAATATATTCGCTGCCCGTTGCGGTGACTTTGATTTCAACAGGATTCGTTAAGGCATCAAAAATTGCTTGTGTGGAGACACCTAGTCCAGCGTCACGAGAGATCGACTGATTAAGTCCATGTCGTGTCCACCCGGTCATTGGGGTTCCAGCGAGGCCTTCAAAGGTTTGCCCGATTTTTAAATTAGCACTCAACTGCGTACCAATAGCACTTGTGTCGACTAGCATTAACTCCGGCTGCATTGTCACAATGGCTAGAGCTTCTTGATCTGCTTGAGTCATCCCTACCGCTGACATTACGGCCCCCGGAAAACTCAGAACCCGTCCTGCGACGTAGTTCGCAATCGCCAGCGGATTGTACGGATTGTTAGCCCCGAACGCATAACCCAACTGACTGCCGATGCTGTTCGATTCAGAACTCCCCGGGCATAGTCCGAACGGATCACTGAGCGACACGGGATTATTCCCGGCGTAACGGTACCAATTCTGTCCGCCACCGAAGCCGGAAGGGTCGGCATTGAGAAAACGGCCCATGCGCGGATTGTAGAATCTTGCCCTCATGTAGAGCAGACCGTCGCCCGAGGTCTGCACGCCCAATGCTCCGGCGAACAGG
>CAZIQP010000184.1:0-6891 GCA_964541315.1 uncultured Opitutaceae bacterium
GTCGTGCAGATCGGTGGCGGTGCAGTAGGAAACGGCAAAGCCGCCCTCGACGGTTACTCGATGGAACTCTGCGGCGGCACGCACGTCGCCACCACGGGTGAAATCGGCGTCATCAAGATCGTTGCCGAGATGGCCATCGCCGCCGGTACGCGTCGTATCGAAGCCGTCGCCGGCCAGGCCGCACTCGACTTCATCGCGACCGAAGAAGCCGCGCTCAAAGCCGTCAACGCCCGGCTCAGTTCCGGCGCGCACGACGTCGCCCAAAAACTCGAACTGGTTTTCGCCCGCCAAAAAGAAATGGAGCAAAAGCTCAAAGCCTTTGAGTCCAAAGCCTCCGCCGCGCTCGCCGAGGAACTCGCCGCCACCGCCGTCACCAAGGACGGCATCAAGTGGGTTTCCGCGGTCGTCAGCGCCGATTCACCCGACGCGCTCCGTTCGCTCGGCAGCCAGGTGCTGAACAAACTCGGCGATGGCGCCGTGCAACTTGGCGCCACCTTCGACGGCAAAGTCAGCCTCATCGCTTACTGCTCGCCCGCCGCGATCAAAGCCGGCCATCAAGCCGGCAAACTGATCCAAGGCATCACGGCCAAACTCGGCGGCAAAGGCGGCGGCAAACCCGACTACGCCCAAGGCGGCGGCGGCGACGCCAGCAAGCTGGCGGAAGTACTTAAGCTGTAGGAGGGGCTTTATGCCCCGATCTTTCCAAACCATCGGGGCATAAAGCCCCTCCTACAGTCAGACCATGACCGACGAAACCTCACCCGCGCTGAAAGAAATGTTCAACGCGGCGCGGTTTCGCCAGATCGCCGCGCTGCTCGCGGAGTGCCATTCAGGATTCGACCAGAAAAAGTTTCTTAAACTCGCCACCACCGGATTGGAGCCGCTCTCGCTCCTGCAACGGATGCGACACGGTACGCATGCGCTGCACGCAACGCTGCCGGCGGATTACCCGAAGGCTCTCGCTGTGCTGCGCAAGCTCGCCCCGAGGATCGACCATGGTTTCGTCGGCATTATGCTGCCTGATTTCGTCGGCGTTTATGGCCATGGGCACTTCGACGAATCGTTGGAAGCGCTGCATTTCCTCACCCGGTTTTCCTCGGGTGAGTTTGCCATCCGCGAGTTTCTCAAACGCGATCTCACCCGCACCCTCGCCGTCATGAAACGCTGGTCGCGCGATGAAAACGAGCACGTCCGCCGGCTTGCCAGCGAAGGCTGTCGCCCGCGCCTGCCGTGGTCGTTTCGCCTGGAGGCGCTTGTCGCCGATCCCAGGCCAGTCGCGCCGATTCTTGAAAATCTGCGCACCGATCCCAGCCTGTACGTCCGGAAGTCGGTCGCCAATCACCTCAACGACATCTCCAAGGATCATCCGGACTGGATGCTGCAGCGCCTGAAGTCGTGGGATCTCGCCCATCCACATACCCAATGGATCGCGAAGCGCGCGGCGCGCACGCTCATCAAAGCCGGACATAAGCCCGCCCTCGCCCTGTTTGATTTCAATGCCAAGCCGGCCGTAAAGTTGACCGCATTCACGCTCACGCCGGCCCGGCTCGCGCTCGGCGAAGCCATCGAATTTTCATTCACCCTGACCTCAACCTCACGCCAGCCCCAGCAGCTTGCGGTCGACTATGTCGTCCACTATGTCAAAGCCTCGGGCGGCACCGCGCCCAAGGTTTTCAAGCTGCGCGAGCTCACGCTTGCTCCGGGTGAGCGGCAAGTCCTGACCAAGCGACAGACCTTCCGGAATTTCACCACCCGCCGGCACCATTCCGGCCGGCACCGGCTGGAAATCCAGGTCAACGGACGGATTTTGGCCCACGCCAGCTTTACGTTGCGGGTGATCTGATGCCAGCAAGCCTCGAAAAAACAGGCACGCCGGTTATTTCTTCACTGGCGCAGTCTGCCTGCTCGATATAAAGTGGGCCTCATGGATCAGAAAGCACTCGTTGCTGAAATCTGCGACCAGGCGGATATTTTTCTCGCCGGTGTGACCGTTCTCAAGGAGGCCAGAGCCGGCATCGCCGAATGGCTGACGATCAACCATCCGTCGCTCGCCCCCGAGGAGAAGAAGGCCGTCGTCGCCGAAAGCATGCGCATCCTCGAAAGCGAAGGATTTTTTGAGGCCGAGCCGGGGGAAGAACGGTAAAATACAGCTTCAAAAGCCGCCGTTCACCGCCATTTTCCGCCCTGGCAACCCGAGCAACCGGAGCGATACCTCCTGATTACCACTATTCCACCGGCGCAACCCGCTTTGACAACCCCATCTTCGGAGCGGAACGGATTTGACAATGCCCTGTCTGTGCTGAGTTATCCACCCCTGATATTTATCACTATGAGTCCAACCGGAATGAATCTGCTCTGCCCTTTGCTCAGTAACAAGTCTTCGCCGCAAGCCAAACGGCCCTTTGCCGCCCTCAGGATGGTTGGACGCTTCCTGGCTTGGGCCACTTTGTGGACGGCTGTCTCCAGCCAGGCGCAGGACTTCACCTTCTCCACCTTTGCCGGGGTGAGTGATACTCCCGGCAGCACCAATGGCAACGGCAGCGCGCTCGGCAAGCCGCTCTTCAACAATCCCAGCGGCCTGGCACTGGACAATGCGGGGTTTGCTTATGTGTCGGACACCAACAACGGCACCATCCGCAAAGTCAATATTGCAACAGGCCAGGTGACGACCTTTGCCGGCACCAGCGGTCTGTCGGGAAATATTGACGGCACCGGCGGGGCCGCGCGCTTTTCCTCCCCCGAAGGTTCAGCGATCGACAGTGCCGGCAACATTTATATCGCCGATTACAGCGCCAACTCCATCCGAAAAATCACGAATGCCGGGGTGGCGACCACTCTGGCCGGCAGTGTGACTGGCAGCTCAGGCAGCAGCGATGGCACAGGATCTGCCGCCCTTTTCTTCCGTCCCTCGGCCGTGGCTGTGGATGGCTCGGGCAATGTTTATGTGGCCGATACCAATAATAATCTGATCAGAAAGGTTACTTCCGCCGGTGTCGTCACCACCTTCGCCGGTTCCCCCCTTCTCGCCTTTGGCAGCGCCGACGGAATCGGCTCGGCCGCCACGTTCCGCACTCCCGAAGGAGTTGCCGTCGACAGTGCCGGCAATGTGTTCGTGGCCGACACCGGCAACAATACCATCCGCATGATTGTCGCCACGACCGGGGCAGTGAGCACGATCGCCGGTGCCGTCAATACTTTCGGGTCCACCGATGCGGCGGGCTCCGCCGCCCGTTTTGATTTTCCTGACAGCCTGGCCATTGATGCTGCCGGAAATATTTATGTCACCGACGGGGCCAACAGCACCATCCGCAAGATCACGCGGGTCACTTCAGGCGGCGCAACCACCTGGCAGGTCTCCACGCTGGCAGGAACCCCCGGTCAGTCCGGATTTGCCGATGGAACGGGAGCCGCCGCCTTGTTTAATCATCCCAGCGGCATCGCGGTCGACAGCAGCGGCAATGTCTATGTGGCGGATTATGGCAATCATCTGGTTCGAAAAATCACCGCCACCGGTGTCGTCACCACCCTGGCCGGCGTACCCGGCACCCCCGGCAGCTTGGATGGCACGGGTACGGCCACGACGTCCGCCTCACTGTTTTTCGGGCCTTCCGCCACCGCAACGGATACGGCGGGCAATGTGTATGTCGCCGACACGAATAATCAGCTCATCCGAAAAATCACCCCTGCCGGCGTGGCAACAACCCTCGCGGGCAACCCCCGGTTTGTCGGTTCAACCGATGGGACAGGGATATCGGCCAGTTTCTACAATCCTTCGGGAATTTTCGTGAAAAGCGATGGCACGATCTATGTCGCCGACACCGGAAACCACACTATCCGCAATATCACACAGGCCGGAGTGGTGACAACCATGTCCGGAGTGGCCGGATACGCCGGCGTGGCCTTGACGCTCGCCACAACCTATACGGTCGTATCAGTGCCGCCTGTCGCGCCCTCCACCGTGGCCACGTCAAATCTCGACACGACAATCGTGACAACGATCACCACCACCAATCCGACGGCGGTGACAACGTCTACAACCACCGAGGCCCCTGTCGCCTATAACACAGGCGACCCCATTCCCGCCAATACCACGCAAAACTCCTCCATATTCAATTCCCCGAGCAGCGTTGTCGTGGACGGATCGGGGATCACCTACGTGGCCGATTACAACAATCACTATATTCGGGCAATTGCTGCCGATAAAACTGTGACCATTTTTGCCGGAACAGGATCGCCTGGATTCGCCGACGGGGTTGGCGCCCTTGCCAGCTTCAACCACCCCCGGGCCTTGGCAACGGACGGTGTAAACCTGTATGTTGCCGATCTGGGCAACCAAGTGATTCGCAAGATTTCACTCGCAACCGGCGCCGTCAGCACCATTGCCGGCACGGCCGGCGTCGCCGGCAGCGCCAATGGCACGGGTGCCGCCGCGCAATTCAACGGCCCAAGCGGCATCGCCGTAGATACCAGCACTGGCATTCTGTATGTGGCCGACACCAACAATAACACCATCCGAGCCGTCAGCACCTCCGGGGCCGTGACAACCGTTGCCGGATCGGCCGGCACCACCGGCAATGCCGACGGTACCGGCAACGCGGTGAGATTTGACCAGCCGACCGGAATCTCGGTCTATCACGACGCAACCGTGGGGGCCATTCTCTATGTCGCAGACTATCGCAATAACACCATCCGCAAAGGTGTCCTGACGGGTGCTGGTCCCGGCACCGCACCCTTGCCCCCCACCGGCTCAACTCCCACCGGCAACGGAAAAATTTCCCACCCTGAAGGCATCGCGGCGGATTCATCCGGAAATATTTATATCGCCGACACCGCGAACAACAGCATCAAGAAAGTAGTGATCGGGTCTGACGGCAGCGGCACAGTGACGATTTTTGCCGGTCGGGATGGCACCGCCGGCTCCACCGACGGCACCGGCACGGCCGCCCTGTTTAATGGCCCCACCGCTCTCGTCACCGATAACCTTGGTGACATTTATGTGGCGGATACCAAGAACGCGCTCATTCGCAAAATAACCCCGGCGGGGGTCGTGACCACTTTGGCCGGCTCGCCCAGTGCGCGCGGCAATCAGGACGGGGTGGGCACCGCCGCGACCTTTCAGTCCCCCGTCGGCATCGCGCTTGATGGGAATGGTTTTCTGTATGTGGCTGATTCCTACACCCACACCATCAGAAAAATGAATGTGCAGATCATTCCGGCCGTCACCGCAGTGGCCGCGGTGCCCGGCACACCGGCCACCGCTACCACCGCAATGGTTCCTCCCAAACCGGCGATTGCCGCAGCTCCGGCGGTTCCCGCCTTGACAGTTACGACCCTCGCCGGGAAGGCCCTGACGCCCGGTGATGCGGATGGAGTGGGAGCTAACGCACGCTTTAACAATCCCACCGGTATCTCCTCGGACAGCAGCAGCTATTTGTATGTGGCCGATACGAACAATAATACTCTCCGGCAAATCAGCACGGTCGATGTCGCCCCTGTTTATGATTCCGACGCGGTCACCATACTCACTCCCGCGATCCCCACCGGCACCGTAAAAACTTTGGCCGGCTCCTCCGGTATCAGCGGCTCCTACGACGGCAGCGGCAATTTCGCGTTGTTCAGCGGTCCCACCGGAGTGTATGCCTCGAGTTCCGGCCCGGTCTATATTGCCGACACGGGTAACAACCTGATCCGGGTTTATTCCGGCAATCGCGTCACCACTGCCGCCGGTATCGCGGGTATCGCGGGCTATCGCGACGGGGCGGCTTATGCGGCACTGTTGGATCATCCGGCAGCCATCACGCTTAGCAGCAGCCTATACGTGGCTGATACGGGCAATTCCTCCCTCCGGTCAATCAACGGGAGTTCCATTTTTGGCGTCATACTAAAAGATCCCAGCACGACCACCACCACCACGCCGACCACCACCCCGGCTTCGGGTTCATCTTATGGCGGTGGTTCCATGGACTTCTGGTTTGTCGGCTGCTTGTCCTGCCTGCTGATTTTCTCGCGTCGCCGGCACCGATACATCGCCTGACCTCCTGGCCGGCTTTCTCCCGATTGGGAAAAATTCAATTCATGGCATCAGCCGGCTGATCGTCCATGCTGCGGCCGGTTTTCGCTCATAACGAAACCGGTCATGGAGCCGGTTCGGACGCCCTTGCCAAAACTCAAAAGTCAGCGGTGCGACCCGGTATCCGCCCCAAAAACTTGGCAGCGGAATGTTGCCCGTGGCAAATTTCGCTTTCATTTCGGCAAACTTTCCTTCCAGAATTGAACGGGTGGTGATGACTGCACTCTGCTGTGACGCCCAGGCCCCGATCTGGCTGTCACGCGGCCGGGATAAAAAATAGCCAAGCGATTCCATCGCCGGGATTTTTTCCGCCCGGCCTGTGACCGTCACCTGTCTCTCTAGCGGCAACCATTGGAAAAGGAGGGCAACCTGCGGATTACTGTCTATCTGCCTGGCCTTGGCACTTTCGTAGTTGGTGTAGAAGACAAAGCCTTTTTCATCGAATCCCTTCAGCAGGACGGTACGCAAAGTCGGCTGGCCGTCCGTACCGACGGTGGCAAGGGCCATGGCATTGGGCTCAAGCAGCTCACTCTCGATGGCCTGACGCATCCAGTGATCGAACTGGGTGAACGGACTGGGGCGCAAATCGCCAAGGTCCAGTGCTTGTGCCGCATAATTGCGCCGCATCTCCGACAAATTCATACCGATTGGTCTACGCTGTCCCGGGCGGCGACGCAAGCCACTCTACTCCCCGGAACCCACTCCGAAGACAATCCGTCGAAAGGGTATTCAAAAAGCTTCGCCTATCTCCGGTACGTGTTCGACTGGCGGCTGACGCGCCAGCATGGCGAACTGACTTCGTTGCTCAAAGATTATCGGGG
>CAZIQP010000185.1:0-6843 GCA_964541315.1 uncultured Opitutaceae bacterium
TCGCCCTCCTCAAGACCTCGCAGGGCAAGTTCACCACCGAGTGCATCAATTTCCTCATCGAGAACGGCCAGAGCGACGAACTCGCGGCCACCCTTGACCGCTGGAAGACCGAGCAAAATCTGCGTGCACCCGTTCTTCTCTGGATCATCAAGAACCGCCACTCAAAGAAGTTTGCCAAGCTGCTCAACAATCTCGTCACGCCGCGCCTGCTCAGCTCCATCTTCTTCGCCATCGACTACGAGGCGCTCCAGTCCGCCGGCACCCGGCGCATTCCGCTCGGGGAAGTTCTCAGCGACGATCCCGACCTGATTTCCGACCTTCTCTCCTCTGCTGACACCGAGACCGCCCGCGATCTCGCGAACACCTTGCTTCTCAACCAGGGTTTCGAAGAGCTTACGAAGAAATCGCTGCTCGCCCGGTTCATCAAACTCTTCCCCTCGCTCCAGACTCTTGTCGCCGGCGAATCCGACACCAAGGATGACCAGCTCCTCGTCTCCCGCAGCAGCTATGAGCGCCGCCGCATCGAGTACGAAGAAATTGTTTCCAAACGCATCCCGGACAATTCCAAGGCCATCGCCACCGCCCGCGAACACGGCGATCTCAAGGAAAACTCCGAGTTCAAGATGGCGAAGCAGGACCAGGCCGTCCTCATGGGCCACAAGGCCCAGCTCGAGCGCGATCTCGCCCGGGCCCGTATCACCGACTTCCTGGAAGCCACCACCGATCAGGTTTCGGTCGGCACCATCGTCGATCTCCGCGATGTCGCCAACGGCAAGGCTGTCCGCTACTCCGTGCTCGGCGCGTGGGACAGCGATCCGGACAACCACGTCATCGCCTACAAGACCCCGCTCGGTCAGGCGCTCATGGGCAAAAAGCTCGGCGAACATGTGAAGCTCAAGATCGGCGGCACCCAGCATGAGTACCAGCTCGCCGGCATCGTCCGTTATGTCGACAGTAAGAAAGGCTGAACGACATAGTCACTGCTGAGCCTCTCGCTCCACTTCCAAGCCGCGCCCTGCGCGGCTTTTTGTTGTCCCACCCTTGCCCCTGATCTGACTTTTTCTTTGTCGACCATGATGATACCTCTCTAGCCTTCACTCATGCTGCTCAAAGGTTTAATCTTGGGCTTTTCCGTCGCCGCACCGATCGGCCCCATCAATTTGCTGTGCATCCAACGCACCCTCGCCCGCGGCCGATTGCGTGGTTTTGTTTCGGGTCTGGGAGCCGCCACGGCCGATAGCCTTTACGCTTTGATCGCCGCCATCGGGGTCAGCAGTATCACCACCTTCTTGCTCAATCAAAAATCCTGGATGCAACCGGTCGGCGGTGCCTTTCTCCTCTGGCTGGGACTCAGGACCGCACTGACCAAGCCTCGCAACAGTTCCGCCCCTGAACGGGCTGATGATAGTAGCCTGACGGGAGCCTATTTCTCCATCCTGTTTCTGACCCTGGCCAATCCCGCCACCATTCTGCTGTTTTTTGCGGTGTTTGCCGGTCTTGGCATTGGAGCCCAGACCGACCATCTCGGCGACGCCTTTCTCCTGGTAACCGGGGTGTTCCTCGGCTCTTCCGTCTGGTGGCTGTTGCTCAGTCTGCTCGCCGGCCTGTTTCGCGATCATCTTACGGATGGCCGGATGCGCGTGGTCAACCTCGTCGCCGGCATCGCGATTCTGGTCCTCGGGCTTTGGTCGTTCTGGCCGCTGGTCCAAGCGAAGCTCTTGTAAACCGTCCCGTTTGTCCCCATAGGTTTTCGGCCCGATGACCAACTCCTGGGATAATCTCAAAGTCCTCTCCGACTCCACGCGATTGCGTTTGCTCGCTTTGCTCTCGAAAGAGGAACTCTCCGTCGCCGAGCTCCAGGAAATTCTCGGCATGGGACAATCGCGCATTTCATCCCAACTCGCGCTGCTTCGCCAAGCCGGATTTGTCACCGATCGCCGCGACGGCAAAAAAGCGTTTTACTCGCTCCGGCCCGGTCTCGATGCCAAACAGCTCGCCCTGCTCCGCGCGGCCTGCGACGCCGTGGCCGATTTGCCGGAGTCCACCGAGGATCGCGACAGCCTTGAACGCATCTTGCTCAAGCGCCGGCGCGTCTCCGAACAATATTTCAACCTGATCGCCGGCCGGCTCGGCAAGGGGTACTGCCCCGGCCGCACCTGGGAAGCCATCGGCCACCTCGCCCTCCGGCTCGTGCCGGCGATCACGGTCGCCGATCTCGGTGCCGGCGAAGGCCTCATCTCCCAGTTGATCGCGCACCGGGCCGAACGTGTCTGGTGCATCGACAATTCCCCCAAGATGGTCGAGGTCGGCACCGAACTGGCCGGCAAGAACGGCCTCGCCAACCTCACATACAAACTCGGCGACATCGAGCAGGTGCCGTTGCCCGACAAGTCGGTCGATCTCGCCATTCTCTCGCAGGCGCTGCATCACGCCAGCCACCCGCAGACCGCCGTCAACGAGGCGTTTCGCATTCTCAAACCCGGCGGCCAGCTCCTCGTCCTCGACCTCAAGGAGCACACCTTCGAACAGGCCCACAAGCTCTACGGCGACCTCTGGCTCGGCTTCAAGGAAAGCACCCTGCACGGCTTTTTCAAAAAGGCCGGCTTCCAAAAAGTCGAGGTCTCCGTCGTCTCCCACGAGGAAACCGAACCCCATTTTGAAACGCTTCTCGCCAGTGGCGTGAAAGCGACCCGCTGATCTCCCGAAGCGGCCGAACTCCCGCGAGGCCGCTATTTTGCCATGAACCATCCGCTGCAAGCATCCGTTCTGAACGATGGGTCGGCGCTGAGCCTGGTCGCCAAACTGCTTTGGCTCTGCCAGCTCGCATTGATCGTCCATGTCTTCAAGACCGGACGTCCCTACTGGTGGTTTTGGATTCTGCTCAGCGCACCGGTCATCGGCGGCATCGCCTACACCTTTATCGAGCTGCTGCCCGACTTGCGCGCCTCCGGCGGGGGCGATGCGTTTCTCTGGCAGCCTCGCGCATGGCGGATTCGCAAACTGCAGCAGGAGCTGGAGGAAACCGACGTCATCAAGACCCGCTTCGCCCTGGCCGCCGAGCTGCTGGCCGCGCAAAAACCGGACGAAGCGTGTGCCGTCGCGGAAGAAAGTCTGCGCGGTGTTTTTCGCGACGATCCGCACACTCTTGCCACGGTTGCCCGCTACCAGTTGGAAGCGGGCAAATTCTCCGAGGCGCTTGCCGCCCTCGATAAAGTCAAAGTCGAAGCCGACCGGATGCTGGGGCAGGAAGTGGCGTTCCTTCGCGGCTGGGCCTTGGTTCAGGCCGGACGCCACACGGAAGCGCAGCCCCGATTGAAGGCTATCGAATCGATCCTGCTTGGCGAGCAGCCCAGATATTTTCTCGCTCTCTCCCTCCAGCAATCCGGCTCCGTGGCGGAAGCGAAGGCGCTCTGGGAGGACATTCGGAAACGTTTCCGCCGGGCCGGACGCGGCTGGCGGCGCTCGGAAAAACGCTGGTTCAAACTCTCAGGCGAACGCCTGAAGGAAATCGGCAGGTAAGATTCCGCCTTCAGCGCGTCGCGGTCGACAGCTCGTAGCTGATCCGGCCTTCGATGATCTCGCGCAGGGCGACGTCCTCGGGCAAAAGTTTTTCCAGCGACTCGACCAGCGGACGGCTGCCCCGCCGCAACTGCTTCACACGGCGTGAAACCACATTTACCAAAATGTAGGGATCGGTGATTTTTTTCAGGGCTTCCTGCAGGTATTCGTCTCTCATGGTGGAAATGGTGTTTCGGGAACCGGGCTGATCGCTTGGACCGGCCCTGCAACCTAATCGCGCTCCGGTCCAAACACGACGTCTATTTCAAAAAACATTGACCCGACCGGGCAATCCGTTCGCGGGCCATCCGCTTAGAACTATTATAGGCGCAACCGCATATCCTCAGCAGTCGCCCAATCCGCCAACCGCCACCGCGTTCCCAACAAATCCGCCATTCAAAAACCCGGAGCAACATCGTCTCGCCATGGCAAGCAGAGTGACGGCGGATCACTCCACCTTCGCGCGATCATTGTAGAATGTCTCGAGCAGCGTGTAGATTTTTTTCGGGTCGGTCAGCCGCAGCGCCTCATCGGCCAGTTTTTTCGCATCGGAAAATCTGGTGTTGCGGATAAGAAATTTCACGGCGGGCAGCAACGGCGGCGTCATGCTCAGTTCGTCGATGCCCAATCCCAGCAGCAACGGGGCATAGACGGGGTCGCCCGCCATTTCGCCACATACACTGACCTTGATCTGAAGCGATTTGGCCACATCCACGACCTGTTTGATCAGACGCAATACAGCCGGGTGGGCCGGCTCGTAAAGATGCGCGATGCGGTTGTTGCCGCGGTCGATGGCGAGCGTGTACTGGATGAGATCGTTCGTGCCGATGCTGAAGAACTGGCAGCGTTCAGCGAGGGCATCCGCCACGAGCGCGGCACTGGGGATTTCAATCATGGTGCCGACCCGCATGTTCTCGTCAAACGGCTGCTGGCGCAGCCTGAGTTCGGCCCGGGCCTCGGCGAACAGCAGGTTGGCCCGGTCCAATTCGTCCACCCCGCTGATCATCGGATACATCATCTCCACCCGGCCATGGGCGCTGGCGCGCAGAATGGCCCGCATCTGGGATTTGAACAGCTCCGGGTTTTCCAGACACATGCGGATGGCGCGAAAGCCCAAAAACGGATTCGCCTCGGGTCCGATCAGTTGCGGATCGCCCGGCAGCGGCTTGTCGCCGCCGACATCCAAGGTACGGATCGTGACCAGAGCCGGAGCAATGCCTTCCACGATCGCCCGGTAGGCCGCATATTGCTGCTCCTCATTCGGAATCGAGGGAGAGTTGAGGAAAAGAAATTCCGTGCGGTAGAGACCGACTCCTTCACCCCGGTATTGGTGCACGAGGTTGACCTCTTCGGGACGTTCAATGTTGGCCCGCAGGGTCACATGCACCCCGTCGAGTGTCTGCGCCGGCAGCTCATTGGCCGTCATCAAACGGTTCTCGAAATGCTTCTTCTCCTCCTGGATTTTCCCGTAGCGCAGCAGGGTCGCGGGCGTGGGATTAAGAATGATCAGCCCGTCGTAACCGTCGATGATCAGCCAGTCGCCATTCTGTACTTTCCGGGTGAGATCGCTCAACCCGACGACAGCGGGAACCTTCATCGATCGCGCGACAATGACCGCATGGCTGGTACGGCTGCCGCCGTCGGTGACAATGCCGAGCGCCGCACTCGCATCGATACTGGCGGCCTCGGAAGGGGAAATATCCCGGGCCACGATCACGCGCTTCTCCACCAGATCGCTCAGATTCAAAGCCGCCTGACCGAGAAGCACCCGCAGCACGCGACCGGTCACATCCTTGATATCCGCCGCGCGTTCGCGCAGGTATTCGTCGTCGATCGCGGCGAAGGCCTCGATGTAGCGCTGCGCCACATCATTGAAGCAGGTCTCGATATTCAGTCCGCTGGTTTCGAACAGCCGGAAGGTTTCCGAGATCAGCGCCTGATCCTCGAGCACCATCTGGTGGGCGTCGAAAATCAGCGCCTCTTCCTCGCTCAGGTTTTTCCTCACCTGCTCCTGCACCTGCGCAATCTGCTGCCTGGTGGTCACCAAGGCCTTTTCAAAGCGCTCGATTTCGGCCGCACGTTTGCCGGCATCAACCGTGTACCGCGGCACTTCGAGCTCGCTTTGCAGATAGAGAAACACCTGGCCGTAAGCGATGCCTTTGGATGCAGGAATGCCTTGGACGACTTTCTCGGTTTTGTCGGGAGCATCCATTGGTCGAAGGTCAGGCGATTAACGTTCCCCCTTGCTGCCCGGTCAATGCGGAACTCTGCGCCATTCTTGCTTCCTGCACAAATGCCGCCTCCCCCCAGCAGGCCCGGATCAGACGCGCCAGCGGGTCGACCGCCTGCTTTTCCCCCAGTAAGGCGTAGCAGGCGCTGCCGCTGCCGCTCATCCTTCCGACAACCCCGAATTCATCCCGCAATTTCTCCAGCAGGAGCGGCAGGGCGACAAACTTCTCAAACACGGCCCCTTCCATGTTATTAAAAAGCAGTTCCTCAGCTGGCGCGGTGCCTCGCAGCCAATGCCCCAACTGCGATTCCGCCTCCGCCGCCGGCAGATAATCCGTCCCCCGTGTCGCCATCCGGCCGTAGGCCCAGGCGGTGCCAATGCCAAAACTGGGCTTGAACAACAGGATGCGGCGACCACCCAAACGCTGGACAGCACCCGCCTCCAGCTCCGCCACTTTTTCCCCACGACCGCGCATCACAATCGGCGCGTTTTTCAGGAACAGCGCGCAGTCCGAACCAAGGGTCGCGACGATGGCTTCGAGTTGCGCCTCACTTGCGATCCCGCCCGCCAGTTGGTTGAGCGCCCGCAACGCCGCCACGGCATTGCTGCTGCCGCCGCCCAGCCCGGCGCCCATCGGGATTCGTTTGGTGAGTTTAAAATGCGCGCCGCCTTTGCATTTCGTCGCCGCCGAAAAGGCTTCCGCCGCCTTCAAAACCAAATTGCTTCGGTCCACCGGCACCGACGGATCATCACAGTCGAGCGAAAATCCGGTGGCGACCTCGACGCTCAGTTGGTCGCCAAAATCCAGCGGCACCACCACCGACACCAGGTCGTGAAAACCATCCGTCCGTCGTCCGGTTATGCCGAGAAACAGGTTGATTTTGGCGGGACTGAAGAGGGCGAACACAAGGCCAAGCTGTAACCGCGTTTTAACCCAGATAAACACTATTCCTGAATCCTCGCCAAACCGTTGCTTTTCTCTTCAATTCCGATCTATTCGTGTTCATTCGTGGTAACCCAAAACATGCCCTGTGATCTGATCCTGGCCCTCGATG
>CAZIQP010000186.1:0-6839 GCA_964541315.1 uncultured Opitutaceae bacterium
TGCGGCCGCCATCTCGCGTCGTGCGGCGGCGCGCAGTTCTGCATCACGGACTCCTTTGCCGGTTTTCGTCAATTTGCTCCGCATCGCCGAATAGGCCCCCAGCGCCTGCTTCTGAATAGGGCCAGTTTGACGGATTTGGTTCATCCAGGTCAGTTTTTCAATGAGCTGAGATGTAGTATCCAAAAGCTGCTGGCTCTGTTGTTCACTACGTTGCTGCAATTCATCGAGTGAAATATTGGCCCGCGCTTCCAATTCATCGTAAATTTGTCGCCATTCCCAAGCGAATTGCGGATCACCGGGTGAATGGTCTTGGTCGTGTTGTCGTACGCGATTTTCTATAGCCGATGACCAGGCCGGAGCTACGCGCTGGATTCGTTTGAGCAACTCTCGCCGGGTGCATAGATCAACTTCGAGATTCTTAAGTCGAGCCAACTCATCATAAGCACGCTGGTATTCGACTGGCGACGCATCACGAAGCGCCTGATGCAGTCGCTGCGTAGCTTGGGCCGTAAGATCACTCGACAAGTACTGCAGCTCTCGCCAGTTTTGAAGCGTCGCCTGCAATCTCTTGTGTCTTAAGTATCCGCTGCGCGATTGGAGTATAGGGGCCAAGTCATCGACCACCGCTCGGCGAATCCGGCGCAGCTCAGCATTGTCGCCAGGCTCGGGTGGCGTTGCTTCCAAAAACTCGGTCCACTGAAAGCCAAGCCGCTGAAACTCCTGTTCAAGTCGCTGCCATGACGAGCCGTGCCACGCTAGGGCAAATCGAATCCGTGAAACATATTGTTTGCAGACCTGCTCTGGATGTTCGCCTAGTGCGGTGCAAGGCAAGCCGCCACGCTGGGCCATTTGCCGCTCCCAGCGTTCCATCAAGCTGGAACGTAGCTGACGCATCCGTAGAGAAGCTCGAACGGCACGAAGATGCGCGATTTCTTTGAATTCCAGAGCTCGGTTGCCAATCCGAACCTTCTCCTTGAATTCGAACCACGGACGTTTGGTCAACTTAGTCAGCAAACCAAACGAACTGCCTGATTCAACGTGTTGAATGATCTCATCAACCATAGATAATAATTCGTGCGGGTCACGATCATCAGATATAGTAGGCCCATGCTCCATTACTATCGCGTGACATTCATGAATCTCTCCCCAAGCGTTTTCTATCAACTCAGCAAGCGATTCCCAGACCTGAATCGCCTGCTCGCCATCACGACCGGCCTGAATGGCCTCAAGTTGCCAAGCGGCTGACTCGCGCAGAAATTCGATGGTCTTGCCGGCGAGTTCCAGCATCTGGTCAAATGCCGTAAGATCTTCGGGGCCTGGAGCGTCACCCCAAAGCTCTTCACGTAAACGCAGGTTTTGGCCGCTGAGCACCCCGATTTCGTCGATAAGACGTTTGAATTCACTTGGGGTAGGGAGGCTTTTTAAGTCGGGTCGGTCGGCTGCCAACTCCCTCTCGTCCGCCAAGGAGACACGCGCGTTCGTCTGGTATAGAGCGGCGATTTCCGAATGTGATAGCGGCAGTGATGCACCCAGCTCCACCGGCCCAGGAATCCAGTCGTGCTGGCCATTGCCTGCCTTAACTTGTTTGGCGGCATCGATCGGCCGTATTGATTTACCACCAAAAACGATGTCGCGAATCTCATCCTGTCTGGCGTCTAAAAGTTGCTGTCTGGTTTTTTGGATCGCCTGCAATATCCGCGTCCTTTCGATTCTCAGGCGTTGCACATCACGTTCGAGAATACGATCATCCTCACTCAAACGTAGGTGGATTTTGCGTACCGATGCTTGGAGTTCTTCTTGGCTTGGTTTATCATTGTGAAGGACACTGACACAAAGTGGCTGGAGTGGTTCGACGACCTTCTGGCGCAAAACCCGCAATGCTTTGGGCGTGTGCGCGGTAACGAGAACTCGTTTGCCTTGGGCCAAAAGGTGTCCGAGTAAATTGGCAATTGTATGGGTTTTACCAGTTCCGGGCGGGCCTTGAACGAGAACACAATCGCGGCGACTGAGCTGTTTGGCTATTTCCAGCTGTTCACGATTGGCTGGCTTGCCCAGCAAAACGGTTTCATCTTCGTTGCCCAGAACGAGTGAATCTTCGCGACCAGGTTCCACGATGCTCGTGGTTTCCAGCAACCCGAGAATTTGTAGGAGAGCGGGCGAAAATGTTTCGCGCGTGGCAATGTCCTCCAACACCAGCTCAAAAACATTACCTGGTCCGGTGCGTCGCTGCCGCATAAAAATAACCGGTCGGCGTTGAATTATTGGTGGACCGTCTATCTCTTCAGACGTTGCGAACAGAGATGGAACAGACGCGTCCACCGCTTGTGCTTGCGGTGTATTGCCCTCGTGGATCAGCGAGCCGGATTTCGGGAAGAGGCCCTGAATCAAGCGCTGCAAAAAACCGTTCGTGTCACCGTCACCCAATGGGGCGAATTCCGCTTCCTTCAATTCCTTGGAGCACTTGCTCAATTGCTCAAGATTAACATTAGGCAGGACGCGAAGAAACTCCATGTATAGCTCGGGCGGATGCTCGCGCTTGCGAAAAACGAACTGTGGCTGCGGTCTTTCTGGATAGAACTCTAGTTCCAATTTCTGTAACAGGATAGGATGGTTGAACAGCCCGTCTGGTGCCGGACAGCGCAACAATCCATCCGCTACCAACAACTCAACTTTTTCTCCTTCGCGTTGGGCCGCACCGTACCACTCGTATATCTCTTGGAATAGTGTCAAAGATTCTCGGGCTGGGCGCTCATTCTCGATCCATTGTTCGCGGTCGTTCTGCCACAATTTAAAAACTTGGGTACGGCGCACGTCTTCCACAAACCGCTCAATCTTTGTCTGGCCATCACGACCGGTGACAGTACGCGAGACCTGAACCTCGCCAATTCCTGGCAAATCTCGCCAGCCGGGTTTCACCCACTCACGAATAGATTCTGGAGGCGAAGGACATTGAGTAAGTTGTGGGCGCGTCAGGCTAAAGACGATGTCGCCGTCTTCATTTTCATCATCCACTTTCCCGCTGTGACGTCGCAAATCCACGCTGGAATGAGCGGGGAGATCATCAAGCCAAAGCGTACGCTCTTGCCGAGCAATTTCCCGTACCGGTGGATAACGCAGGTCAGTGTAGGCCTTCAAATACTCAAAAAGCTGAGCCAGCCTCTTGCGAGGCAACGGGGTTTCAGCTTGGGGCGGCATCAATTCAAACTGGCGTTGTATTGGCAGGCTGACAAGTCGGCATATTGTTAAGCACCCGCCGGCCCATCCGTGCGCCAACGTGTCAGCTAGCGCGCGGCTTAAGCTATGCTGAGCAAGGCGGTGTCGATAGCGTTGCTGGTGAAATCGGGCTGGTGAATACCCAAATAATTGTCGCTCCCCTCATGCCTACCGAAATTGCGGTAGGCGGCCTACCATAAATTCGGTATATGCGCGCCGTTGAATCTAACCCGATGTAGATCGCATATTAGCGGCATGAACCCGGGCAAAACATTCCACCAAGATGAACATAGTTTTTCGAGGACAGGTCACCGCGTGTCGGAAATAGGATCAACGCATGACCTGCACGCTGATCCTATTATGAAAAGGCAACTGGGTGTAAGCTCCTGCTCCATGAAACATCCAGTGATGAGCACCGAAACAAAGCCCTTCTTTAGCGAGCCGAGCAATCCGCAACAGATAGGCTGGGAAATGGCATCGGAAGTTGCCAGCCGGCTGTTGATCTGGATGGCCGATGGCCGGACGCTCAATGAGCGCGGCCTGCGCACCTCGGTTGCGCTTTATTGCATCCGCCCCGATTTGGTTGAGGGCGTAACACTCGAACAAATCGGCACGCTGGCCGGGTGCTCCCGGCAGGCCGTGCATAAACTGGCGAACTCATTTCGCCAAACCACGGGGATGCAACCATGAGCAACCAAATGCAATCCTCGCTGCCCCGCTCGGCGAGTGCCGACGAAATCAACCGGCTGCATGGCGAGGCCGAAAAATTGCGCGCCGAGTCCCGCGACATGCTCCATGTCGCCTTGGCGGCGGCGTGGAAAGCCGGCCAATTGCTCGTCATTGAAAAACGCAATGTTCGCCGCACGATGGGACCGGGCGCATGGATGCTTTGGTTGGAACGGCATTTTGGCGGCACTCCGCGAACCGCCCAACACTATATGCGGCTGGCCAACACCGTGACTGATGTTTCGTTCCTTCGAGGCATGAGCCTGCGACAGGTGTATTTTCGCCTGGGCGTCGCCACTGAACCCAAATCCCCGGCCCGCTCCATCGTGCTGCGCCCGGTGGCCCGGCACGCAACTTTGACGGTGCGACTTCTGGCCCTTGTGCCAGCCCGGTCGAACTCGGTTTCGCCGGAAATGCAGCGTACCTACCGGCAGGATTTCCGGCCCCTATACGAGCGCCTGCGCTCGTGGTTCGAGTAGGTGCCAAGGCGGCGCGTCGGAAAAGGGCTGTGCCCATTTTCAAATCATGTCGCCAAGGGCGACAACCGGCGGACGGAAGCGGAGTCCGGGGACGCGACGAGCAAGGGCGAGCCGGAAGCCGCAGCGGGCCGCAAGTCGGCCGCGCAGGCGAACGGCGGCCCGCCGCGAGGAAGCGCGCCCCGGTCTCCGCTCCGCGTCCGCATCGCTCCGCGAAGGCACGGGTGGCCCGCCGAAACAGGCCACGCGGCGGGCCTCCCGTGGGCGTCGGAAAAGACGGCCAGTGCCGGGCCGGCCACTGCCGCTGTTTCCTCCTTGGGTGCGCAGTTCTGCGCCGGTTGACGCGTGACCTTGGGTGACAGAGGCGCGATGCACTTAGGAAACCGCTATCCGTTGCAAAACTTGCAAGGGGTAATGTGTCTCACAAAAAAGAAACGAGCATTCGTTTACTAAGTCATCGTCGCTGCGTCGCCAAAACAACGATGATCCAAACAAAGATTCAGTTCAACCTGAGCAATGCCAAAGAGTATTTTCGCGAGCATCTGGGGGCGGGTGACTACTACTCCGAGGGTCATGAAATCGCGGGTGAATGGATCGGCCAAGGTGCCGAAAAATTGGGGCTCAAAGATGAGGTCAAGGAGTCGGATTTCCTCGCTTTGTGTGACGGTACAAATCCCGCAACTGGTCTGCGATTGGGTCAGCGGATGAATTCAACCCGTCGTGAAGGTGAAGGCATGAAAGCCAATCGTCGCATCTTTTATGACTTCACGATTGCACCACCAAAAAGTGTTTCGGTGGTGGCACTGACTCAGGATGATCGTATTTCGAAGCTGCACGAAAAGGCAGTCCGGCATGCCATGTTGGAACTGGAAAAACGGGCTGCCGCACGAATCCGTAAGTCAGGGCAAAACAGTGAACGGGTGACGGGCAATTTTGTGACTGCAACCTTCCGGCATGAAACCAGCCGGGAACTTGATCCCCATTTACATACCCATTGCGTCGTGTTTAATGCCACTTTTGATCCGGTGGAAAATCAGTGGAAGGCGCTGCAATCTTCGGGCATGTACCAGGCGCATCAGTACGCGACGAATCTTTACCGGCACGAATTGAGCAAGGGACTCCGGGCGCTGGGTTACCGGATTGAGAACCAGCCCCGTGGCTTTGAAATCAAGGGGGTGCCGCAAAGTGTCATCGAACGGTTTTCCAAACGTCATCAGCAAATTGATGAGGAAACCCGCATCCGGCTGGCCAAGGGGGAGAAGGTCGGTAATGTCAAAAACCTGCGGAAACGGGTGGCGCAGGGGAACCGGCGTCGAAAGATGAAGAATTCAACGGCGGATGCGTTGCGTTCGACGTGGAGCAAGGAAATGCGACCAGAGGAAGTTTCCGCTTTGCAATCGTTGTGGGCAGTTCGACCTTTGCATCTGGCCCAAAAAGCCGACCTGGCTGAGATCGTTGCGTGGGCCGAGCAACATGTGTTTGAACGTCGGGCGGTCGTAGCTGAGCATGAACTCATGTCAGCGGCATTGGAACGTGGCCGGGGCGAGGATTTCGATTTGGGGGCGCTGCGTCAGGCCATTGATGTACGCGGTTTATTGCGGGAAAAGGGCACGGATAAAATCACGTCCCGTGAAGTCCTACGTTATGAGTGTGCAATTGTCGTCGCCGCTCATGATGGCCGAAACCGGCACGTCGCCCTGAATCCAAGTTACCGGGCTTCGTCCGCGCTTTCGGCTGAACAGACCGTGGCGGTGGAAAAGATTCTGCGGAGTCGAGATTTTGTCACGCTGTTCCGTGGTGGCGCGGGCACGGGGAAAAGTTTTGCATTGAAGGAGGTCGAGCAGGGCCTGACGGCGGCACGTCACCCGGTGGTCGTATTGGCTCCGCAACGCCAGCAGGTGCAGGATTTGCAGGCCGATGGATTGAAGGCGAATACCCTGGCTTCGTTTTTGCAGGAGAAGCAGCTCGCCAAGGGTGCCGTCGTCATTGTCGATGAAGCCGGTCAGATTGGTGCCCGGCAGATGGCCGAATTGTTCAGTGTGGTGCAGGCCAATCAGGGCCGGGTGATTCTGTCGGGTGACTCTCGCCAGCATGGATCGGTCGCCGCGTCGGATGCACTGCGGGCCATTGAAAAGCATTCCGGGCTTAAACCGGCAGTGATTCAGACGATTCGTCGGCAAGACCCCAAACTTGGCCAGACTGCGGGAGAGCGGGCCTTTATTGGCGAATACCAGAATGCGGTGAAAGCAGCGGCAGAGGGGAACGTCGCCAAGTCCTTTGATACGCTTGACCGGCTGGGCTGCATTCGGGAAGTCGGTGGGGTGAACCTGCACCACATGCTCGTCGCGGAATACCTCGCCGCTTTGGAACGTAAGGAAAAGGCGCTCGTCGTCGCCCAGACCCGCGAAGAGGTGCGGCAGGTCA
>CAZIQP010000187.1:0-6818 GCA_964541315.1 uncultured Opitutaceae bacterium
TGTGGAGCTCGTCGATGAAGATGATGACGTTCTTGGCGCGCTTGATCTCGTCCATGACCGCCTTGATGCGCTCCTCGAACTGGCCGCGGTACTTGGTGCCGGCGACCATGAGGGCGAGATCGAGGGTGATGACTTTCTTTTCGGCGAGAATCTCGGGGACATTGCCCTTGGCGATTTCCTGCGCGAGGCCTTCGGCGATGGCGGTCTTGCCCACGCCGGCTTCACCGACGAGCACGGGATTGTTCTTGGTGCGGCGGCAGAGAATCTGGATGACACGGCGGATCTCGTTTTTGCGGCCGATGACGGGATCCATTTCGCCTTTGCGGGCGAGCTCGGTGAGGTCGCGGCCAAAGGCCTTGAGCGCGGGCGTCTTGAGTTCCTTTTTGTCGTCGGGCGAGCCCGAGCGCGGGGAAACTTCTTCGCCTGAGCCCGAGCCGCTGGCCGACTGGCCGGGACCCGTGTCGCCGGCGTTGCCGGAGGCGAACTGCGGATCGAGTTCCTTCAGGATTTCCTGACGGGTGCGCTCGATGTCGATGTCGAGGGTCTTGAGGACACGGGCAGCCACGCCTTCGCCTTCGCGGAGGAGGCCGAGGAGAATGTGCTCAGTGCCGACATAACTGTGATTGAGGGCCTTGGCTTCCTTGCCGGCGAGGGCCAGGACTTTTTTCACCCGGGGGGTGTAAGGAATGCTGCCGATGGGCGTTTTGCTCTCCTGGCCAGTGCCGACCTGCTTCTCCACCTCGTTGCGCACAGTCTCGAGATCGAGCCCCATTTTCTGGAGCACACTCACGGCGACGCCCTGGCCCAGCTTGATCAGGCCAAGCAGCAAGTGCTCGGTGCCGACGTAGTTATGATGGAAGCGGTCGGCTTCCTTACGGGCCAGCGCCAGCACCTGTTGCGCGCGCGGAGTGAAGTTGTTCATCGGTTCCATAGAGTATGAAAATGATTAAATCGGTTACTTGGCAGCGTTACTGAAGTCAGGACTTGGTACTTTGGCAAATTCGGCGCGTAAAAGCTCCCCGCGGAGGACGTCGCGCTGGCCGGCTTCGGCGGCTTTTTTGTTGCCGTGCTGGATGTGGCCGGGCTGGCATTCGATGAAGAGCCGGTCCACGACGGCGCGTTGGGAATCAGCGAACACGCCCAGGTCGATGCCGAGGCGGATGAGCGAAAGGAGGTTCATCGCCTCGCCGGAATTGAGCAGGTAGCCATTTTGGAGAATGCCGTAGGCGCGACCGATCTTGTCGTAGAGCTTGGTGGCCTCGTTCTCGATGAGTTTTTCCCGGGCGTTCAGCTCCTGCTCGATGATCGTGTTCAGGACACCAGTGAGGTGCTTGATGATGCCCTCCTCGGATTCGCCGAGCGTGGTCTGGTTGGAGATCTGGAAGATGCTGCCGCTGGCGTCGGAGCCTTCACCGAACAGGCCACGCACGGCCATGCCGAGCTGGTTGACGGCGCGCACGACTTTTTCCATCTGGCCCGAGATAACGAGGGCAGGGAGGTGCATCATCGTGGATGCGCGGATGGCTGTGCCGAGATTGGTCGGGCAGGCGGTCAGGTAACCGAGCTTCGGGGAGAAGGCGTAATCGAGCTGTTCCTCCAAGTCGGAATCGATCGCATTGATCGTGCTCCAGACTTTCTTGAACTGGAATCCGGCGCGGAGGACCTGGATGCGCAGGTGATCCTCCTCGTTGATCATCACGGCGCAGGATTGGTCCTTGCTGATGACGACGCCCGAGCCGCCCTTCGAGTGGCAGAGCTCGCGGCTGATGAGGTGGCGCTCGACGAGGATTTGTTTTTCCTGTTCGGAGAGATCGGAGGTGTCGACGGCGAGCCCGCGTTTCATCTGGGACAAACCCGCGACGGCTTGCAGGCAACGGCCGAGAACGTCGCGGCGTTGGGGTTCCTTGGCCCAGCCGGGGAAGGGGTGGCTCGCGAGGTTTCGCGCCAAGCGGATACGCGTCATCATCACCACGGCGCTTTTGCTCGCAGAGGTGTCGGTGAGTTCGGAAGGGGCCGCGATCAGCTCGTTGATTTTCATCTTAGGCCTGAAGCTTCGGGCTGACGGTTTGCCGGACTTGGTGGATTTCATCGCGGAAACGGGCGGCGTCCTCGTAACGCTCGGACTTGATGGCTTGGTCGAGATCGGTTTCCAGTTTGGTGAGGCGCTCGTAGAGGGAGCGGCGTTCGAGGGCGCGCCGCGGGATCTTGCCCACGTGGGTCGTACCCTTGTGCATGTTGTCGAGGATCGGATCGATCACGGACGAGAAAGCGTCGTAGCAGGCCGGGCAGCCAAAGCGGCCGGTTTTCTTGAAATCCTGCTGGGTCAATCCGCAGGTCTCGCAGCGGATGTCGCCCATCGGCTCGGGATTGAGCGAGGCTTTCATCAACAGGTCGGAAAGGGAGAAGCCGCTCGGATCGGTCACGCCTTTGGCTTGGGCACAGGCTTCGCACAGATCCACCTTGTGGATCTTGTTATTGACGATCTGTGTAAGATGAACCGTTGCCGGCTTCGAGCAGAGGTCGCACTTTAAGGAATTGGCCATTGGGAGTTTGATTGGCGGGTTGAGGCGCACCTCGAACCCCAGCAGTGGAGGGCCCGCCGATACGATTACCAACCCTGCAGAAACCATGCCCAGACCTGGGACAGACGCAAGCGAACAGTCCTGTTAGACAGTTGGTTTTTAAAAATACTTTCGGAGCAAAATTTCGTGAGGCGTAACGGCATTTTCCAGTTGCGGGCCATGCCGCAGGTCCCTCGACTCGCCCTGTGGTTGCCGAAGCCGATTATCGCATCAAACTCCCTGTATTCGAGGGACCGCTGGATCTTCTGCTCTTTCTTATCCGTAAGAATGAGCTCGATATCTACGACATTCCCATCGCGAACGTCACGCGCCAGTACCTTGATGTCCTCTATGCCATGAAGGATCTCCAGTTGGAGGTGGCAGGCGAATTTTTTGTCATGGCGGCGACATTGATGGAAATCAAGAGCCGGATGCTCCTGCCCAAGCACCAGCAGGCCATCGATCCCAATGCCGACGAAGATGATCTCGATCCGCGTTGGGAACTGGTCCACCAGCTCATCCAATATAAAAAATTCAAGGAAGCCTCGGGCCGCTTGGGCGAACTCGCATTTGATGCCCAGAACATGCTTTCCCGGCCCGCCTCGGCCTTTGTGTCCGCTGCGGAGAGGCCGCTCCAGCACATCGACCGCATCGAGGTCTGGAACAACTTCAACCTTGTGCTTCGCCGGCTCGCCGAAAAACTCGTTGTCGGGCAGATTCACGCCGAGCAGGTCACGGTCGCCGACCAGATGGAATACATATTGGAACACCTGAAAAGCCAGAAGGTCTTTGCTTTTTCGAGCCTGTTTCACGGAAAAATCTCCCTCCGCCGCCTCGTGGCCAGTTTTCTCGCCATGCTGGAATTGACGCGCCTCGCCAAACTCACCCTTCAGCAGGACGAGGCTTTTGCCGATATTATCTGTACCGCCGTCGAACAAATCCCGCTTGAAACACCCGTCGCTCCGCCCACCGTTGTCGCTTAAATGAAAAAGACGCCCAGACGCCGTACGCCTGCCAAAGCCAAGCTTCACCTGGTGGGACTCGCCATCGATAATGATGACGGACACAAACGGATCACCTCGGCCGAACAGTTCACCATGCTCGGCGGCTCGGCCGAAACGCATGAGCGTGCAACCGAGACTTTCATCAAAACCTTCGAAACACTGAAAATCCGCCGCAAGAATCTGCAGACCGTCGAACCCAAGGAACTCGATGAAATCATTCAAAAATCGATTCCCCGGTAAGCTGCTGAGTTGTCTTTCGCCGCAACCTGACTACCACTTTTTCCATGTCACCCAACATCATTCAACTCGATAACAACAATTTCAAAGCAACCGTGGCCGGTGCAACTCCCGTCCTGGTGGATTTCTGGGCTCCTTGGTGCGGCCCGTGCAAAGCCATCGCGCCGATCCTTGATGAGCTCGCCACGGAGCTGAACGGCAAACTCACGATCGCCAAGGTGAACGTCGACGACAACGGTGATCTCGCCGCCCAGTTCGGCGTGCGCGCCATCCCGACCATGCTGCTCTTCAAGGGCGGTGCCGTTGCCGAGCAGTTCGTCGGCATGATGGACAAGGCCACACTTAAGGCGAAACTTGCCGGCAAGCTCTAGCGCCTCGCCTATTTTGTTCACCTCGCGAAAGCCGGAGCGGCCGCTCCGGCTTTTTTTGCGGCTGGGTGGATGGGAGATTGTTTGGGATAGGGCGAGGCTTCCCTGCCGAGCCGCTGCTGGCGTGAGAAATTCGAAACGGCGCGCCCAGCGGTCGCGCCCCACCTTCACTGCCTCAATCAACCCGCCCCTGGTTTCCTCACCCGGATGTGCAGAAAATAGGCGACAACCTGCGCGTCTTGCAGAATGGGCCAATTGCGAACGGTTTCATCGTTCGGGACGGGTTCCTCGCAACGCTCCACCACAAAGCCGGCGGCGACGAGAAGGTTGACCCACTGGCTGATAGGGCGGTGAAAGCGCGGGACCTGGAATTTTGGAAACTGTCCGCGTACTGATTGCGGCGCGATGGCAAAGGTCCATTCGTCGATCTGTCCGCGTGCATCGATAAAATAGTCACCCACCTCGATGGCATAGGTGATGTTTTCTTCATCACGGCAATTCTTGCGATGCGGCGGATTGAAGCACGGATGCAGGATGGAGAATTGGAGAAAGCCACCGGGTTTGAGGACGCGAAATGCTTCTGCAACCACGAGCTCCGTTTCCGGAATATCCATCAGGCTCATGAATGCCGTGGCAAAATCGAACGCGGCGCCGGCGAATGGCAGCTCCACCGCGCTGACGTGATGGTAGGTGATGCCAAGCGGAGCACGGGCCTCTTCGCTCCTTGCGTGGCGGATGAAAATTTCCGAAATGTCGATGGCAGTCATGCTCGCGCCCATCCGCGCGACTTCGCGCGTGTTGTGGCCTTCGCCGCAACCGAGATCGAGACCGCGCAGCCCGGCGACCGGAGGCAGCATTGCCAGGAATGCGGGGGTGTTGAGATGGTCGCGGTAAACATCGTAGCCCGCGCGGGCGAGCTTCGTCCAAGCCTCCGCATTGCCATTCCAATATTCTCCGGCGGTGAGGTGATCCATGGGGGGCGAAGTTCGAAACGTCACTGCATCTCGTCAATCACTGCTATGAGCAATCAGATTTTGCCGGACGACAGTGCGGCGATTCACCACTGGCGATTACTTGTCCGGCTTGATATCCGCTTTGGCCGGATCGGAAGATGCGTGCGGTTTGCCCGTTTGCTGCTGGAGCACTTCCTTGTGTTTCATCTCCAAGTATTCGGTTTCCTCGATTTCATGGAGTTGTCGGTGATACTGTTCGGTCGCGGCAAACCAGCGGTGCAGGCGCAGGTCGAGCTGCTCGGCGGGCGGTGCGGCCAGTGCTCCGAGATAAGCTTCAATGGCCAGATAGTAACGCATGGTATTTCGTTCGACCACGCCTCGCACTCCGCCAATCAGAGCGGTTGCGCTACCGGGTCGCGCTTCGGCGAGACTAAACCCGACCTTGCCGCTGCCGACTGTGGTCAGGTAGCCCTTCATCGCCAGCCGGGCGGCGAGACCATAGTCATAGGAATAGGCCAGATGGATGAAAGTGCGTCCCGACTCCAGCGGCACAGCGTCAAAGGCGATCTGGTAGTTGCTCGTGCCGAACGGTCCGGTGTCGGCGTGTAACCTGATTCTCAGGTAACTGGGATACGATGCCGCCACGCGGTAGGCGAATGCCACGGGAAAAGCTTTCTCCTTCGGTTCGTCATGTTTTTTCCCGATCGTCAGCAACAGGGTGGGTGCCCCCGTATTGTTGACGGCGCGGCAACTCTTAACATTCAGGTGCAAAATAAGGATGTCACACCAATGATCCAGAGCCTGCAGGTTTTGGCGGACGGTAGCGAAGGGCTCTTCCATCACCGCATAGAGATCTCCCTTCAGTTCCTCGGCGGTCTCATTTGATTCGAGATAGAGCGGCCGATGAAACGCATTGTTTTCGAGCTGGCTTTTCAGGGCGACATATCGGGCTTGGAGCGCGTCACCGGGCAGTGCCGCAACTGCGTGAGGGCTCCAGGCGCCAGCGAGCAACAATCCCAGCATCATGGGGAGGAGTTTTGGGCACAAACAGACGGGCCCCGGTAATATTTTAATGGCTGACACGTTGACGATATTGAAGGAGATGACGATGAAGATTCAGGACCGAAGAAAAGGTGTCCTTTTCGACACAAAGTTTGGGAAAAGGGGACACAGAATGTTTTGTCCGCGCAAACAAACTTCGCAAAAATTCGTCTAGAGAAAAGCATCCCGGAACAAGCAAGGCGGTATGAATAGGCTTCATTTTTCGTGTTCGGGGTAGTTGTGCTGACCGGTGAGGAGATATTTTCCCGAGATGTCATACAACGTTTCCAGCAAAGCAGTCGCTTCCGGTGAAGCCTGGGGAGTTACGGGATTTGCTCGGCCTTCGGTAGCGTTCGATCTGGGCGCCATAAACACGACAGGAAGAAAAACGAGGCAGGCCAACTGAATGATACGCGTCATTGGCTGATCTGTCATCAACTCCAATTTGCTGTCAACGACGCGAGTGGGTTCAGCGATGATGAATTTTCTGACGATGAACGCTGCGCGAATGAGGTGTCATTCATTGCCAAGGCGTCGGAGGGCAATTTCGGTAGTGTATCAGTTTGGAATCGTCACCGAAATTGGCGGATCTGGAGGGACTCGAACCCCCAACCCCTTGGTTCGAAGCCAAGTGCTCTATCCAATTGAGCTACA
>CAZIQP010000188.1:0-6771 GCA_964541315.1 uncultured Opitutaceae bacterium
GTCATCCTCATGCACCATGAGGCCGGGTTTTCCAATACGTCAGGTGCGACGATGGAACGAATCTCCTCGTTCTTGCATCGTTCTATCGGGATCGCAGTCGCGGCCGGCCTGTCGCGCGAACAGATCATCCTCGATCCGGGCATCGGTTTCGCCAAGACGCACGCACAGAATCTGGAAATTCTCGCGCGGGTCGGTGAGCTGCGCGCGCTGGGTTGTCCGTTGCTGCTGGGTGCGTCGCAAAAATCCGTGATTGGCAATGTGCTGACACTGCCGCCACATGAGCGGCTGGAGGGCACGCTGGCGACCACGGCGCTGGCGGTCTCACAAGGGGTGGAATTTGTTCGCGTGCATGAGGTGAAGGCCAACCTTCGTGCCGCGCTCATGGCGCAGGCCATCCGCGATGCTGTGCTCCATTCTTCATGACCGGAAAAATTCATCTCAAAAACATGGCCTTCTACGGCTATCACGGGGCGCTCGCCGCGGAGAATACGCTCGGCCAGCGTTTCCTCGTGGATCTCACGCTGACGCTCGACATCGCCGAGGCCGCGCAAACCGACAGTCTCAACGCCACGGTGGATTACATGCAGGTCTACGCGCTGTGCCGGAAAATTGTCGAGCAGGACCGGGTCAAGCTGATCGAGACGCTGGCCAACGACATCCTGGATCAGGTGCTCGCCACCTGTCCGCGGGTGGATGAAGCGGCGATTGTCGTGCGCAAGCCGTCGGTCGCCCTCGGCGGTCCGCTCGATTACGTTGCCATCGAGACATCAAAACGGCGTTGATGAAAACGGCCTACCTTGGCTTGGGTACCAATCTGGGTGACCGGCGCGCCCAGCTTGCCGCCGCGCTGCGGGCGCTGGCGGCTGATCCCGCCATCTCGATCGTGCGCGGGTCCTCGGTCTATGAATCAAAACCGGTCGGTATGCTCGCGCAGCCGGATTTTTTGAACATGGTGGTGCAGATCCAAACCGCGCACCAGCCGCCGGCGTTGCTCTCGGTTTGCCTCGACATCGAGGCCGGGCTTGGCCGCGAGCGTCGTGAACGCTGGGGGCCGCGCATCATCGATCTCGATGTTCTCCTCTATGACGGACAATCGTGGCAGGACGAGAGGCTCGTGCTGCCGCATCCGCGGATGCACGAGCGCAGTTTTGTGCTGGTGCCGCTGGCTGAGATTGCGCCCGACTTGACCTTGAACGGAGAAAATATCCTCACGCTGGCCGCTCGTCTGGACCGCGACGGTCTGGTCCGTGGCATGGCCTGGAATGATTTCGCTCCGGTCGTCGGCCTGCCGCAGCGTTTGCCATGATCCTCGAGGAAATCCTGCACGCACCGCCGCCGGAGGCGCTCGCGCTCGCGTGGCGCGGTGAGCCGGGATTTTTCTATCTCGACAGCGGGCGGCCGGAAGACGGCAGCGGGCGCGCGTTTTCCTTTCTTGGCTTTGCCCCGTTTCTCACCTGGCAGGCCAAGGGCGATGGCTGCGTTGTGACGACGTATGATTCCCGTGAAGAAGTGCAGGCGGAACCGTTGGCGCATCTTCGCGATCTTCTCCGACGTTATCAGACTTCCTCGTCCGTTGCCGGTGTCATCCCGTTTTGTGGCGGAGCCGTGGGCTATTTTGGTTATGAATTCGGCGTCCGCAGCGAGAACGTGCCCATCTCTGCGTCCGATGATCCGACACTGCCTGATGCCCGGTTTGGCTTCTATGATGGTTTCATCGCCTACGAACATGGTTCGGGAAAAACTTTTGCGGTCGCGAATCCCGTCGCACAGCAGAGCGCCGAGAAAATTCTGGCCCGATTGCACGGCGCCGTTGCCCGTGCGGCGCAATCGGGCGGAAGAAAGACTGCGCTGCCGAATTGCGACCGCTTGGGCGCAACCGCGTTGATCCCGAACTTGACGCGGGCGGAATACATCAAACGCATTGGCCGGATCAAAGACTACATTGCCGCCGGCGATGTCTACCAGGTGAACTTTGCGCAGCGTTTTGAACTTGCGACAACGGACGATCCGTACGCGATTTATCAGCGGCTCCGCCGGCTCAGTCCGGCGCCGTTCGGGGCGTATCTGAATGGAGGGGATTTTCAGATCCTGAGCAGTTCGCCGGAATTGTTTTTGCGGAGTGACGGCCGGGGCGGAATGATTACCCGGCCGATCAAGGGCACCCGCCCGCGTGGGCGCACCGCAGAGGAAGACCGGCGGCTTTCCGCCGAACTGTCGGCGAGCGAAAAAGATCACGCGGAGCTGCTGATGATCGTGGATCTCGAGCGCAACGACCTCGGTCGTGTCTGCCGTTACGGTTCGGTGCGCGTCGAGGAGCGGCACCGCATCGAGACGCACCCGACCGTATTCCATCTGGTCGCCACGATCTCCGGGGAACTGGCTGCGGGCCGGGATGTTTTCGATGGCTTGCGCTCGATGCTGCCGGGAGGTTCGATCACGGGAGCGCCGAAAATCCGTGCCATGCAGATCATCAACAAACTCGAACCTTGCCGCCGTCATGTTTACACGGGATCGATCGGCTATTTGGGTTTCGATAGGAGCTGTGATTTCAACGTCGCCATCCGCACGATTCTTTGCCGTCCGGGCTGGGCGCAATACCATGTGGGTGGCGGCATCGTGGCCGATTCCGATCCAGAAAGCGAATATCAGGAGACGCTCACCAAGGGCCGGGCCATGCGCGCGGCACTGCTCGGGGAGGAGCTGTCATGAATCCCGTTGATGCACCCTGGCTCGCGTCGGCCTTGTACAACGGGGTGTTGGTGACGACGGTCGGTCTGGAAGTCCCGTCGCTCGGCCCGCGCTTTTCCGGCGGCGAAGGGTTGTATGAAACCATGCGCGTGCGGCATGGACGGGTGCAAATGATCGAGGCGCATGCCGCGCGTCTGACCGCGTCGCTGCATGCGATCGGTGCTGTGTCGCGGTTGGGTAGTGAGGGATTCGCTGAACGTTGTGCCCAAGTGATCGCCGCCAACGCCATCACGGACGGGAATCTGAAAGGCTTTTTTTTCAAGGATGCTGCCGGTTGGTCGGAGCTGATCATGGCCCGTGGGATAAATTACGCGGCGGAGCGTTACGTGGCCGGCTTCCGGTTGCAGCGCGTGCCTTGCGCTCTCCGCACCGAGCTGCGGCATGGCGTGAAAGCTTTGGGTAATCAGGATAACGTCCGGGCAAAACGAAGCGTGCAGGCGGCAGGGTTCGATGAGGCCGTTTTGGTTGATCCGCGCGGAGTCGTGCTCGAAGGGGCCTCGACCAATGTGTTTATCGTGAAAGGCGGAGTCGTCGGGACGCCGCATTTGCCGAGCAAAATATTGCCCGGCGTGATGCGTGGCTGGGTGATCGGATCGGAACAATCCGGGACGGTGCGCGAGCGCGCGGTGTTGTTCTCCGAGCTATTGCAGGCGGACGAGGTGTTTGTGACCAACGCGCTTATGGGAATCATGCCGGTGGTTCAGGTGGACGACACCCGTTACGATCTGGCGGGAAATCCGGTCACCCGCGCGCTGATGGCGGCGTTGGCAGCGCAAATCAACCCAGCGCGAGGAAGATGATACCGAGCGCCATGCCGACGGCGGCCAGGAGTCGGCGCGAGGCATCGGTCTCCTTGAGGAATTTCGCCCCGAAGAATGCACCGATGACGATGCTGATCTCGCGTGCCGGGGCGATGTAGCTGACCGGCGTGAAACTCATGGCGGTGAGCCGCCATGCTGCTGACTTGGCGGTTTCACCGCGAGACGCAGCCAAGGCCTTTGTAGTTTGATAAATTACAGACTTCCGAGGCGGGTTTTGACTTCAGCGGCGTCGAGTCCGTCGATCTGCACCACTTTTTGGCGGGACTTGTCGCCACGCAGCAGGGTGACGCAGCGGCGGTGCACGCCGAGTTTTTCGGCGAGGAAATCGATGAGTTCGTCGTTGGCTTTGCCCTCGACGGCGGGGGCGTGGACCTTCACCTTGAGCGCCGCGCCGAGCCAGCCGACAATCTCGTTGCGTGGTGCATTCGGGATCGTCTTCAACTCAAGGGTGCAGCGGGGCATGGGCGACAGAATAAAGTGAAAGTGACCAGCCTGCGTCCGTTGGCTTCGGCGCGGCAAGGATTACGAGAATAAGAACGATTGGGGGCGTCAGGCCAGCGCCTCGGCGAGGGCGGCGATGATTTCTTCCACGGGCTCGGTGCCGATGCACAGGCGGAGCAGATCGGGATCGAGTTTGCTGGCGGCGAGCTCGGCGAGACCGGCCGGCGTGGTGACGAGATCATAGTGCGCCAAATACATGAACGGACAGATGAGCGTGGTCTTCATGCCGAAGCTCGGGCCCTTGGGCAGGCGGAGTCGGTCGTAGAAACGCGTGAGCGAACCGGCTTCGCGCAAGGTGAACGTGATCATGCCACCCGTGGCGGCGGGCGTGCGGGCGAGGCGGAGATAGTTTTCTCGGCTCAACGGCGACAGCGCCCAATACACTTCACCCACGGCCGGATGTTTTTCGAGAAACTCGACGACGCGCGGTGTGCTCGCATGGATCTTGGCGAGCACGGTTTCCATTTCGCTGATTTCGCGGGCGAGCCGGGCGGCATCGCGACCATAGAGCTGCTCAATGCCGGTGGCGAGGGAGTGACGCAGGGCGGCGGCGTCCGGGCCGGCGGGATTGACGGCGGCGAGACCGGCGGTGAGATCGCCTTCGCTCGCGGCGTATTTGGTCAGGCTGGTGACGACGACGTCGGCGTGGGGCAGCACATCGAGATTATGCAGACAGGCGATCGACGGATCGACCAGCAGTTTGGCGCCGTGCTGTCGGCAGAGGGCGGCGAGGGCGGGCAGATCGGGCGTCTGGATGAGCGGATTGGTCGGCACCTCGGCCACCACGCCGGCGATGCGATGACCGTGGGTCGCGAAAATGCGCCTGAGTCCGTCGAGATCAAAGACGTCGCGAAAATACACGTAGTCGGCGGGCGACGCGGTGAATTTCTTGAGGATCGCGATGGTGTCGAGATAGAGCCAGCCAAGTTGGAGCCACACGGTGCGGCCGCGCGCCGCCTGCAGGTCGGCGACGGCGCGGAACGCGGCGTAGATGGCGTTCATCCCGCAGTTGGCGACAAAAAGATCGGAGGCGGCGGTGCCGGGCAGCGCGCGGTGAAGGTGGCGGTGAATTTCCGCCGTGGCATCGCCCTTGAAAATTTCTTCGCCATGCAGGGCGGGCCGGAGACCGAGCCGCACGAGATGATCCTCGGCTTCGCGGGAGCAAAGGTAGCCGCCGATGTTCTGGAGAAAGACTTTCGATTGGGCAAAGGTATCGGACGACACGGGATGCGAGACGCCATGCAATCCGTCGCGGGCGAAGAGCGCAACGCCGGCGGTCGGGGCGAGATGGGCGGCAAGCGCCTGGGCCATGCGGGCGGAGGAGGTGAGCCAGAGCGTGGTTTTCTGCGAGGCGGCTCCTGAGCCGGACAGGTAATGCTCGGCGAGCTGACGGGCGAAGGGATGGACGACGAAGCGCGGGTAGCCGGACGTAAGCTGGCGGATGATCTCCGGATTCTTTTCCTCGTAGCCGCGGACGGCGTGCATCGTGGGCAGGCTGCATGACACGGCGTGCGGACTGGCCGGGATGGTCTGGCCCAAGGGCAGAGGAGGAAAACAGGAGGAGCTCACGAAGCCGGTGAGATTCAAGGGCCGGCACGCCGATGACAAGAGCGAGGTTTGTCACATGACGCAGAAAGTTGAGGCTGAAATTTACGCAAAAGGGGTGAAAACGGATTGCGCCGCGCGGACGTTTGGTCGAACTGACCGCAATGAAACTGCTTTCCTGGAACGTAAACGGCGTGCGCGCGGTGCTTAAGAAGGGCTTTCTTGAGTACATGGCCAAGGTGGATGCCGATGTCATCTGCCTCCAGGAAACCAAGGCGCATCCCGGTGACGTCCAGCATGTGGCCTGGGTGGGCGGCTATACGCCCCACTGGTACTCGGCGGTGAAGAAAGGCTATTCCGGCACGGTGATCTTCACCCGCGTGGAGCCGAAGTCGGTGACTTGTGGCATCGGCCTGCCCGGTCACGATGATGAGGGACGCGTGATCACGGCGGAGTTTGCCGATTTTTATCTGGTGAACGTGTATCAGCCCAATTCGCAGCGCGGGCTCACCCGGCTGAAATACCGCACGGAGGAATGGGACCCTGCCTTCCTCGCCTTCCTCAAAAAACTGGGGAAGAAAGGAAAGCCGGTGGTGTTTTGCGGGGACTTGAACGTGGCGCACACCGAGATCGACCTGACCAACCCCAAGACGAACCGGCGGAACGCGGGCTTCACCGACGAGGAACGGGGCAATTTCTCCCGGTTGCTCGAGCAGGGCTTCATCGACACCTTCCGCGCCTTTGAGCCCGGCCCAGGACATTACACGTGGTGGAGCCAGATGATGAATTGCCGGGCGCGGAACATCGGGTGGCGCGTCGATTACTTTGTGGCCGCGGAAAAGCTCCGGCCCGCAATCAAGCGCGCGTGGATCTCCCCCGAGATCATGGGGAGCGACCATTGTCCGGTCGGTCTGGAGTTGAAATGAGCCGCGCCGCCAAGCCACCTGCGCCGCGCCAAAAAATTCCCGCCCACCTGCGACTCGGACGCTCCGGCGTGCATGGCTACGGGATCTTCGCCCGGGATTTTATTCCGCAGGACACGAGAATTATCGAGTACGTGGGTGAGCGCATCACGAAGGCCGAGGCGCTGCGGCGCGAGGATCAGCGGCTGACCCGGCTCGCGGCCGGCGGGGACGGCTGCGTCTATTGTTTTATT
>CAZIQP010000189.1:0-6706 GCA_964541315.1 uncultured Opitutaceae bacterium
CGTGGAAACGAGTGGAAGCAAGAAACAGCGTTTCTGGCAACTTCGTGGCAATCGGATTTGCTCAACATCCTCGTCGCTATGGTTACCGCTTTTCTTGGCCAAGGGCTTTCTTGAAAGCAGCTTCGCACTCGGCACACAGTTGATCAGATTTCTCGTCGTGTTCTTGCAAGCTGCTCGGGTAAGCGCGGGCGCAATCAGGAGTCGAACAACGAGGAACATCGATCATAAACCCAAAAGTTGAAAGGGCCTGTTTTAACAGTCGTGTGGTGAGGCGTTCCCGTTTGGGGTTCTCTTCATTGAATTTTGCTGAAAAGCGAGCTGCCGAAATCAGGCCGACTGGTCCATTGATATCACCAACGCCAAACTGATAGTTGTTTTTGTCCGAATAAATGTCGAGGTCAGTCACGGCCAGAATCCATCGATGTGGACGATTAAAATCGACAACCGATCCCTCAACTCTGAAAAGCATTTTGTCCGCATCCCATTGCATTCCTGTATGCCGCAATGACTCTATGCGGGTGTCCAGCTTTTGCGCGGCTGCTTCTCCTTCGGACTCATTTATTATCAGTCGCAATGCGTGAAGGACTTCATCGTCATTTGTCTCAAGCACACTCCGGGTTAATCCATGCGCAGACAGAAACTCAAAGAGACCATCGTCCGTCCCCGCACTCTTTAACAATCGGCGTCTCGATGCCTCTATGAATTGCTGCAATCCGGTCCGATCAGCCGGTCCAGCAGAAAACTGGAATTGAGCAACACTCACTTTGATCCCCAGTTTGCGCGATAACGCGTCACGTAGGTCGAACATCCAGAAATCACTCACGTTGCCAAGTCGTACCAGTATGAGTTCAGGACTTCCCTGAGATGATTTTTCGAGAGACGCTGGTGGCGGCGGAGGTGTTTGCCCAGCGAGGCGATAGGCTCGACGGATAGTATCATCGTCTTCGGCACGTTGCATCGCTTGCAATGCCTTTGCCTGAAGTATTTCTGGCTGCCCCATACGAGCGAGAATTTCACCGTATGTTAGCTGGTATTCATATGCGCAGGGGTCTGCTTTTAGAATTCGAGCTAAATAGCGCACCACATTGTCGTCTTCACCCTTAGACAAAAGAGCATCGATCAATGGATACAACTCGCCCGACGCTTTTCTTAACGCAATATCATCGGTCGATGCGAGCCAGGCGTCCGCCTCGCGACGCAACCTGCTGATTTCTACGGCGGACAAGGAAGCAGACTTTGGCCCAAGAGACTGCGCAGAAGCGTTCATGGGAACGAATAAAACGCTTGTCCCGAGGTAAACGGATAACAATCGAAGGAAGCACCAGGCGGACGATTTCGATGTACAGCAATTCATGATTAGACCTTCCATTCATTGTGGGTCCGATATCGCGAAACTTGCTTAGGCTTGGCCTGCAGAACGGAATTGTGCGTGGATTGCATGCGGTTCTATGGCACCGCAAGAGCAATAATTTGGGCACGCGAGAGTCTCTCACGAGGCTCCTTCGTGATTATTCCAGAGAGAGCAGTGTGATCACCTAAGCAAAAAGGCCGGATATCATAGTGGATTGGAAAAACCTCATCGACTCCTAGGTCTAAGAAATTGGCTAGCTCCCGCGGACCACGCTCGTTGGCGTCAAAGTCGTGATAACGAGCCATCGTGAACCAATGTCCGTTTCGGAATACAGATAGAGTCAAGAAGTGCTGTGTTAACCGTGGATTGCTCGCATCTATATTCCCAATCAACGCCCATACGTTTGTGTTATTCGCCAGTCGGACTTGGGTGCCGACAACGCGCCCGGTCAGATTCTTCACCGGAGTCTTTTTTATCGGTAGCACGGCGGTTTCATCGTACTTCCCTTCATCGTTCGTATACTGCCAGACGGGAAAACTCGTCAGGTCAGTGATAGTTAACGCTTCGATTATTTTGGTTTGATCATTCATTAGTGAGGAAATCCTTCTCTGACCATAGCATCGTAAAGTTTGGTTCCATATTTTGCATCAAATGCTTTCGTATAAGCGGCTAGGTCTTGTAGCGCCTCAGCACGTGCAGCGGGTGAAAGGGCCGCGTAATATGCTGCGCCTTTTTGCCGCGCCAGAATTTTATCCAATCCGCTATGGTATGCATCGTGAATCGCCTTGGGAAGTGCCTCAAGTATTTGTTGGGTTTTCCCACCAAGATACATCGGCCATGGGTGATGGAATCGTACCGCGTCCTCTAAAGCTTGTATCTCGGCACCTTCGCCCGGGATTAGACTGAGCGCTACATTTCCTACATCGCCAATCATGGCAAGGCCGTACAAAGTCGCCAATGAATAATCACCTTGTCTACTTGTCTGACGTACTGCCTTACCATTCTCAATGCCACTCACTGCACTTAGTGCTATTGGCTTTATTGTTAAGTTCACGATGCCTTCGGCACCTCCGTTCATCATATCACTAACTTCAGCGTCTGCTCTTTTCAATGTAGCCCTATTGTTCGCGACAATCTGATCCCAAACCGATTGACTAGCTGAACTCCCCGGGCACAATCCGAACGGATCACTGAGCGACACCGGATTATTTCCGCAGTACGCATAAAAATTCGATCCGCCGCCGAAGCCAATTGGGTCAGTGTTGAGGAACCTACCCATGCGGGGGTTCATGAAACGCGCTCGCATGTAAAGCAGGCCGTCGCCCGAGGTCTGCACGCCCAATGCTCCGGCAAAAAGAAACGGCGTATCATAATTCGCGCTGGTCTGCGTCAACTGGCCGTAGGGGCTGTACTCGTTGCGCTGGACGATCTGTCCGGCGTTGTTGCTGAGTGCGATCGTGTTTCCGTTGTGATCGAAATGATAATTGATCAGCCCTGTCGGCGCAGGTCCGCCTTCCGAAATCTCATAGAGCAACTGGCCGGCCCCGTAGACGTAATAGTATTTCGTGCCACTGGGCGGCTCGCGGGTGAGCAGTTGCGCCATGGCTCCGCCGGAATAAACGTGATAGGTCGTGCCACTGGCATCCGTGCGTGAAAGCAGATTATTTTCCGCATCGTAGCTCCGCGTTTGGCCGGGATTGGCGGTTAACCGGTTGCGCTGGTCGAAAGTGTAGGTGCCAAAACCAGCGGTGCCGTCCGTGGCGTTGCCGAGCGGGCCATAGGTCATGTTGCCGTCGGAGTCGAAGGCGCAGGTGCCAGGGGTGCCCCCGAAAGTGGCGAGCCGGTTGTCGGCGTCATACGTCATGGCGGCGAGGGCCGGAGACGGGGCCACCGGCAGGGGGATTTGCATCTTTGCCTTGATCCGGCCGGCCGGATCGAGCTGGTAGTTGAGCAGGGTATGCAAAGTACCCGCGGGATCACGCTCCTCGATGCGCTTGAGATGCCCGGCATTGTCACACGTGAGACTGCGGGTGCTGTTGTTGGGCCGGGTGATCATGGAGAGCAAACCGTCGGCCCGCCAGGCGAAGGTGGTGACATTGCCCGCCCAATCTGTGACCTGATAGGGCCGGTTCAAGCTATCATAGGTGTAGGTAACCGTGCGGTTGGCCGGATAGGGATAGGTGACGGATTTGAGCAGGCCATTGGCGTAATAATGATACTGGATCACGTTCCCCCGGGAATCCGTGTAGCTTTTCACCCGGTTGTACGGATCAAAGGTGCGGGTGATCGTGGTGCCGCCTTCGGTGACGGTGGTGGCGTTGGTGTTGGCGTCGTAGCCGAATGAAACCGAACCCAGTTGGGTGGCACCCTGCTTTTCAGTCAAGGAACTCACCCGGTCGGCGGCGTCATACGAATAGGTGGTCTGCTGCGCCGAAGGCTTGGTCAGGGTTTTCAGAAGATTGCGGTCGTTATAGGCCAGGCCGGTGGCGAAGCCCAGCGGAGTCGTCTGGGCATTCGGCAGACCGTTGTTTTCATAAGCGAAAGTGTAGGTGTTACCCAGCCGGTTTTTGAGGCTGAGCTGGTCGCCCCAAGCGTTGTAGGTAAAGAGAGTCTGGTTGCCGAGGGCATCGGTGGCGGAGTCAGACTGACCACGGGCATTATAGGTCTGGCTCACGGAACGACTGGTTGAACCATCGGGGGAATCAGTCGCTGTGACCGGCTGTCCGTTGGCGTCATAGGAGAAAGTCGTCACATAGGAATTGGGATCGGTCAGGGACAGGACGCGTCCGGAATTATAATAGGTGAAGTCCAGAGCCTGGCTGTTCACCGGGCCGACGGAACTTGTCAGCCAGTCGCTCACGTCATAATTGTTGGTGACGGTGGTGATGGCATTCGTCGCGTCATAGGTGTTCGGAGCGGTTTGCTGAAGCCCCGCCTGGGTCGAAATTAACTTCCCGGTGGCCGACCAGATGTTTTTGATCGTGTGGCCCAGGGGATCGACGAGGTACTGCAAGTCGCCCTCGTTGCTATAAACATACTGGGTGATCGCGGAGGTGTAGTCCGGGTTGCCAGTGTAACCGTCGCCGGGGCCGGTATCCGAGATTTTCTGGCGACGTTTGTTGTATTGGAAACCGAAGGCGTTGCCGTTTTTGTCCGTGAAGGATTGCAGGTCACCCAGAAAATTGAAGGTGTACAGTTCCGAGAAAACGCCACCAGCAGGATTGGGGGTATCAAGCTCCTTGAGGAGACCATAGGAGTCATAATAACAAGTCGCGGTTCGGTTGCCGTCGGCGCTGGCGAGTTTGACGGTGGTCGGTTTGCCGGCGGCGGCACTGGTGGTCTCATAGGTATACTGGGTCGTGACCCCGCGCGGATCGCTGGTGCTGTCGGGGCGGTTGGTGACATTGCCCGCATTGTAGACCAGGGTGCTGGTGCGAGTTGGCACCGTGGCAGCCGAATCGACCTGGGCGATCTGCGTGAGCCGCTGGAAGGAGTCGTAAGTGTTGGTGACGGTGGCCCCGAGCGGATCGGTGATGACGGTCAGGTTTTGATTGGCGTCATAAGCAAAGCCCGTCGCCTCGCCTTTGGGCGTGATGGCTTGCACGACATGATCCTGTCCGTCATAGGCCAGCCGGCTGCGGTTGCCATCCCCGTCCATGATGCCGAGGCTGCGCCCGCGGCGGTCATAAAAGTAAGTGGTCTGCTGAGCCAGCGGGCTTTGCTCAACATTGCGCACGCCCGACCAAAAATAATTCCAAGTGCGGGTGGACAGACCCTGGTTGAGCTGAGTCGCGACACGGTTCTGTGCATCATAGGTATTATTGATAATAACGGCGCTGTCAGGATTGCTCGTCTGGATGATAAGACGATTTGTATAGGAGTAACTCCAAGTCTGGCCTTCGGGATCGGTGCAGCCGGTGAGATTGCCATTACCGTCCGCGGCAAGGTAGGTGACCGTACGCGCCGGAGAATTATTATCCGTGACCGAGCTGAGGCGCGTGCCGGTGTAATTGAAAGTGATGCTGCGGCTGCTGGCGTCGGTGACCTTCGTCAGGCGATAAGCATGGGCGGAGTCGTAGGTCAGTGTCATCGCCTTGCCGTCGAAATCGGTGATGGAAGTGCAACGCAGCGCATTCGTGGCGGCGAAAAAGAAAGTCCGCCCGAAACGCTCCGTGAGCGAATAGTTGCCCGAGCCGTCCTTGGTCAGGCTGAGGGTGGACATGGCCGGGGGCTGATAAGAGCCGTCGGGTTGCCGGATGAATTGCCATGAATCCTTGCCGAGGGTAATGGCCACAGCGTTGTTATTGAGATTGTTGACGGCCCAGTTGGCGACGAGCGCGGTCACCGTCCAGTCTCTGGCCAGGTAAGTGGTCGGATGTTTCAGGAGATCAACGGTCGTGTAGACCGCCGCCAGATACGCAGCCATGTCGTATGGTGTGCCTTCACTGATGCCAACCTCCGGGGCGGAGCGCACAGTGGCCTCGATATTGTAACTGTGCGTCCAGCCCCAGCCGAGGCCCGTGGGGTCGAAGTTGGTGCTGTTGGAATTATACTCCCTGACCAGGTGAAGTCCCCTGGGCTCGCCTTCACCCAGGGAAAGATCTTCATTCTCCACCAAGTAGGCCCCGGTGCTCATGTCCACGGGCTCCTTGGAGTGAAGAGCGATGGCATTGGGCGTCGGACTGCTGGAGAGAGGCTGAGTGGCGCTGCCGCTGGTCACGCTGGCTGCCGGGGCGGTCTGGGCATTGGTGCCAGTTTTCGAAGTCACCACTCCGGCCACGCTATTTGCACCGCCCAAAGTGAAAACGATGGTCGAGTTTACAAATTGCTCGATGGCCATTGCCGCCGAAGTGCGGGACGATCTCGCGTAGGCATAACCCGTCCAACTACCCAGGGCGTACGATCCCCCACTGGGCAACAGATAGACGGAATGGTTGGTATTTATGTTAGTATCAATGGTCGCTTGAAGGTCGAGGGGAAGATTCGTGTAGACAAGCGGCCTGATGCTCGCCCATGAAGTGGCGTCGGCGCGATAGAGAGTGTTCAGGCTGGCCGTGGTCGAGTCATTCGCCATGGCGATGACTTTCACGGTGGATAACGCCCCGGCGCTGGGCTGCAATTGTTCGATGACGCCATGCTCAAACCCCGAACTGAAAATAGTGGCCGCGAGAATGGCATTGGGGACATCGGCGTTGCCACTCCAGGAAAAGATGCCGTGAAGATCTTGGAAAGCATCGATATAGTATCTGTCCTCCTGCCCCATGCGTCCCAAATGGTAATGAAAAAACATGTCAGTCTGGAATTGGGTGCCGACCAAACGGTTGCTCAGGCAAGTATCGTAAGCAAAAGTCAGCC
>CAZIQP010000190.1:0-6679 GCA_964541315.1 uncultured Opitutaceae bacterium
AGGCGTTTGTGGCGGCTGATCGTCGCTTGCCAAAAACGACCTCCCGGTCATGGTGACGACAATGGAAACCACCGCGAAAAAGCCCTTCACTCTTCCGCTCGGTGCTGTGGCGCCGGGTTTTCGTTTGCCGGCCACCGATGGCAAAAACTACGGCCTCGGCGATTTCAAGGACGCGAAGGTCCTCGTGATTTTCTTCACCTGTAATCACTGCCCGTATGTGACCGGATCGGACGAAGTCACGCGGCAGACGGCGAACTGGTACGCGCCGAAGGGCGTGCGCTTCGTTGGCATCAATTCGAACAGCGTGAACACTTATGAGGAGGATTCGTTTCTTCACATGGTCGAGCGGATGCAGCAGCACAAGTTTCCCTGGGTCTATCTGCATGACGAGAAGCAGAACATCGCCCGTGCCTACGGGGCGCTGCGTACGCCGCATTTCTTTGTGTTCGATGCGCAGCGCAAGCTGGTCTACACGGGGCGCGGCGTCGACAGCCCGCGCGACGCGGCGAAGATCCAGGTCAACGATCTGGCGAACGCGCTGGAGGATTGTGTTGCCGGCCGGAAAGTGCGTACGCCCGCGACCAATCCGATTGGTTGCAATGTGAAGTGGGACGGCAAGGACGCGCACTGGATGCCGGCGGAAGCGTGCGATCTGGTGTGAGGCAGAAGCGCGCCGGAAAATTTCCAAGCACCCTTTCCCTGAACTGTTGCAGAAGGCAAGGGGCGGACTGGGGATTGCCCGCAAAAACACTCCTGAAGTCGGTTACTTCGCCGCGGGCTCGATCGTGCCGGGGACGGTGCCCGCCTGGATGAGGACCATGTTGGCCGGATTCAGATGTTGCTTGATCGCGGCGTTCACCTGCTCGGTGGTGAGCGAGTTGATCTTGTTGGGATATTCGTCGAGCCAGCCGAGGTCGTAGCCATGGTGCACGGCGGACAGCAGCGCGCCGGCCATGCCGTCGGTGGTGGCAAGCCCCACCTTGTAGGAGCCGATCAGATTGGTTTTGCGCGCTTCGACTTCGGCAGGCGTCACGCCGGCCTCGTACCAGCTCGTGAGCTGACGTTTGGCGGAAGCGATGCCTTTTTCGAGGAGAGCGGGCGCGAAGGTGGCCTGGATTTTCCAGTCGCCGTCGCTAAAGGTGTCGTGCGCCAGGCTGGAGCCGATGCCGTAGGTGAGACCTTCCTTGTCGCGGACGTTGGCCATCAGGCGGCCGGTGAAGCCGCTGCCCAAAATCGCCGTGGCGACGCGCAGCGCCTGATAATCGGGATCGCTGTAACGCAGTCCGCTGGCCTGGCCGAAAACCACGGTGACGCTGGTCTTGTCGGGCATGAAGACCGTTTGTTCCCGCGCCGCGTCGGTGGGCGTGGCCTTCGCCGGCCGCGGGATGGCGACCCCACCGCTCCAGCCCGCGAATGACTTTCCGAGTTCGGCTTGGATTTGCGGGAGATCGAGATCGCCCACGACCACGAGAGTGAGATGGTCGGGGCCATAATATTTTTTATGGAAGGCGACGACATCGTCGAGTTTGGCGGATGCGATGTCGGCGAGGAGTTCTTCGGGCGAGGGGTTGTGGTTGGGGTGGCCGGCGGGATAGACGGCCCGGGTGAAGGCATCGCTGGCGCGGAAACCCGTGTCTTCGAGCTGGCGTTGCAGCATGCCGGCGAACTGCTTTTTGGCTTTCTCGAATTCGTCGGCGGAGAGGGCGGGGGTGCGGAGTTGCTCGGCGATGAGAGAGATGACGAGTGCCACATCTTTCTTCAGGCACTTCGCACTGACTTCGGCCATCTGGGTGTCGACGTTGAAATCGATATTGGCCCCGACCGCCTCAAGTTTTTCGGCGATGGCGAACTTGTCCTGTTTCGTCGTGCCTTGATCGAGCAGCATGCCGGTGAGGGTGGGGATGGCGGTATTGTCGCCCGTGGCAAAAGCATCACCGGCGGGCAACGAGGCCTTGAAGGTGACGACCTCTTTCACGCCGGTCGGATAGGCGATCACATCGATACCGTCGATTTTGGTGCGAACGGCATTGGGCGCGATGTCGGCAAAGACGGTGGCTGTGCTGAAAATAATAACCAGGGCAAGCAGGGGAGCAAAAGGGTTTTTCATGGCAGAGGATTTGAGGTTCCGGCTTATTTGGCGGGGGCTGCTTTCGGGGCGCTGGGCAGCAGGGGGATGAACCAGCCGGTGGTGCTCTGGTCGAGGTTAAGGTATTTGTTCGCGACGCGCCGGATGTCGGCGACGGTGACCTTCTTGACCGCATCTTCGAGGGTGTAGTAGAGCGTCCAGTCGCCGGCGGCGATGAATTCATTCAGGTTGCTGGCGATGGCGAATGAGCCGTCGCGTTGAAAGGCGGCGTCGGCCAGATTCTTCGCGATGGCGGCCTGGAGTTCCGTTTCGGTGACGCCGTCCTTTTTGAGGCGTTCGATTTCATCGACGGCAATTTTCTCGACCTCGTCATGCTTCGCGCCCGGCGCGAGCGGAATGAAAGTAAAATAGAGCGACGGATCGTGCGTGGTGAAAGGCCCGGTGAAAACGCCGGTCGAGAGGTTTTTATCCGTCAGCGCCTTGTAGAGCCGGCTGTTTTTCCCATCGCCGAGAATCGCGCCGAGCAGGGTGATCGCGGCATAGTCGGGATGCGTGGCGGCGGGTACTTTGTGGGCGATGGCGACCACACCCAGTTGGCCGGAGCGTTTGACGACGACCCGGCGCGGGCCGGACTGATCGGGCTCTTCGGTGTAAACCTGCGGGATCGGCTTCGGGGCGCGCGGGTAGACACCGTAATATTTTTTCACGAGCGCGAGCGCGGCGGCCGGATCGACGTCGCCGATGATCGTGGCGGTGGCGTTGTCGGGCCAGTAGTAGGTGTTGTAGAATTCGCGGAGTTTCTCGATCGAGACTTTCTCAATGTCGCTGCGCCAGCCGATGGTGTTATGGTGGTAGGGATGGGCGACGTAGGCGGCGGCGAAAATTTCCTTGATCAGCGCCTGGATCGGGGAGTTTTCGCCCCGCTCAAATTCATTGCGCACGACGGTCATCTCGGGTTTGCGGCCTTCCTCGCGGAGCCAGAGGTTGCGCATGCGGTCGGCCTCGATGGCCATGTAGCCGTCGAGATGTTCGCGGCCGATGTTGGCGTAGTAGTTGGTGCGGTCGAGAAAGGTGGTGGCGTTGTATTTGCCGCCGATGCGTTCGAGGTATTGTTTCACGCTGTTGCCCTTGGCGTCATTGTAGGCGTCGGAGCCTTTGAACATCAGATGCTCGAGCAGGTGGGTGGCGCCGGTCGAGCCGGTGACTTCGTTGCGCGATCCCACGTGGTAGGTGACCATGAAGGTGACGACGGGCGCGGAGTGCTCGGGCAGCACGAGGACTTGGAGGCCGTTCGCATCGAGGGTGTATTCGTCGATGCTGCCGACGGTTTTGACGTAAGTGAACCCCTCGACCGTTACAGGGGCCGCATAGGCTATCGCAGCGGCAAATAGAATGGCGACGAGGGCAAGAGTCCGTTTCATCATAAGCGGGTGGGGGTGAATTCTTGGCTATCATGCACAGTTTCCATCCCGGTGCCAATAGGACAAAAGGAATATTTTCAGGATGGGTGGCCGAGGAAAGGGCGGTGAGCCCGCCGCTCACGGGGACGCGAGGCCTCCAAAAGACAAGTGAGGCCAGCGCAGGCTTCACCTTTGGGAAAAAATTCGATCTGATGCCTCAACCACTATGAAAACCTTCGCTGCTTGGTTCCGCTTGGCCGGTTTGTTTTCCCTGGTTTTTCTGGCGGCGCTCTGCGTTCGCGCCCGGCCGATGGAACTGGAGGACATGTTCCGGCTGAAGCGCGTCTCAGAGCCCCAGATGTCGCCTGACGGGCAGAAAGTCGCCTATGTGGTGACGGAGGTGCTGAAGGAAGAGAATCGCACGCAAAGCGATATCTGGGTGATGCCGGTCGGAGGTGGAGCGGCGCACAAGCTCACCAATTCACCGAAGCATGACCGGCATCCGCGCTGGTCACCCGATGGCAAGTGGATCGCCTTCGAGTCCAATCGCGATGGCGATTTTCAGCTTTGGATCATACCGACCGACGGCGGTGAGGCACACAAGCTCACCACCATCGCCACCGAGGCGAACCAGCCCGTCTGGTCACCGACCGGGGACAAGATCGCCTTTGTCTCGGCGGTGTTTCCTGAGTTCTCCGGTCAGCCCTTCGCCAAGTCCGACCAATTGAACAAGGAGAAGCTCGCTGCCCGCGGTAAAAGCAACGTGAAGGCGCGGATCATCACGCAGCTCCTCTACCGGCACTGGGATTCGTGGGTCGAGGATCGGCGCCAGCATCTGTTTGTCGTCAGGGTGAAGGATGGCATCGCCGGCGAGCCGCGCGATGTCACGCCGGGAGAAAACGACGCGGTGCCCACCTCGTCGACGTTCAGCGAAGGTGATGAGTATGACTTCTCGCCCGATGGTCGCGCCCTCGCTTACGCGGCGCCACATCACGTCACGCGCGAACAGGCCTGGAGCACCAATCACGACATTTGGATCGTGACTCTCGCTACTGGGGAACGCCGGCAGCTCACCACGAATCCCGCCGCCGATACGCATCCGCGCTTTTCACCCGATGGGAAATTTCTCGCCTACCGGGCGCAGGCCCGCGCCGGCTTCGAGGCGGATCGCTGGCAATTGCGGTTGCGGACGTTGAGCAGCGGCGAGGACCGCAGTCTGACGGCGGATTTTGATTCAAGTGTCGAAGGCGTGGAATGGGCGGGCGATGGCCAAGCCTTGCTTTTTGCCGCCGAAGACAAAGGCGTGAAATCGCTCTTCCGTGTGCCGGTCGAAGGTGGGGAAATCCGTTTGCTCGCGACCGGCGGGACGATCAACGAATTTTCTGCTGCGGCCGGCTCCAACCAGATTTGTTTTACTCAGGCTCATTTTACGCTGCCTACCGAACTATTCATGGTGGATCGGACCACGGGCGTGATCGGGCAGTTGACGACCACCAATGCCGATTTGCTGGCAAAGATCGAGTCGCTGCCACCGGAGTCGGTCACTGTTTCCGGTACGGGCGGCACGCCGGTGCAGATGTGGATCGTCAAGCCACCGGGTTTTGATCCGGCGAAAAAATATCCGCTGGTGTTCTGGGTGCATGGCGGGCCGCAAATCGCCTATCTGGACGGATGGTCGACGCGTTGGAATTCGCAGGTCTGGGCGGCGCAGGGCTACGTGATCGCGCTGCCCAATCCGCGCGGCAGCACGGGCTTTGGCCAGAAATTCACGGATGAGATCTCCCGCGATTGGAATGGCAAGGTGTACACCGACCTTCTGGCGTGCCTGGGCTATTTGGAGAAATTGCCGTATATCGACACCAAGCGCATGGCGGCCGCGGGTGCCAGTTATGGTGGCTACATGATGAACTGGTTTGAGGGCCATTTGGACAAATTCCGCTGCATCGTGAATCACGACGGTGTTTACAACCTCGACTCGATGTATGGCTCGACGGAAGAGGTGTGGTTCGACGAGTGGGAGCACGGCAAAGCCTGGGAAGCAAGTCCTGCCGACAAGGCGTCGTCGCCGCATCTCTATGCGGCCAGTTTCAAGACCCCGATGCTCATCATCCACAACGATCTCGATTTCCGGGTGCCGGTGACCGAAGGCCTGCAGGTCTTCACCGCCCTGCAGCGTCAGGGTGTGCCGTCGAAACTGCTGATGTTTCCCGACGAGGGCCACTGGGTGCTCAAGCCGCAGAACAGCGAACTCTGGCACCAGACAATTTTCGACTGGCTGGCGGTGTATCTCAAGTGATCGCCAGACGGGTCTTTGATTTTCGACACGGAGGAAAAGGAGACTCACAGAGGAAACAAAGAAGAATGGGCGTGAATCCTCAATACGGAGTGCTTGCTTGGTCATGCGGTGTCTGGAGTCTTGCTCCGTGAACTCCGTGTCGCCTCAGTGCTCTCTGTGACTATTTCGAATAGAGCATTATATGCTTAAGGAACTCTTTAGTGTTTTTGTCCCGGATTGCCCGCCGTGGGCGCGGAAGCTTGGGCTGGAGCGCGAGCACAAGGCGATCGCGCAACGGCACAGCCGGGTGCGGGACGCATGGGCACCGCATCTTCAGGCCAGTCGAGAAGCGGTCATGGTCGCGGCGGAACGGTGCGCCAAGCATGAGCAGGTTTTGGTGATCGGGGCGGGTGATTGCCTCGACGTGCCCGTGGCCGAATTGGCGGCGAAATTTCAGCGCGTGATTTTGGCGGATATCGTGATTGGAAGAGAGGCGCGGCGCTGGGTGAAGCAATTTACCGATCGCGTGAGCTGCGCGCCATGGGATGCGAGCGGGGCGCTGGCGGCGGTGGCTGCAAAAAAGGACACGCTGACGGCGCACGAAGTGCTCGCGCTTTTCAAGCATGCCGATGCGGGGCCGCCGCCGGGTGGTGAAGCCGACCTGGTCGTGTCGGCTAATTGCATTTCCCAGCTTGGGTTGGTGCCCGGGCATTCGCTGCCGGCGACTGAAAAAGATTCCGATTTGCCGGACCGTTGCGCGAAAGCCGCCGCGCGTCGTCACTTGGAGTGGCTCGGCCGGCGATCGGGGGTCCGTATTTTATTGGCCGACGCAGAGCGATTGAACATCGCCGCAGACGGCCGCGTGCTCAAACGCGAGAGCCTCAGCTCGCGTTACGGCCTGATGAAACCCGACCGCCA
>CAZIQP010000191.1:0-6562 GCA_964541315.1 uncultured Opitutaceae bacterium
TCTTCACGGGCATCTGAGAAGAGATGAGCATCGAACTAGGGATAAGATAGGCAATCTGCGGAATCGTTCTAAAGCAGTTTTCTGTAACTAACCTGTTACAATCGTTCCCGCCTTCCACTGCCAAATCACGTTTGGCAACTCTTGCATTTGATTGGCCTACATTCGCCCTGCCCTTTATCCACTTTGATCAGTGGCTACCACCTCCCCACAGTTTGTTCACCATGTCGATCGGCCATTGCATTGGGGAAAGCTGCCTCGTTGTCTGTTCATTCGCGGGTGGGGCTTCGCGGCACAGGGAGATTCGGTGCAAGCAATCCGACTTAAAACGCAAACCCTGACGTTCACTGGCGTGGTTGGCAAATCCAGACCGGACGTAAAGGCCGCATTGCCGGACGCTCCGGATGAATGCACTGGCTTCGAAATTCGCGCTGCTCTGCCCTCTGGTCGATTAGATCTGTCGATTGAGGTCCAACTGACCGATGGATCATGGCACCTCCTATTTTCACGCTCGGCAAAAGTAGGCCGGCGTTGGCGCCCACTGTGGCTCGGAGGCGGCGACTGGTCTGAATTGCTGTTTTCTCAAGTACCCTGCCAAATGGAGTACCCAGCACGAATTCTGGCTCTCGATAAGTTCCCCGCCTTGGCGTCGGACCCGGACCGCAGACCAAAATTGTCGATCGTCACTCCTTCTTTCCAGCAAGCGCGCTTTTTGCCGGACGCCTTGCGCAGCGTGCTGGAACAATCGGGTACCCGCTGCGAATACATCGTGCAGGATGGGGGTTCGACCGATGGAAGCGTCGAAATCATCGACCGTTTCGCCCAAGGACAGCCTTCCACCAACAGTCTAGTTTCCCGAAGTGAGAAACCCCGCCTTACCTCCTGGGCAAGCGAGCCGGACGCCGGACAATCCGACGCCATCGCCAAGGGTTTCGCTAAAACATCCGGCGAGCCGGACGATCTCATGGCGTGGATCAACTCAGATGATTTCTACCTGCCGGGAGCCTTTGCTTTTGTCGCTGATTATTTCGCCCGGCACCCGGACGTGGATGTCGTTTACGGCCATCGCCTGCTCGTCGATGAATCATCCCGCGAGATTGGCCGATGGTTTCTGCCTAAACACGACGACGAAGTTCTAAGGCTCTACGACTTCGTCCCGCAAGAAACGATGTTCTGGCGCCGACGTGTCTGGGACAAAGCAGGTGGACTCGATACCGCTTACCGGTTCGCCATGGACTGGGATCTCTTGCTGCGCTTCCAAGCTGCAGGAGCGCGGATTGAGCGTGTGCCCTATTTCCTGGCCTGTTTCCGGATTCATTCCTCCCAAAAGACGGCAGCTTTGATGGAGTCCGTCGGCCAACGGGAAATTGACACCTTACGAGCCCGAGCTCTTGGTCGCCACATCACACCCGCTGAAATCGAAGCCCATCCCAAACTACTCGGCTATCTTCGTCGCAGTGCCTGGCTCAGGTTTTTATGGCAGCTTGGAATCAAAGGTACTCGCTAGAAATGGCCATGAACGATTGCCTTGTACCGACCAACAAGCAGCAAATGCAATCTCGACCTGATAATAAGCGTCCCATTTCACCTTCATGACCGGCGAAAGACTCCGATCCTCCCCTGTCATTCCTGATTTAATTAGCTTGGAGTCGGGCTGACGATGTGGCGTTCAATAATGTGGCGAGCAGCATTTCACCCATCGAATCAATTATGATTATCACGCGTTCTCCCCTGCGCATTTCTCTTGGCGGCGGCGGTACCGACCTGCCCAGCTACTATCGCGAACACGGAGGATTTCTCGTTACGGCGGCAATTGATAAGTACGTTTATATCACGCTCCATCGCACCTTTCAGCCGGGATTTATCATCAAATATTCCGCCTTGGAAAAAGCCGGAACCGTGGATGAGGTTCAGCATCCCATCATCCGCGAGGCACTCCGTGCCGTTGGCCCGACAGATACTTTCCTTGAAATCACTTCGCTGGCCGACATTCCCTCGGGCACCGGCTTGGGCTCGTCAGGAAGTTTCACCACGGCCTTGTTGAAAGCGCTGCACACCTGGAAAAAGAACATCATTCACCCCACCGAGCTTGCCGAGCAGGCTTGCGACATTGAGCTATACAAGCTGGGTGAACCGATCGGCAAACAGGATCAATACATCTCGGCCATCGGCGGCATCACCGCCTTCACCTTTCACAAGGACGATCGCGTGGAATACCGCACATGCAATATTTCGGAGGAAACCCTGTTCAATCTGGAGGACAATCTATTGCTTTTCTTTACCGGCTATTCCCGCTCGGCCTCCTCAATTCTCAAGGACCAAAACGAAAAATCCAAACTGAACGACCAGGCGATGCTCGAAAACCTGCATTTCATCAAAGAGCTCGGATACCAATCGCTCGTTTCCCTCGAAACCGGCAACCTCGAAGAATTCGCCCGGCTCATGGATGTTCACTGGCAGCGCAAAAAACTGCGGAGCTCTGGCATGAGTAATGATCGCATCAACGAGTGGTATGATCACGCCATGGCCAATGGCGCTTCCGGCGGCAAACTCATCGGCGCCGGTGGCGGCGGTTTCCTCATGTTCTACGCGAGCAATAAAACCAAGCTTCGTCATGCCATGCGGGAAAAGGGTCTGCAGGAAATCCGCTTCCGCTTCGACTTCGAGGGGACGAAGGTCGTCACTCAAAACTAATTCTTGCGTGCCTCCCGCCCCTTCCCTCTCTGCCACCACATTACCCGTCGCAATTCTTGCGGGCGGCATGGCCACCCGCCTTCGTCCCATCACGGAAAAAATTCCGAAGCTTCTCGTTGAGGTCGCCGGCGAGCCGTTCTTCTCCCACCAAATCCGTCTCCTTAAGAAAAACGGGCTCACCAAAATCGTGCTTTGTGTCGGCTATCTGGGCGAAATGATCGTCGAACAATACGGCGACGGTTCCAAGTGGGACGTGCAAATCGAATATTCCTTCGACGGCGAAAAACTTCTCGGCACCGGTGGTGCGCTGATCCGGGCCCTGCCCAAGCTGGGCGAAGCCTTCTATGTGCTCTATGGCGACAGTTATCTGCCGATCGACTATCAGGCCGTCGGCCGAGCCTTTCTCGACTCGGGCAAAGCTGGCCTCATGACCGTGTTTGCCAATCACGAGGCCTACGACACCAGCAATGTCTGGTTCGAGCATGGCAGCATCAAACTCTACTCGAAGAAAGAGAAGGTTCTGCAGATGCGTCACATCGACTACGGCCTCGGGCTGTTCCGCGCCGCAGCTTTCGATGGGTACGCACGCGACGCGGTCGTCGACCTGGCCACCGTCCAAACCGAACTTGTCCGTCGCAATGAGCTTGCCGGATACGAGGTGAAACAACGCTTCTACGAAATCGGTTCGCACGCCGGCTTGAACGAACTCAACGCGCTTCTCCAGCATTCTCCCCGCTAAGTTTATTCTTTCCCTCTCCCATTCTTGTCCTCTTCCTCTGTTCATTCCCATGTCCTACGCCATCCAGCACCTGAAAGAAACCGCTGAGATCGTCGCCAAGATCAATCCGGAGGACTGCGAAAAATGCGTCCAGGAACTCGTCAGCCTCCGCGCGCGCCACGGCCGGCTCTTCATCCTCGGGGTCGGCGGCAGCGCCGCCAACGCCTCGCACGCTGTGAATGATTTCCGGAAGATCGCCGGAATCGAGTGTTATGCTCCGACAGACAATGTTTCCGAACTCACCGCCCGCACCAACGACGAGGGCTGGGCCAGCGTGTTCGTCGAGTGGCTGCGCGGCTCACGACTCACTGACAAGGACGCCCTCCTGATTCTTTCCGTCGGCGGCGGCAATCTGGAGAAGAATGTCTCACCGAATCTCGTCACCGCACTCCAGTACGCCACGCAAATCGGGAGCCGGGTGATCGGGATTGTCGGCAAAGACGGCGGGCACACCGCCAAAGTCGCTGATGCCTGCGTGATTGTACCCACCGTAAATCCCAATAACGTCACGCCGCATGCGGAGGCTTTTCAAGCCGTGGTCTGGCACCTCTTTGTTTCGCATCCCGACCTGAAGATAAACCAAACAAAGTGGGAATCCGTCGCGGCCCGGCCTTGAATCGGGTCGAGCTTCGTTCTTCCCCACCCGTTCACCTTGCCTCCGTCGTCTCTCAGACCAGCAGTTTTTCTCGACCGCGATGGCACGCTCAACGCCCAAATCATCCGGCAAGGGAAACCTTATTCTCCCTTCATCCTTGAGGAATTCGTTTTGCTCCCTGGTGTTATCGAAGGCTGCGCACAATTAAAGGCCGTTGGCTTCGTCCTGGTCGTCGCCACCAACCAGCCGGATGTCGGACGCGGCACCCAAACGCAGGCCATGATCGAGTCGATGCATGACCGGCTCCGCGCACTAGTGCCGCAAATCGACCTGATCCAAGTTTGTTATCACGGCGGCGCAGACCATGGCCAGCCCTGCGAGTGCCGGAAACCCAAACCGGCCATGCTGCACACCGCCGCAACCCGCCTTGGCCTGGATCTCGCGCGTAGCTGGATGGTCGGCGATCGCTGGCGGGACGTTGACTGTGGCCACACCGCCGGCTGCCGCACCATTTTCCTCGATTATGGTTATGACGAAAAGCTCCGGGCACAGCCCGATTTCGTCGTCAAAAACTTCGCCGCTGCGGTCAGAATTATTCTTGCTCACCATTCCGCCCGCCCTGTTCACTGAACTTTAATCTCCGCCAATTTGAAATCCCTCAACGATCTCAACGTCCAGATCTATGCCGACGGCGCGGACAAAAAGGGTATTCTCGATCTTTACGCCAAGCCCTACATCAAAGGCCTGACCACGAACCCGACCTTGATGAACAAGGCGGGCATTAAGGATTATGAGGCCTTCTCTCGGGACATTCTTCAAACCGTCACCGCCAAGCCCGTCTCGCTGGAGGTTTTCACCGACGAATTTTCCGAGATGAAACGGCAGGCGCTGAAAATCGCTTCGTGGGGCGCGAATGTTTATGTCAAAATCCCGATCACCAATTCACGCGGTGAAACCTCGGTTCCCTTGATCAGGGAACTCGGCCTGCAGGGCGTAAAACTCAATGTCACCGCCTTGCTCACCCTCGCCCAGGTCCGCGCTGTCACGGCGGCGTTGAATTACTCCGTGCCTTCGGTCGTCTCCATTTTCGCCGGCCGCATTGCCGATACCGGGGTTGATCCCATGCCGATCATGCGCGACGCCCGGGCAATGCTTGAAACCCAGCCCAAAGCCGAGTTGCTTTGGGGTAGTGTCCGTGAAGTTTTCAACATCTTGCAAGCTGAGGCAAGCGGCTGCCATATCGTGACCGTGCAACACGACATTCTGGCCAAAGCCGCGAAACTCTTGGGCATGGATTTGACCGAGCTTTCCCGCGACACCGTGAAAATGTTCGCGGACGATGCCGTCGCGGCAGGATACAAGCTCTAGCACCGGCTGGTCTGCCGCGGAGCAAATTTTCGTACGTTCGTTTCGCGTGACGTATCCCGATGACAATTGGCTTCACATCTCGCTCTGCCGCGGGTTGATTGTCGTCCGACCCAATGAAGACCGATCCCGTGGAGCCGGCCGACCTGCTCACTCTCCTCCGCCAGCAACTGATCCTGGCTCAGGTCCGTATCATGGAGCTGGAGGACGTGCGCGACGAACTCTCTCCCAAATTGGCCGACGTCGAAAAACTGCTGGCTGCGGCCCAGAACCTCGCCGATCAAAAATCAGAAGAAGCCGCCCATCTCGCCAAAACACTCTCCGATCTCCAGGCGCAGTACGATCACCTGCGCCACATGCAGCATGTCACCAACGAGGCGCTGAACGACACGCGCCGTCAGTTGGCAGAAATCACCAGCCATCTGACCGCCGCCCAACAGCGTGGCACTTTGCTTCAGCGCGAGGGCGTCGCCCTCGCCGATCAGGCCAGCCGGCTCACCGCCGACCTGAAGAAAGTCAGTCGCGAACTGGACGAGGAAAACTCCATCGCCACTGCCCGACTCATTCGCATCAATGAACTCGATGCCGAAATCCGCGCCTTGAAGTCCTCCCGCAGCTGGCGTTGGACCGAGTGGCTTCGCTCGGTCGAGCGTTATTTTGCCGACAAGCGGTCATGAGCGCTGCGCCGGTTCAATCATTGCTCGGTGAAATTGAGACGCCCCGCCCACTGCGCGCGGTCGAAGGAAAATGTACTTTCTCCGGCTGGTGTCTTCTGACAGATCAGACTGAGCCACCACCGGTACGATTGAGCCTAGCAGGCAGAATATTGCCGATGACCGCTCGCACGAATCGCACCGATGTACCCAAGCGTTTGCCCAGTCAACCCGCCGCAACCCGCTGCGGTTTTGTCATCGAAGGCCGGTTGCCCGCCGGTGTTCATCTTATTTCATTCGAAGCGCAACTCGCCGACGGCACCTGGCAAACCTTTAAAACCCTCAGCATCGCCGTTGCGCCCATGCCGCTCTTTGCTGCCGTCGAATCGCCAGCTACGGAAGGTCCGGTCAGTCTGCGGGTCCACGTCGAGGGTTGGGCACTCCACCCAGTTCAGCCCATCAAGGAGCTCTCGCTGCGTT
>CAZIQP010000192.1:0-6512 GCA_964541315.1 uncultured Opitutaceae bacterium
TGAGATTGAAATCGTGCTGGCCTTCGCTGCGGCGGAGCACGGCGTTGATGCGGGCGACGACTTCGGCGTAACTGAAAGGCTTGGTGATATAGTCATCGCCGCCCATCTCGAGACCCTTGATCTTGTCGGTCTCAATGGCACTGCCGGTCAGGAAGATGGTCGGGACGTGAATATCCAGTTGTTTGAGCTCGGAGAGCAATTGGAAGCCATTGGAATCGGGGAGATGCAAATCGAGCAGCAGAAGATTGGCGAAGTTGCGTTGCAGGAAACGCAGGGCCGGGGCGCATCGATTGTACGATTGGGTTTGCATGCCGGCCTCTTCGAGCTGCATGCAAATGAGGCGGCACAGTTCATCGTCGTCTTCTACTACTACAATCAGGGGGCGGGGTTCAGCGCACATGGGGAGGGAGGTGAGGGTAAGCGTAAGCCGTGAGGCGGGATGAATCGGCCGATATCTGTTAGGGAGGAGAACGGAGATTGCTCGCGGCAGGTGAGAGGAGGGCGAATTGGACCTGAATTTGTGATCGAGGGTGACCCGAGTACGTTCTGCTTTTTACAATTACTCGGGCATTTGTCAAAGACTTGTTCACAATAATCTGGCTTTTCGACCTTTTCGGCTGCCGAGAGTTTCCTTGTCAATCGTGAAACAGGTTCGTTCGCTGGCGAGACGCGTGCTGCGTTCCCTCCTCATTTCATGAAAGTCACCCTCGGCTTGCTTCAACACGCCTGTTCGGCAGATCCGGCGGAAAATCTAAAAAAAACGCTCTCCCTGGTCGAAAAAGCGGCGCAGCAGGGGGCCAGGATCATCTGCACCCAGGAGCTTTTCCGTTCCCAGTATTTCTGCCAGAGCGAGGATCACGGGAATTTCAAGCTGGCCGAGACAATTCCCGGACCAAGCACCAAGGCGTTTCAAGCCCTGGCCAAAAAACATCGGGTGGTGATCATCGGCTCGTTGTTCGAGAAACGCGCCGCGGGTCTTTATCATAACACGGCGGTCATCATCGATGCGGACGGCAAGCTCCTCGGCGTCTATCGGAAAATGCACATCCCGGACGATCCGTTGTTCTACGAAAAATTTTATTTCACGCCCGGCGACACCGGTTTCAAGGCCTGGCAAACCAAGTACGGGAAGATCGGCGTCCTCGTTTGCTGGGACCAATGGTATCCCGAGGCCGCCCGGCTGACCGCGATGGCCGGAGCGGAAATCCTGTTTTATCCGACCGCGATCGGCTGGCACCCGAAGGAAAAGAAAGAGCACGGCGTGAACCAGCATGGCGCCTGGGAAATCATCCAGCGCAGCCATGCCGTGGCCAACGGCTGCTATGTGGCCGCGGTCAACCGCATCGGCACGGAAACCCCGGTGGGCGGCGACGGCCTTGAATTTTGGGGCCAAAGTTTTGTTGCCGGCACGAGCGGCCAGATCCTCGCGAAGGCCAGCGCGAACCGGGAGGAAATCTTGCTGCACGCCGTCGATCTCGACCAAGTCGATGTCACCCGCACGCACTGGCCGTTCCTGCGTGATCGGCGGATCGATGCGTACGGCGATCTTACGAAACGTTTTCGCGACTGAGGCAGGGCGCGCCGACTGAATTTCACGGACGGCCCAGCGGTCCGTCCCTACCCAAAATGCCCTCGACCAAAAATCACTCTCACTCCATCACTCCCGCCGCCCGTGGTTTTCGGATGCCGGCCGAGTGGGAACCGCAGGCTGCCGTCTGGCTTTCGTGGCCGCACAACCACGCGACGTGGCCGGGACAATTCCGGCCCATTCCCCACGTCTACGCGGAATTCGTGCGGCAGATCAGCCGGTTCGAAGACGTGCGCATCAACTGTGCGGCCCGACTCCAGCCCCGGGCGAAAAGACTTTGTGCGGCGGCCGGCGCCGATATGTCGCGCGTGGCTTTTTTCAACCATCCGACCAACGATGCCTGGTGCCGCGACCACGGCCCGATCTTTGTGAAGAACGATCGCAGTGGCGAGGTGGCTCTGACCGATTGGGCCTACAACGCCTGGGGCGGCAAGTATCCGCCATACGATCTGGACAACCAAATCCCGCCGACCATCGCGCAGAAACTCGCGCTGCGTCGCTTCGTGAACGACATGATTTTGGAGGGCGGCTCCATCGACGTGAACGGCGGCGGTTTGCTTCTGACGAGTGAGCAGTGCCTGTTGAACAAGAATCGCAATCCCGGCCTGAACCGGTCACAGATCGAGCAAAACCTTAAAGATTTCCTCGGCGTGCAAACGGTGTTGTGGGTGGGCGACGGCATCATCGGCGACGACACCGACGGCCACATCGACGACATGACGCGATTTTTTAAACCTGACGGTTTCATCACCTGCGTGGAGCCGAACCAACGCGATCCGAACCACCCTGTCCTGGCCGGGAATCTCGAGCGCTTGCGCGGCTTTCGCACGCCGGCCGGCAGGAAATTCGCGATCGTCGAGCTGCCCATGCCCACCCCGTTTGCGTTCCGGGGCCGGCCGGTGCCCGCGAGCTACGCAAATTTCCTCATAATCAACGGTGCGGTGCTTGTGCCGCAATTCCGGCAGGCGAAACGCGACGCGGCGGCGCGCGAGATCATCGGGGCCTGTTTTCCCGGACGCGAGATCATCGGGATTGACTGCTATCATTTGATTTGGGGCCTGGGTGCATTACATTGCATTTCACAGCAACAACCGGCCTGATTCCCCTTATGCGCACCCTTGCCTCATTCATCATTCTTTCGATGTTCCTCATGACCGGCTGCGACTCCCTGCCGACGGGCGTGCGCGAGCGTTTCGGCCCCGTGCCGCCCAAGGTCCGGGAATTCGACGGTGACCTGCGCACCGTCTATAACGCCGCCGAAGTGGCGTTCAAGCGGCTGGATTTTGTGCTGACCGACGCTTCCGGCGCGCCCACGCATCTGGAAGCCTCCAGTCCGATCAGCACCAGCGATTCCATGGGCGATTCGCGGCAACTGGTGGTGACGATCCGTTTGCGTGATGCCGGGCAGGGCAGGACGGAGGTCGAAGCCCTGGTCTCCTTGCAGGTGGAGAATTCCTCGCTTGGCGGTGTGGCCGCCCGCAACCAGCGCGAGCATGGCTTCTATGAGAGTTTCTTCACGACCGTGCAGCAGGTGTTGCAGGAGCGGGCGACGAGCAATAAGTGAAGTCCACCAATCCCTGAGCTATTATACTACGACGATGCCGCAATGGTAGGGCGGGACCGCTGGGCCCGCCGCGAATGTCGTTACGGCGCGCCCTACCCACTGAAAAGAGAAAATGCATAGGGGCGATTGGTTTCAGGCGGGAGTCTCAGGATATATTCCGTTTGATTCCGGGAAATGTTTTCCCCGTGCCAAGCGAGATGATCCCTGCTTTCAAGTCTGGGATGACCACCCTCTGCGTTTATTGCTCCTCCAGCGACCGGCTTGATCCGAAGTATTACGCGGCGGCGGCACAATTGGGCGGCGAAATGGCCGATCGCGGCTGGGGTCTGGTGTATGGCGGGGGGAAAACCGGACTGATGGGCGCGCTGGCCCGGTCGGTGAAAGAGCGCGGTGGCCGGGTGGTCGGCGTGATTCCGGAATTCATGAAGGAACGCGAGCTGGCGTTCGAGGCGGCGGACGAACTGGTCTCGGTCATCACCATGCGGGAACGCAAGCTGCTCATGGAAACACGGGCCGATGGGTTCGTGGCTTTGCCCGGCGGCTGGGGTACGCTGGAGGAAATGATGGAGATCATCACGCTGCGGCAACTGGATGTCGTGCGGAAGCCCTGTGTTTTCTTCAACCAGGACGGATTTTACGACGATCTGATCCGGCTGTTTGCACGGATGCTGGCGGACAATTTTTTCAAGCCTTCGAACCTGGACCTGTTCCGGGTCGCCACCTCGGTGCCGGAAATATTCACGCAACTGGAAGCGGCGCGCGGCGTGCCGGTGGAAACGAAGTGGTTTGAAACGAAGTAATGTCTCCTGCGTGCCAGGCCATGATAGCCCGCCGCCGTTAATCCGGAACCGGAGGCTGTTTGGGCGTCAGACCAACTCCGGCGAAACGTGCCAGCGCACGCTCCAGCCGCCGCCGACGCGGTCCAGCCGGAGCACGGCGCATTTTTTCATCTTAAAGCGCACCGGCGCGGCGGAGCCCGCCACCAGCAGCGAGGCCAGCGCGCTCAGATGCGGTTCATGGCCCACCACGGCCACGGGATGGCGGAGATCGCCGAGTTTTTCCGCGATCGTGTCGACGGCATCGCCCGGCTTGAGGCCGGAGACTTCCTTGAGCCGGGCGCGGCAGCGGAGTCTTTGCACCAGCACGCCGGCGGTCTCGTGGGCCCGGCGCAGCGGGCTGTGCCAGATTTCCCGCGCCTCGAAGGCCCCGGCTTCCCGCAAGAGTTTCGCCACGGCGCGGATTTGCTTCCGGCCCTTGGGGCTCAGCGGACGCGCGGCATCGTTTTCACCATCGAGGGCATGGGCATGACGGATCAGGTAGATATGCATCAACCCCGTCAGCTAACCGCCCGCGTTCCGGCTGGGCAAGCGGCGGAATGTTACAACGGCGTGACGCAGGCCTTGCGGCGGGTCGGGTGCGGCCGGGACTTCCAGCCGCGAGGGTGCGAGCCGGCGGCTTGACAAGCATGCGCGGTAAAACATAGTATTACGCCATGATCAAGACCATCACCAAGATCGGGAATTCGCAGGGCATCATGCTGGACGCGGCGCTCATGGATCTGGCGCGCCTGAAGGTGGGCGACCAGGTCAACCTGGAGGTGCACAACGGCGGCACGATCACGCTTACGCCCACGCGGCCGGTGGTCACGGCGGAGGAGGCCACCAAGGCGGTCAAGCAGATCATGAAGGACTACAGCCGGACGATGAAGCGGCTGGCATGAGCGTCTTGCCGGAAAACTGTTTTTTCCTGACCGTGGCATTGGTTCGGGAAATACACACCGAGGCCATCGTGGGCTTTGGCGGATCGGACGGCCTGCGCGACGAGGCTTTGCTGGAGTCGGCGGTCGCCGCTCCCCAGGCGACTTTTGGCGGGCAGTCAGTCTACGGCAGCATGGCGGAAGTCGCCGCCGCCTACCTGTTTTACCTCTGCCGCAACCATCCTTTTGTGGACGGCAATAAGCGGGCCGCCCTCGGTTCGTGCCTGTTGTTTCTCCGTCTCAACGGTATGGAGCCGGTGCCGGACAGCCCGGAGTGGGAAGCTCTCACCATGGATGTGGCGGCGTCGAAACTGGACCGGGATCAGACCACCAAGCGGCTCAAGGCGCTGCTGGTCCGGCCCAAAAGGAAACCCAAAAAACGATAAGGCTGGAGGGAACTGGGTTCTTCACCGTTTCCCCTTGGGAGAACGCGGGAGCGAGGGATTAACCACTCATTCACACTGATGGGACACTAACGGGATCGGATTAGGGCCTTAGTGTGGATCAGTGGTGCCAAACGCCTGAGAAGTTTTGTTTCGTTTTTTCGACTCAACTGGTGTTGCGACCGCTCCTGCCCGCCGGGCTCTCGCTTTGTTTTTTGGCGGGAAGTTTTATCGTGGTGTGGAAGCCCATGGATTTTTCGGGCACGGGCGGAGCTGGCGGTGGGTCAAGCAACTCCATGATGCGCCTGAGGACATCGACGATGGCGGTCTCATGCAGATCGAGCCGGTCGGTTAATTTTGCTTCGAGTTTTTTGAGTTCGAGCGCGAGTTCCTTCGAACCTGACAGCAGTTCGCGCATCTGCACGAACGCACGAACCACAAACACACTCATCCGCACCGCCTCAGAACTATTGAGGACATTCGCGGCCATCACTGCGCCATTTTCAGTAAAAGCGTAAGGAAGGAAACGTGGATCTCGGTGCTTGCGGGAACCGGTCGCAAATTGCGACCGGTTCGGAGCAACTTCCTGTCCGTCAGTGTGTAAGTGTGAGCCTTGAGACAGGAGTCCGGCTGTTTCTTCTTTCGTTAACTGGAAAACAAAATCCGGTGGGAATCGTTTTTCGTTTCGTTTGATCTGTTCGTTGAGCCGCTTGGTGGTGACGCCGTAGATGGCGGCCAAGTCTGCATCGATGATCACTTTCTGGCCGCGGATGGTCAGGATACGGGACTCGACGCTGTCGGCTGGGATAATTTGCGCGCGTTTTTTCATAGGAGTGGCGGCCCGATGGTTGGGAGCGGAAACGAAGCCGCGCCGGTTGGCAAACGCGAATCGTCTTCGGCGCCCGGCGAAGATCGAGAACACGGAGGGATTAACCACTAAGCCACGCTGATAGGACACCAATGGTTTCGGATTAGGGTGGAAAAATTAACCATGGAACAAACACACGGAAGGTTTGACCACGGATGGCACTGATTGACACGGATGAGGTGGTCGCAATTTGCGACCACCTTACTGCACGTGGCCACTAGGTCATCACTAGGAAACCAGCACATTGAGTTTGGTGTGCAGACGAGAGATGTTCTTCCTGGTGAGTTCATGCTCCCAGATGCGGACCACCGTCCAGCCGCGTTTACGCAGAAGGCGATTCACTCGTCGGTCGC
>CAZIQP010000193.1:0-6451 GCA_964541315.1 uncultured Opitutaceae bacterium
TTTATCACATCGTAAGTCCCGTAACTACGGGGTACCCGCGACGACGCTTACGATCATTCCCTCAGTAAGGCCGGCTCATTCCACCACGGTTTGCCGTCTGCTACAATGACCACGGACAAACAGGGAAGGTCATCTTCCTTGATCAAGCCGAGAGTGGGTCAGACAAGCATTGTTCCCACGAGGTGCCTAGCTGCGCACGAACCATCCAAGCCGCACTTTCGTGCTCCTCTCTCAAGCGGGTGAGAAGCACAGCCATGGAGTCATCGCCCAAATCATGCCGGCAGATGTTACTGTCAATATAGAGTTGCTCGATAATTTCTTCATGCGAACGAAGCAGTTCCGCGAGCATGCGTTGAGCGGGCAGGCCTTGTCCCGAAGCGGTCGCGCAGCGTGCCGATTCTCCTAGTTCGGCCCAGTTGATGAGGATGCCCAAATCGAGAGCGCGCATCCATTCCGCAACACTATCAACCCAACGCGATGCTTCTTCATGTTGGAGATGGAATAGTAACCGCAGCGTGTCATAGTCCGGCTCGGTGATATTCCAATGGTAGTCATATGTGATCTTGTAGAGCCTGTATTCGTCCGCGAGCAGCAGTTTGAGTATTCGTCCCATTTGGGGGCGGAAATCGTTGCCCGGTTTTAAGATAGTTTGCATGGCGATGTTTGCCAAAGTGGCCAGATTGAGTCGGGAGACCTCCTCCGGGGAGCAGTGTTCGGCCGGACATACCTGGCCGAATATTTTTCATCGATCAAAGCGGCATGGAGGACCGCAAATCCTGATGCTCAACTCTTCACAGTCATATTGTTACTGACCGATTTAACGCCCCGGACGTCTTCGGCCAGTTTGGTGGCTAAGGATTTTTCTGCTTCGGAGGCCGCTTCACCCGTGAGAATGACGACACCGTCGTTGGTGTGAACCTTTGTTTTGAGCGCACTGGTCGAACGATGGCTCAACAAGGAATACTTCACCTGCGAGGTAATTGAAGCGTCATCGATAACTTCGCCCACGGTGCGCGGCTCGTCGGGTGAATCGTTAACCACGATTTCGTTTCTGACTGCTTTCACATGGTCGATGTCCTTGGCATATGCCTCGGTGAGTTCTTTCTGGGCGTTACTTGATGCCGTTCCCCGAAGCGTGACAACACCGTCCTGCACCTCGACCTTGGTGTTAGTCGCACTCACTTTGGCTTTGACCAACAACCGGCTCCGAATCTTGAGGGCAATCCAACCGTCGGAGTATTCGGGATAAGCTGAATTCACCTGAATCTCGTTTTTGACGCGAGTAACGCCGGGGAGGTTTTCAACAGTATCGGCGGCTAGTGTTTTCTCATCCTTGTCCTGCACGGTCCCGGTCAAGGTGACAACGCCATCCTTGGCTTTGATGTTTACGTGGTCTTCAAGTACCGTGCGATAGATATAAGAGGACTTGGCGCTCTCCTCAATTTGGCGGTCCGTAGCGGAAGTTGCAAATGACGCGACTGGGCTGATGGCGATCACAAGCAAGGCGATGTATTGTTTTGTTTTCATGCTTATTGATGGTTACGATTATGGTTTGCTTCCAAACCCGCACCATACCCGAGGCCGCAGCAGACTGCCATGGGGTGTTAAGGGCATATGATTCGCGGGCATTTATCTGATCTCGTATCGCTCCCTCATCGCAAGATCACCTTCCTTGCGCTCCCTGAAGCCGTTCGATCTGGCCATCAAATCAACCAACGCCTGTGAATGCGGAGAACGGGTATAGAAATATGTAAGCAGCAGCCAGATTCGCAGATGCAATGGTCTTGGAAACAGTGTCACAGAAGATCCATGCATCAGAGGCTGATCAAATTACGCCTTAAAACAATGAGGATGTTGCGCTTAATGAAAGCACACGGTGCTTCCAGAATGCCACGCGTCTGCCCGGAAGCTGATCGTCCGTGTCGATGAATCACTGCGTTTGGTGTTTAAACACCAAACACCTTCTTTGACCTCGATCAGGCAGTGCCACTGCGTGAAGCGTCCAGATGCGCGAAACCATGATGGCTCATCATCTTCACCCGATCAGGCCTGAACGCATTCCTGATCAGACTCAACTTCGGGCGATGACAGACGTCTATAAACCAATTTCCCAAAACTAACCCACCGGTGAAATTTCACCGGATCAAAACTCAAAGGAAATGAAAGTCAGAAACATCGCAGTGAATCACATGCGGAACGATACGTTGGACAATGCTGCTTTCATGAAGCAGTTGATTGCGACATTGGGTGCGCTCGAGGATGGTGATTTTAGCGCACGGCTGCCTTCAGACTGGGTGGGCTTGGAAGGCCGGGTGGCCCTTAGCCTGAACGGAGTCGCCTCCCGCATGGAGCGTTTCAACAAGAACCTGCTGCGCCTGCGACAGCAGGTCGGCGAGGAGGGCAAGATCAATATCCGTATGACTATCGGTGACTCCATCGGAAATTGGGCGGAACGGATCGATGCCGTGAACGCGTTGGTCGACGAGCTGTCCCAGCCCACGGTGGAAGTTGGTCGCGTCATCGGCGCGGTGGCCAAAGGTGATCTTACCCAGTCCATGCCGCTGGAGTTGAACGGCCGCCCGCTCAAGGGTGAATACCTCCGTACCGCGAAACTCGTGAACGGCATGGTGGGTCAGCTTGGAGCGTTTTCGGTCGAGGTGATCCGGGTGGCGCGTGAGGTCGGCACCGAAGGTAAGCTGGGCGGCCAGGCGCAGGTTAAGGGAGTGTCCGGCGTCTGGAAGGAACTGACCGAATCTGTCAACCAGATGGCCGGAAATCTTACAGCCCAGGTGCGTAACATCGCCGACGTGACCATCGCGGTGGCGAAGGGCGACCTTTCCCGCAAGATCACCGTCGACGTGCGCGGCGAGATTCTCCAGCTCAAGGAAGCCATCAATGTCATGGTGGACCAGCTCCGCTCATTCGCCGCCGAGGTGACGCGCGTGGCGCGCGACGTCGGTACGGAGGGCAAGCTTGGCGGCCAAGCCGTCGTGCCCGGCGTATCGGGCACATGGAAGGACTTGACCGACTCCGTCAACGCCATGGCGTCCAATCTGACGGCACAAGTCCGCAACATTGCGGGTGTCACCACGGCGGTGGCGCGCGGCGACCTTTCCCGCAAGATCACCGTCGACGTGAAAGGTGAGATTCTCGAGCTGAAGGAAACCATCAACACGATGGTGGACCGGCTCAATGCCTTCGCCTCGGAAGTAAGCCGCGTGGCGCGCGAAGTCGGCACCGAAGGCAAGCTCGGCGGTCAGGCCGTCGTGCCCGGCGTGGCCGGCACCTGGAAGGATCTCACTGACAATACGAACTTGATGGCGGCAAATCTCACCGGTCAGGTGCGCAATATCGCGGAAGTTACCACCGCCGTGGCCAAGGGCGATTTGTCCCGCAAGATCACCGTCGACGTGAAAGGCGAGATTCTGGAATTAAAGAACACGATCAATACGATGGTGGATCAGCTCAACGGTTTCGCCTCCGAGGTGACGCGGGTGGCGCGTGAAGTCGGTACCGAGGGCAAGCTCGGCGGTCAGGCGACTGTGCCCGGCGTGGCCGGTACCTGGAAGGATCTTACCGATAATGTGAATTCGATGGCGAATAATTTGACGACACAGGTGCGCAACATCGCGGACGTCACCACTGCCGTGGCCAAAGGCGATCTCTCGCGCAAGATTACAGTCGACGTACGGGGCGAGATTCTCGAGCTGAAAGACACCATCAACACGATGGTCGACCAGCTCAACGGTTTCGCCTCCGAGGTGAGCCGCGTGGCGCGCGAAGTCGGCACCGAGGGCAAACTCGGCGGGCAAGCCCAGGTGTCCGGCGTGGCAGGTACATGGAAAGATCTCACCGACAATGTTAATTCCATGGCGAACAATCTGACGACGCAGGTGCGCAATATCGCGGACGTCACCACGGCTGTCGCGCTCGGCGACTTGTCCCGTAAGATCACCGTCGACGTGAAGGGTGAGATTCTGCAGCTGAAGGAAACGATCAACACGATGGTCGACCGCTTGAATGCTTTCGCCTCCGAGGTGAGCCGCGTGGCGCGCGAAGTCGGCACCGAGGGCAAACTCGGCGGCCAGGCGGAAGTGCCCGGCGTGGCCGGCACCTGGAAGGATTTGACGAACAACGTCAATCTGATGGCGGCCAATCTTACCGGCCAGGTACGCAATATCGCCCACGTGGCCACCGCCGTGGCGCGCGGCGACTTGTCGCGCAAGATCACCGTCGACGTGAAGGGAGAGATTCTGGAGCTGAAGGACACCATCAACACAATGGTTGACCAGCTTAACGGCTTTGCCTCCGAGGTTACCCGTGTGGCGCGCGAGGTCGGTACCGAAGGCGAACTCGGCGGCCAGGCGCAGGTGCCGGGTGTCGCCGGCACTTGGAAGGATTTGACCGACTCCGTTAACGCCATGGCGACGAATCTTACCGCCCAGGTGCGCAACATCGCCGACGTCACGACCGCGGTGGCCAAAGGCGATCTTTCGCGCAAGATCACGGTCGACGTTCGCGGCGAAATTCTTGCGCTCAAGAATACCATCAATACGATGGTCGACCAGCTCAACGCCTTCGCCTCCGAGGTGAGCCGCGTGGCGCGTGAAGTCGGTACCGAGGGCAAGCTAGGTGGCCAGGCCCAGGTGCAGGGTGTGGCCGGCACATGGGAGGATCTCACAGACAACGTGAATTCGATGGCGAACAATTTGACCACGCAGGTTCGCAATATCGCCGACGTTACCACTGCTGTCGCGAGGGGTGACTTGTCGCGCAAGATCACGGTCGACGTTCGCGGCGAGATTCTGGAGCTAAAGAACACCATCAACACGATGGTCGACCAGCTCAACGGTTTCGCGTCCGAGGTGACGCGTGTGGCGCGTGAAGTCGGTACCGAGGGAAAGCTCGGCGGTCAGGCGACCGTGCCCGGCGTAGCCGGCACATGGAAGGATCTCACAGACAATGTAAATTCGATGGCGAACAATCTGACGACCCAGGTCCGTAACATTGCAGAGGTGACCATCGCCGTGGCCAATGGAGATCTGTCGCGCAAGATCACCGTGGACGTGCGCGGTGAAATCCTTCAGCTCAAGGAAACCATCAATACCATGGTGGAGCAACTGCGCTCCTTTGCGTCCGAGGTGACGCGTGTGGCGCGCGAAGTCGGCACCGAGGGCCGGCTCGGCGTGCAGGCCGTTGTACCAGGCGTGGCCGGCACTTGGAAGGATTTGACCGACTCCGTCAATGCCATGGGCGCCAACCTCACCGACCAGGTGCGTAACATTGCAGAGGTGACCACTGCGGTAGCGAAGGGCGATCTGTCGCGCAAGATCACGGTCGACGTTAAGGGTGAAATTCTCGAATTGAAGAATACCATCAACACGATGGTGGACCAACTCAACGGTTTCTCCGCCGAAGTGACGCGCGTGGCGCGCGAGGTCGGTACCGAGGGCAAGCTCGGCGGCCAGGCCCTCGTGCCCGGCGTGGCCGGCACTTGGAAGGACCTGACCGACTCAGTTAACGTCATGGCAGCCAATCTCACCGATCAGGTTTCCGGCATCGTGAAAGTAGTAACGGCCGTGGCCAACGGCAACCTGCGCCAAAAGCTCACGGTCGAGGCAAAGGGTGAAGTGGCGGGTCTAGCTGACACTATCAATAACATGACGGATACACTCGCGATCTTTGCCGAACAGGTCACGAACGTAGCGCGTGAAGTCGGTGTCGAAGGCCGACTCGGTGGACAAGCCCACGTGCCTGGTGCCGCCGGCACGTGGAAGGATCTTACTGGCAACGTCAATCTGCTCGCCGCGAATCTCACGACCCAGGTACGCGCAATTGCCGAGGTGGCGACCGCCGTGACAAAGGGCGATCTCACGAGATCGATTCAAGTCGATGCCCGCGGCGAAGTAGCGGAGCTAAAAGACAACATCAACACGATGATCTACAATCTTCGCAACACGACGGAGACGAATCAGGAGCAGGACTGGTTGAAGACCAACCTCGCCAAGTTCACCCGCATGCTCCAAGGCCAGCGCGATCTCTTCACCGTCGGCAAGATGCTTCTCTCGGAGCTTTCGCCGCTGGTCAACGCCCAGCAAGGCACCATCTACCAGATGGACGCCACCGATCCGAAAAATCCGGTCCTGCGTCTGCTGGCAGGCTATGCGCAACGACCCGGGCTTCCCGGACTCATTGCCCCGGGTGAAGGTTTGGTTGGACAGTGTGCAGTCGAGAAGCAGCGAATTTTGCTTAATGAGATTCCCATTGGCTACACTCGCGTCAATTCAAGCCTCGGCGAGGCCACGCCGGTCAGCGTCGTCGTGTTACCCGTGTTGTTCGAAGGCCAAGCCAAGGCGGTCATCGAGCTAGCTTCATTGCAGCCTTTTAGCGGACCCCATATCGCGTTTCTCGAACAATTGACCCAATCGATCGGCGTGGTGCTCAACACCAT
>CAZIQP010000194.1:0-6430 GCA_964541315.1 uncultured Opitutaceae bacterium
CCGGTCAAGTGCAACGACCCCGATTTGAAGGACGGCAAACCCCCCAAGGCTACCTCTGGGCGCTGTCCCGGCCGCCGTCTTGCCCGGCAGCATCTCGTAGGCGAGCGGTAGACCTTCGGGCGTGACCACCAACGCGATTACGACCTGCATACAATCGCCGCGCCGGTCACGGGAATAACCAAACTTACGCGGATCGTTTTCGTCCTCGGGCACGTCGCATTCAAAATATGTGCTCGTCAGATCATAGAGCAAAATGTCGAAGCTTGGTGCGAACAGATCGGTCCAACGCTCGCGCAGATGCGCAAAGAGCGCCTCCTTGTGCTCCAGTAACCGGTCGTGGCAGCGGTAGCGCGTGGCCGTTTGCGCCACGCTCGCATCGGTGTCGAGCAGATCGGGCAGTGCGGTCGTGGCGAACCGCTGCCGGTGCAGCCGCCACTCCGAGCCCGGCGAAAGCAACCGGTAAATCGTGAGCGCCCGCAGGACCTTCTCCCACGGAGTATCCTCCCGGATGCAGCCCAGGCGTTCGGCGAAAAACGTATCGAGGCGCATTCCCGCCACAGGCAATCCGCCAGCCAACCCCACGGTCGCGGATGCTCCAACCGCAGTGCGCTCAGCCGCACCGACAACGTGTCCACCTCCGCGGCGCTGATCGGACGATCCTCGGGGGATCAAGGAAAGTTGCCGGAGTTGACTGCTCGTCTCGTCGAACACGCTCACGGCACGTTCCCACGAAACGCGTTGCCGGTTAATCACCTCACCGAGATAGAGGACATGCTGCTGCACCACCCGCCGGCTCTCCACCGCCGACCGGTTTCGGTGGATTTTGCCGTTCTTGCGCCGCATGCTGCACTTCAAAAACATGCCGGCTTTTAGCAGAAAAATGAATCGCCGCTAGACGGCAGGTTGTCACTACACGCCCTTTTGAAAAATCGACCCCGTCATTCCAATCAGTTACGCGCACGAAAACTCAGAAAAAATCGCATTCTCCCCTCCAATAGTCGAAGTCGGGTTAATTCGATGGGCATTTGGTATAATTCAGCTTCGATCTGCTAGAGGGTCCGTCTCCGACGGACCGAACCGCGGCTTGTCGGGAGAGAGTGCCCTCCAAAAAAGTCGAAACGCAGAGCAAGCGAAGCGGGCCGATGCCGCTTGCCGCGAGGGGAAGGAGTGGCAGACTGGGCGCACTTTTCTCGCATGAAAAAGTCCGTTCGCATCGGCATCATCGGTCATGGCAACATCGGGCAGGTGCACGCCCATCACCTGTTGGAGGGCAAGGTGGCCCGCGCCACGCTGGCCGCCATTGCGGACACCGATCCGGGCCGGCGGAGCATGCTGCCCGGTGTGGCCGGATTTGCGGATGCGGCGGCATTGTTCGAGGCGAAAGCGGTGGACGCGGTGATCGTGGCCACGCCGCATTACCATCACCCGGTCGCGGGCATCGCGGCCCTCAAGGCGGGCTTGCATGTGCTGATGGAAAAGCCGCTGGCCGTGGACAAGATCGATGCGCAGAAACTCCTCGCGGCCCATACCAACCGGCGGCTGGTTTTCGCCACGGATTTCAACCAGCGCACCGACCCGGCCTACCAACGGTTGCGCGAGATGGTGCGCGGCGGTGAACTCGGGGCGGTGCGCCGGGTGAATTGGACGATCACCGACTGGTTCCGGCCCCACTCCTATTATGCCGGTGGCGGCTGGAGGGCGACGTGGGCGGGCGAGGGCGGCGGTGTTTTGCTCAACCAGAGTCCGCACTCGCTCGATCTGCTCCAGTGGATTTTCGGTCAGCCGGTGCGCGTGCGTGGTTTTTGCCACTTTGGCCGATATCATCCGATCGAGGTCGAGGACGACGTGACGGCCTACCTGGAGTTCGCCAACGGCAGCCACGCGACGTTCATCACGTCGACGGGTGAAGCGCCCGGCACGAACCGGCTCGAAGTGGTGGCGGAGAACGGCCGGGTGGTGATCGAGCCGGGATCTTTTCGCCACACGCGCAACAAGGTGCCGGTGGCGCGTTTCAGCCGGACGACCAAGGACCGCTTCGCCAAACCCGAGACCGTGGAAGTGCCGGTCGCGCCGGAAGGAAGCGGCGGGCAGCATGTGGAGATCGTGCAGAATTTTGTGGATGCGATTCTGGACCGGCGGCCTTTGATCGCGCCGGCGGCCGAGGGAATCCATGCGGTGGAACTGGCCAACGCCATTTTGCTTTCGGCCTGGACGGGCCGCACGGTTGAACTGCCGATGAACGGCACGACCTACCGTCGCTGGTTGCGACGAAAGGTGGCGGAGTCGGCGAAGCTGCGGAAGTGATCCGCAAATTTGATCCGGACGGATCAAGCTGCCGCCGGAAGACGGGTTCTCCGAGATCATGGGGCCGGGTTCGTGGTGGAGAGGGGCGCGTCAGTGGTATATGCGTTGAACACCCGGCTTCACGGGATGGAGGGGCTGCAGGTCTTTCGGTGCGGATACGATGTTGTAATAGGAAACGGACAAAGGGGCCTTGTCCGGTTCCATGGCTTGGCGAATCACCTGCAGATAGGTTTCCGCTTCCTTTTCGTTTCGGGCGTAAACCATCATCGAGCGGCGATTGAGTGTGCCGGGCTTGCCGCCCAATGGCAGATCGGCGATCCATGCACGGCAGTCAGCCATCATGGGTTCCAGTGACAGCAGTTGCCACAAGGCGTTTTGGAAAATCTGCATGGGGGCCATGGCGTTTTTTCCCAGGGGTTTGGTGATATCCAAAGCGGCAAGGATGTGCTCGCGTGCACGATCATGTTCATTGGCTTGCGCTGCCTGTCGGGCGAGAGCGAGCCGGGCTTCGGGATAGTGCCCGATCACCAGAGCCCGATCAAAGAACGCGGTCGCCTTGAGATCGTTGCGGGCATTCTCGTAAAGCCGTCCGATCGTTATCAGCAGATCACCGGGAATATCGAGCGCTTCCATTTCCTTGATCCATTGTTCCGCCTCGGCGAACTGGCGCTGGAGAAGATGCAATCGAATCCAGGCGATTTGCACTTCCCGGTCATCGCGGGTCTTGCGATCGAGTTGTTGCAGCCACACATGGGCCTCGCGCAGATCGCCACGATCGAGCAGGAGACTGATCAGGAGCTTGGCGTGTTCTGTACTGGCCGGTTGCGGGAGGCAGGTCAGGCGGATGCTGGTGAGCGCACCCAACAGTTTGTTGCGATTGGATTGATTGAGGGCGAGCAGGGCGAGTAGGGTGGAATCGCCGGGCTGTTTTTTCACGGCTTCCTGCAGCAAAGCTTCGGCTGCCATTGACGAGCCCATAAGGGTGGCGGCCCAGGCGGCACCCCATACCGTTGAAGTGGTGCGAAGGGCCGTGGTTTTCAAAACAAAGTTGATCAACCGTTCGCTCTGTTCGGGCTGATGAAGGGCGGCCGAGGCCACGGCCAGGGCAAGGGCTCCCTCCACGGATTTCTCATTGTGATTCTGGCAGAGACGGGCGGCGACGTGGGCACTGAGGTAGTCGCACCGGCCCAGGGCGGCGTAGGCTTCGGCGGCGAGAGCCGCGGCTTTTTTTCGCGGTTTTAATTCGGTGGATACGTTTTGCAGCAATTCCTTTTCCAACAGCTTTTGCGTTTCCTTGATATCCTTGATTTCGGTGGTGTCCGACCACGCGGCTTTCAGTGCGGCAAAGGCAGGGCGGGGCAATTCCAAACGGTCTTTGTAACGCATCGCGCGCATCAACAGCCATCCAGCGGCTATCGAAGCTGAAAAAATCGCCACTGATCCATACCAAGGGATGGAAGTCAGGTTGCCAATCCCGATGCCGATACCGACGACGGTCAGGATAACACCCGGCCATTGTGCTGGGCGGATGTGGCCAGTGCGGCGCAGCTTGCGAAGCCAGCGACGCAGTTGCTTCACGTCCTTTTGTTCCTCGACCGACAACTGGCGTTCGATTTCTCCCGCAAGTTTGAGTGCCACGGCATCCGGATCGGCCAGCAGACTGATGCCCGGTGTGCTTTCGCCCGATTGAGAGCCGTCGTCGGGCAATGCGGCAATGCGGTCACGGGTCAAAGGGTGGGTGGAGTAGCGGTTGAAGACGGCGGAACTTCTTGTGTCCGACGGGCCGGCGATCTTGGCGGCGAGTTCCTGCACCAGCCATTTGCTCAAGCCTGCTTCTGATTGGATTTGCGCCATGCGTTCATTCCACGGCAGGCGCTCCAAAGCCTGGTGCAGGCTGTCGAGCTTTTGCAGCGCTGAACGCAAGGGGGCGGTTCCACACAATTCAGCCGCGCCGTGATCCGCCTCAAATTCGTCCTGTCGCGAATAGGCCGAAACCAGACGGGCGCACCAGCGGGTGAGGAGGTCGGCCACACGGAGAATGGCTTCGGCAATGGTGAACGACATGCCCTCCCGGCGGTAAGCGTCGACAATGGCCGAAAGATAGTTCGCCACTGTGGCGGCGCGTCCCAGGCCGGCGCCGAGCCAGTTCTTGAAAAACCGGTGGATCAGTTTCGCGTGGACCAGTTCGTGCGCGAGCACGGCCTCAACTTCCCGAACGGAGAGGCCGGCCAGCAAGTCGTAGCCGATACCGATGTTTGTTTTGCCGAAGTTTTGCCGAAGACCCCTTAGTTCGACCCACGCACCGGCATTCATCGCAAGGAATAGATCGTCCGGCAGGGGAATCTGCAACTTCGCGCACAATTTGCGCAAGATGGCGACGATGCCCGGGGCTTCCTCCGGTTTTAACTTCAGCCGGAATTCCGCGCCACTGCGGAGCCAGAGGCTTCGTGCCAGCCGGCCGATCAGCTTGATGTCGCGCTCGACATATTTGGCGATCATTCCAGCCATGCCGAATCGTGCCAACGCGACGATCGCGATTAGTTCCATCCCGACCCAAAGAAGCAGACACAGGATGGTGAGGGTGATGAATATATAGAACAGGACAATTGTTCCGGCTGCACCGGCTACGAGCAAGAGCTTTGCCGAGCCACTCAGTGGCTTTTCAAAAGGGGAGACGGTTTCGTTCCTCATGGGGTGATGAGCAATAGGGGGCCCGCCTGTTGAAATCCCAACATCGACTTCGCATCAATCCCCCATTTTCGAAAAGAGCCTTGAAAGTGGGATGTGCCGTCGAAGATCGCTCTCCTCTCGGTTTCCCTGGAAACGGACAGGACAAAAAAAGCCCGCCGGAGGGGCGGGCTGAGATCTCAGTAGATTTTGCACACTTCACACCGACATCAGGTCCTTCTCCTTGTTGGCCAGGGCGGTGTCGATGTCCTTGATCATTTTGTCGGTCAAAGTCTGGATGTCTTTCTCGAGGCGCTTTTCCTCGTCCTCGGACATCTTGCCGTCTTTCTTTTGTTTCTTGGCGACTTCAAGAAAATCGCGGCGGACATGGCGGACGCCGACGCGGCCTTCCTCGGCGAGACGGTTGGCGGTCTTGACGAATTCCTGGCGGCGTTCCTTGGAAAGTTCGGGGAAGGGCAGGCGGATGAGGCCGCCGTCGATGACGGGATTGACGCCGATGTTGGCCATTTGGAGAGCCTTCTCGATGGCGCGGATGAGGCCTTTGTCCCAAGGCTGCACCTGGATCATGCGCGCGTCGGGCGTGGTGATGGCGGCGCAACCTTTCAGGGGCATCATGGAGCCGTAGGCCTCGACCATCACGGACTCAACCATCGCGGGCGAGGCCTTGCCGGTGTGGATGGTGCTGAATTCGTGAAGCGTGTGCTCGACGGATTTCTTCATGCGGGCGGTGGTGTCGGCGAGGATTTTGGAGGACATGATGATTTTCGGGTTTTAGATTGTTTTCTTTCGATTGGAAGACGAATGGCCCCGGCGGGCCCGCCCTGCCTCAAGCCAAATCAATTCTGCACCAGCGTACCGATCTTTTGGCCGGAGACGGCTTTGCGGATGGCGTGCGGATCGTCGAGATTGAAAACGAGAATCGGAACATTGTTGTCGAGGCAGAGGGAAAACGCGGTGGAATCCATCACGTTGAGGCGCTGCTTGAGCGCGTCGATGAAGGTCAGGCTGTCGTACTTGACCGCGTCGGGGAATTTCTTGGGATCCTTGTCGTAGATGCCGTCCACCTTGGTGGCCTTCATGATGATGTCGGCGTGCAGCTCGGAGGCGCGGAGGGCGGCGGTGGTGTCGGTCGAGAAATACGGGTTGCCCGTGCCGGCGACGAAGATGACGACGCGGCCCTTCTCGAGGTGGCGCGAGGCGCGGCGCATGATGAAGGGTTCGGCGATCTGGTTCATCGGGATGGCGGACTGCACGCGGGTGCTGACGCCCATTTTTTCGAGGGTGTCCATGATCGCGAGGCCGTTGATGACGGTGGCGAGCATGCCCATGTAATCGCCGGTCGTGCGGTCGACGCCGCGCTTGGCGCCTTGGAGGCCGCGGAAAATGTTGCCGCCGCCGATGACGACGCACACCTGCGCACCGAGATCGTGGATTTCCT
>CAZIQP010000195.1:0-2805 GCA_964541315.1 uncultured Opitutaceae bacterium
CCATCCATGACCGGCATGCGGTTGTCCATGAGCACGACGTCGAATTTTTCCGCGATGAGCCGGTCGACCGCTTCGCGGCCATTGACCGCCAAAGCCACGTCGCGGTGACCCAGGAAAGTGACGAGCGATTCGGCAACGGTGCGGTTGGAGACGTCGTCGTCGACGACCAGCACACGGAGCTGCTGGGCAGGACGGGCCCGGGGGGGATGCGGGGTCTTGGTCGCGGTGTTCGAAGTGGCGGAGATGGATTTAGCCGGTCGCACGTCTTCAGTGCCGGTTTTAAAACCACAGGAGAAAGTGAAGGTGGATCCTTGGCCGGGTGTGCTGGTGACGTTCACGTCGCCGCCCATAAGCTCGGCCAGGCTTTTCACGATAGAGAGACCCAGACCGGTGCCACCGTATTGGCGGGTGGTGGATGAGTCCGCCTGGGCGAATTTGGAGAAAAGCCGGGACCGGGCTTCCTCGCTGATGCCGATGCCGGTGTCGGTGACGGCGATCTTTAAGACAATGGATCCGATGCCGACGGGCACGGCATTCAACGTGACGGTGACACCGCCCTTTTCGGTGAATTTGAGGGCGTTGTTGACCAGGTTGCTGATGATCTGGCGGAGACGGGTGGGGTCACCGATGAGAATGGCGGGCACGGAAGATGCGACCTCATGGCGGAAGCTGATGCCCTTGGAATCGGCGCGCATGGAGGCGGATTCGAAGGCGGCCTCAAAGTGTTCGTGCGGCCGGAACGGGATGGCTTCGATGGTCAGTTTGCCCGCCTCCATCTTCGCCGAGTCGAGGGCATCATCGAGCAGGTGCAGCAGAGTGTCCGCACTGTCGCGGGCGAATTTGGTGTAGCGGCGGGGCTGCGGCTCAAGGGGGGATTGCTGCAGGAGATCAAGCATGCCGAGCACTCCGGCCAACGGCGTGCGGATCTCGTGGCTCATGACCGCGAGGAAATCGGTCTTGGCCTGGGTGGCGTCTTCCGCCGCCTTTTTTGCCGCGAGCAAGGCGAGTTCGGCCTGCTTGCGTGCCGTCAGGTCCACGCAAATCCCCACAAAGCTGCGGACGCAATTGTTGTTGTCGTAGACCGGATTGGTCGCGACGCGCCACGTCACAATGCGTCCATCGGGCAGCATGTAGTCGGCCTCGAAACTGGTGGGCTGGCCGGCGACAGTGGCGCGGATGGCTTCCTCAATCCTGGGCCGGGTTTCCGCCGGCCACAGCGAGGAGAAATGCCGGCCCAACACTTCGGCTTCGGTCAGGCCTAGGGCACGGAGACCGTTTTGGTTGACGGCGAGGTAGTGGCCGGCGAGATCAAACATTTGCACGCAATCGGGTGAACCTTCAACGAGACTGCGATTGCGCTGTTCCGAGAGGGCGATTTCGGCCGAGCTGTCGCGCAAGCGTTCGAAGGCCAGGAATGATCCCAGCACCAGCGCGACAATCAGCAGCGTGATCAGCAGGACGGGGAGCCGGGCATGGTGGATGCGGGTGTCCCAATCGGCGGCGGCGATGTCGAGCTCGAGATAGGCCAGGGTCTGGCCTTTGGCGTCCATCACCGGAGAGTCGCCAAAAACCCAGGTGCCCCAGCGGTCGGTCACCGGTCCGAGCACGAAGGGCCGGCCCGAGATCAGCCCCGCGAGGTAATCGGGAGCCGCTTCATCGTAGGATTGGCCAGGAGGAGAATAATCTTTCGATTCCGGGTTTTCAGAATCGGCCAGAAAATAGGCCTGCTTTTCCCTGATACCTACCAGCAGGACAAACCTCAGGTCGGAATTGGCGCGATGCATCGAGATCATCAGCGCCTTGAGTTTTATATAGGCAGGATTGGGGAGATCGCGCTCATCCCAGTGCAGTTGGGCGATTTCCTCCGCATGGACGGCGGCGGCGGCGATCTGGGTGCGGGCCAGAATTTGCTGGCGCATCGACTGGTCCTGGTTCCGACCAATGAAATTGGCGCCCGTCCAGCCGGCGAGTCCCAGCAGCACAATGACGAAGACGCAAATCAGCCGGTGGCGTCTTCGCGCGGCGGTTTGAGCGACGGGCCGGGCTGCATACTCAGTATCCAGCGCTTGCTGATGGTTGAGAACAGCGAGTGTCAGGATGAAAAACAACGCGCCGCGGAGAGCGCTGGGCGGCAGCATATTGATTTCTTCCGCAAAATATTGATCGGGCAACGCAATAATCAGTTGGCAGGCAACAAGAATCAGGGCGGCCAGATGCAGCGGATGATTGCCGTTGGTGCGCGCCGGGTCATTACCCGCCCGCCGGAATGCCGCCGCAGCCCAGAGACCGGCCAGCAGGGCGATCGTCATGCCCGCCCAAAGCGGAATGGCGTTGCCGTTCGTCAACAGGGCCGCAGCCAGACCTCCGATCAGGGGCAGGTGTACCCAACGCCCCACCCCCCGGGAAAAACTACCGCGGGCAAATTCGATCAGGCACAGGGATGAGCCGGCAATAAGCGCATCATTTAGAAAATTGAGCAGGGGTGGTGCGCTGTTTTCGTAAACCGCCAAGTCGAGTCCGGCTCGCAGGGCCTGGAAAATGGCATAGCAGCCAAACCAATGCCACGGTTGAGTCCCGTCACGCCGGCTCCTGCTCCAACAGGCGATCCCAAGAAGCAGCAAAAGCCCGCACTGCAGGATGAGGATAAAATCCAGATTCAGCGTGAGGATGCGGGACATGCGTGACTAATAAGGCAATGCAAGGGGCTCCCGCCGGTTCGGGAGCCTGGTATGAACCGGGCGTTACCCTCTTCAGACGTCTCATTCGGCCCAAAACTTAAAGGGAAACTGCCCGCAGCCTTGCTCC
>CAZIQP010000195.1:2905-6408 GCA_964541315.1 uncultured Opitutaceae bacterium
TCTTCCATTTTCTTGCGCTCCGAACTGTTGACGATGCTGAGATTCGCGGCATCGCGCACGACATTGGCGGGAAGCGACAGAATGCGCGTGATCAGACCCTGATCCTTGAAGCTGCTGAGATAGAGGGCGGTGAGCTCGTGGCTGAGTTTCATCGAGTCCTGCGCAATCGTTTGGGACGCCAGTACCTGGCTGTTCAGCTCCTGGTTGCGGGCCATCTCGGAGGTGAGCACGCCGCTGATCTGGTTGGAAATGCGCTGGCTGTATTCGTTGATTTTCTCGCGGGTGAGATTCTGGTCCTTGGACATGTCGGCCAAAATGGGCGATATTCTTTCGGCGAGCCGTCCGCCCACTTTGTCGATCTGCTCATTCTGGATTTTCTCGGCCTCTTCCGGAGTCTTGGCGATCTGGCCGGCGGGCGCGACTTTTTTGGCAATGGCTTCGGCGAGCTGCTCGACTTTTTCCGCATTGAGCTTGGCGACTTCCTCGTCGGTCATGAAGACGTCGGCCGTGCGTTTCGCGATGGCGTCTTTGAGAAGCTGGTTGACGGCTTCAATGTGACGCCGGGTTTCCTCGGCGGAGGCCTTCAGCTCGGCTTTGTTTTCTTCGCGCAGGGCGGTGATTTCATCCTGGCGTTCCTTGTTCCAATCTTTCACGGCCTTTTGATAAAGGAAAAAACCGGCACCACAAAGAATGAGGGCGGTGAGAATGATTGCGGGAATTTGATCTTTGAGCTTTTGCCACATGTTGGTGTATGTTTTGAGTATCTAACTCTATGACCCTCATAGCAGCTATATGTTCAAAAGCAATTCGACGTTTTTTCATGTTTATCGCTAAATTCTATTGCGAATGAGTTTAAATAAATACGAACAAACACTTTTCGACTATATTGACCGGCATACCGAGGAGCGGAAATATTGGCATGGAAAGCTACACGAGGCCGCCCGGCAATCGGCTGATCAGGGCGTGGTGGCGCGGGAACTCGAAAGGGAGATGTGGGAATATTATAGAGAGCGCAGCCAGCAGGTGCCCGTGCTGCGCGACCTCAACACGGGGGGATTGCGTCGGGTCAGCCTGTTGAATTTGACGGAATATCTTCTGCGGGTGTGGGGTCCGCCGGCCCGCCCCAAGAACCCAGCCCCACCGAAGGAGCCCGACTGGGTTTAGGTTTTGCAGATCAGGTTGCCGGCGGCCAGTGCGGTGAGAATCAGAATAATGGTCTCAAACCAGCGCTGACTGAGCCTGCCAGCCAACCAACGTCCGGTGAGCGCACCCAGAACCACCGCCGGCGCCAGCCAGAGATTCAGTTGAAAGCTCGTGGGGTTGATCATCCCGAGATTCACCATGAAAGGAACTTTGAGCCAGTTGAGCAGAAGAAAAAAGATCGCACCCGTGCCCATGAATTCGAGTTTGGGCAGGCGCATCGCCAGCAAATAAATGCTCATGACGGGTCCGGCGGCATTGGCCACCATCGTGCAAAATCCCGCCAAGGTGCCGGTCAGCGCGGCCCGCCACCCTGGGGCCTGGTCGAAGCTTTCCGGTTGATGGCCGGACACCGCGGATTTTTTCCGCCAAAGATGAAAGCCCAGCATGCCGAGCAAAATCAGGCCGATGAGCCGGGCCGACCAAAGATCGTTGATTTTGCCCAGGGCGAACCAACCGAACAGGACGCCAAGGAGCGCCCACGGAAACAGCCGCCAGAGATGCGACCACACGAGATGTTTCCGATAACTGCCCACGGCGAAGAGATCGCCGATGATCAGCATCGGCAGCACCACGCCGGTGGCGGCGCGCGCCCCTCCGTGGGCGGAAAAAATATTGGCGAACGCGGCGACAAACAAGACCGAGAGGCCGGGCACGCCGGTTTTTGAAAGCCCCACGCAGAGCGAGCCAAGAATCAGCAGGGCCCATTGCCAGGGTTCGAAGTGCATGCTCGTCATGAAAAATAAATCGCGTGCGACCGTGATGCACGGCTTGGCGCGAAGTCAATGATGCGTCCGCTGAAATGTAACATGAAATTATCAACACCGCGCATTTCTTGTATTTACAAAGCGGAAAAGCGGATACATTCGGTATTCACAAGTTATCCACTCGATGGAAAAAACTCATACTGTGGCACCACTTTCGTCGCGGCAGTCAGTCAGCATCAGGGCAAAAACCTACGTTCTCGACACGAACGTTCTGCTGCACGATCCCCAATCCATCTTCAAGTTCGAGGAGAACAATCTCGCGATTCCCGTCGAGGTTCTCGAAGAACTCGACGCCATCAAGGGCGAGCAGTCCACGGAGCGGGGCCGCAACGCCCGCCGGGTGCACCGCCTGCTGCAGGAGCTGCTGCCCGATTCCCGCTCGATGCACGAGGGGGTGAAGCTGGAGAACGGCGGCACGCTCTCCGTCATCATCAACCGCTATCTGGTGGAGAACAACTGGTCGTCGCCCGCCATGCAGCGGCTGCGCGCCGTGCTTTCCGATTTCACCAAGAAGGACAACCGCATCATCGCGAGCGCGCTCTTCGTGCAGGAGACTTTTCCACCGCCCACAATCCTCGTCACGAAGGATGTGAACGTGCAGTTGAAGGCGCGCGCCGTCGGGCTCGAGGCCCAGGACTATCTGAACGACAAGGTGCCCGAGGCGCCCGATACCGATTCCTACCCGACGCTCAACCTCGATGTCTATGAGATGCAGCGATTCTGTTCCGAGGGGCAGCTCGAACTGGCCGACGACACCGCGAAAAAACTTTATCTCAACGAGTACGTCCTGCTGATGACGCCCGAGGGCAAGACGATGCCCGGCCGCTATTTTGGCGGCGGGGTCGTGCGCCGGCTGCGTTTTCCCGAATTCGTGAAAGCGCCCGGCGGGATTCCCATCCGGCCGCGCAATCTTGAGCAGCAGTTTTTTCTCGATGCGCTGATGGACGACAGCATCTCGCTCATCACCTGTTTTGGCAAAGCCGGCACAGGCAAGACGCTGCTCTCCACGGCGGCCGCGCTGCACCAGACCACCGACGATGCCTCGCGCTACGACGGCCTGTCGATTTCGCGCCCGGTCATCGCCCTCGGCAAGGACATCGGGTTTTTGCCCGGCACGCTTGAGGAAAAAATGAAGCCCTGGCTGCAACCCTACCACGATGCGCTCGAGGTGCTCATGCCCTCCAAACCGCAAAAGGAACAGCAGTTCGTCGCCAAGAAAGTGAGCAAGAAAAACAAGAAGCACGACGACGTCATGTCGATGATGTCCGCCCCGCAGCCCGCCCACGGCAGCGGCGGAATGCCGCCCATGAAACCCTACGAGCGGCTGATCCGGAATGGCGTGCTCGAGATCGAGGCCCTCGCGTTCATCCGCGGACGCTCCATCGCCCGGCGCTTTTTCATTCTCGATGAGGCGCAACAGCTCACGCCGCACGAGGTGAAGACGGTGATCACGCGCATTTCCGAGGGTTCAAAAATCGTCCTGATCGGTGATCCCGCGCAGATCGACAATCCATACGTTGACGCGCGCAGCAACGG
>CAZIQP010000196.1:0-6336 GCA_964541315.1 uncultured Opitutaceae bacterium
AAACGATGCCTTCTGAAATCGCATACGATCACCCAAAGCAGAAACTCCTGTTCTACATCGCTCAGGATTTTGAGGATGACCTTCCTCCTGAAGTGGAGCGCGTAATTGCGGAAATCGCCCGCGGTCGAAATTGGCTAATCGGCCCGCCTGTGTTCATGGACGAACTACACGCTTCCAACTTGGGGACGCCAGTGCGGACGGTCGGCGGCGTGTTGGAAATTCACTCTGCGCTTCCGCCATGGAACTTGCCCATTGATGTAGATCGGCAACACCTCGACGAGGTCACGTGGCTCGTTGAGGCACTGCGTCAGTTTTCGTTCGTGCGCAGTTTGGCCATTGAATTTGAACTTGAAGGAACATTCGTCGGTTCCGTAGAGGACGGGCGAATTGATCGCACACTAAGCGAAGGTTTGCTCGGTGAATGGCGGCGTGCGCTGGAAAAGCGGACGAAGGGCTAAAAGCGGCAACGAATAGCGAGACGGTATGATCCGAGGACATCGGTAACACAAAAGGTCAGGACATGGGTTACACTTTCAGGCTATGCCCTGGAACCAAGTAACCGCCATGGAAGAGAAGCATCGTTTCGTCAGTCTGGCCACGACCGGCAAGTTTACGCTGACCGAGTTGTGTCCGTATTTTAAGGTCAGTCGGAACTGCCCATCATTTGTTAACTTTGTTTGGGGTCCTATTAAAGCGGGTCGATGGCTCGGCTCCTCGGTCAAATCGCTTTGACGGAACGGATGGATGTGCAATATTGGCAGATGTAACCAGGCTGTTGATTCACCGGATCTGGTCTCCTCCTTATTTAATGAACACATCGGCTTATCGGAATATTTTTTTCTCAGCGCTGGACCGCTGGAGATTATGGGTGGTTTGTCTCATTGCGATTTTCGGTGCCATAACGGTTCCGGCCACAACCGTAAAACCACCCACGTTCGCCCAACTCGTGAACGAGTCGGATTACATCGTCCGGGCGGTGGTGAAATCAGTTACTTCCGAGTGGCTGGGGACGAAGGAGGATGGCAGGATCCATACCCGGGTTGAACTGGATGTGCGTGAGGTAATTGCCGGTGCGCCGCCCCAGCCCCTTGTGTTGGAAATGCTGGGCGGAAAAATCGGTGACATGGAGATGGTCATCCAAGGCGCGCCCAAATTTCAGGTCGGCCAGGAAGACATTCTCTTTATCCAGGGCAACGGCCGGAATATTTTTCCGTTGCTGGGCATTATGCACGGCCGCTATCCGATTCAAAAGGATGCGGGCACCGGACGCGAATACATGACGCGGAGCAACCATGTGCCTCTGCAGGATCCTGCCGAAGTGGCGCTGCCGATGGCGGAAGGCTCGGCGGCGGAGATGCAACGCCGCATGAAAACCCCCGCGCTGGCTTTGACGCCGGCGCAACTGATCCAGCGGGTCAAGGCGGAGGTGAACCCCGCTTACCGGCACGTCCCGACCCAATAATCGCCCATGAAACTATTCCGGCGCTTGGTCCTGATGGTTTTATTTGTCCCTGCGTTGTGGGCTTATGACATCGACACCGATTCGGGTGGTTATGTTCTCGCTTGGGAACCGGGATCAATCCCGATGCGGATTTTGCTGCCGGCCCCTACGTTTGCCCTCACGGACGGGAGTGATTACGTCAGCAGTGTGGAGGCGGCCATGCAGGCTTGGAATACCAAGCTCGGGATTGTTCAGTTCAGTTGGCAAAGTTTTCCCACGCCGAGCAATCCGCCGGTGGGGACCTATTCCAACTCGAACGGACTGAATGAAATCGCGATGGACTCCCAGTATTCATACGGAAAAGATAATTCCGGGAACGATGTGCGGAAGAGTTTTGATCAGTACACGCTGGCAATCACCGTCACCTTTTCCCAGGGCGATTCCTTGGTCGAGGCGGATATGGTGATCAATACGAAGTGGACTTGGGATTCCTACCGCGGTCCTCTCAATAGCAACGAAGACATCCGGCGCGTCGTCATCCATGAGTTGGGGCATGTGCTGGGTCTGAAGCATCCCGATCAGGCGACACCACCACAGAATGTGACGGCGATCATGAACAGCCAGGTCAGCAATATCGACACGATGCAGGCTGACGACATTGCGGGCGCACAATTGCTCTACGCCGCGCCCGGTGTTGTGCCGGCCAACAACGACTTTGCCAACGCCACCCCCATCACTTTGAGCGGTAGCTCCATTCAGCTCACCGGCTCCAATGTTGCGGCGACCAGACAATCGGGTGAGCCGAATCATGCCGGAGCAGACGCGCCCAACGGCCATTCCGTCTGGTGGAAATGGACGGCACCAGGCAGCGGGAGCACGACGATCACCACGCTCGGGAGCAACTTCGATACGGTGTTGGCGGTTTACACCGGTTCGGCGGTCAATGCCCTGACCGCAGTCGTCTCCAATGATGATGTTCAGGACGGTGTCATTCGCACCAGCAGTGTGACATTCAATGCCGTCAGCGGCACGACTTACTCCATCGCGGTCGATGGTTGGGGCAGCACTTCGGATCCTGCCCAGTATACCTACACGGGAGCGATCACCTTGAATCTGACGTTTGCGGGGGCAGTCAATTCGGCTCCAATCATCACGACGCAACCCGCAACCCAAACCGTGAATGCCGGCCAAGCCGTGCAATTCATCGCAGCGGCCAGCGGCACTCCGGCGCCGAGTTATCAGTGGCAGAAAAATGGCGTGCCGATTGCCGGGGCGACCGGCAGCACTTATACTATCGGGTCGGCTGCCGCTGCTGATGCCGGCAGCTACACCGTGGTGGCGACAAATTCCGTGGGTTCGGCTACAAGCAATGCTGGCGTGCTGAGTGTTATTGTTGCGCCCAGCAATGCGATCATAACGATCACGGTTCCCTAGCGTGGAATGGTGCGCTTTGAATTCGGGAGATTGGTCCGCGTCAGCAAAGTTGATGTTTATTTTAAACTTCGGCCAGGGCATAGGTCCAACACATGGATTGGGTGGGATGTTCCAGATCAGCGAGTACGATGATCGTAGGCCAAGAGCGGTGCTTGCCTTGTCTGTTATGTCCGGTTTTCGACCGGAGATTTCCCGGAACATTTTCCGGCGCAAACCAATCTGAACTGACGACGAGCGGCCCCCGCCTTATTTTCGCATTATGGACCGCGCTGGACCAAACTCATTTTGAGTCATGAACAAACTCTCCGAACCATTGCCATGCCATTTCCCACCAAAACATCGCCCACTGCCATGATCATGGTCTGCCGCTACGCTCTCGGCACATGGCTCGGAATTGTGTCGGTGCTGACCACACATGCGGCAGTGGGAATCAGCGTCAATCCCGATGCGGGCCGCACGCCGATCAGTCCGTATATCTACGGCAGCAATCAGGACTTCGCGGGGGTGAATCTTGCTTTGCGCCGCCAGGGCGGCAATCGCATGACCGGCTATAATTGGGAAAACAACGCCTCCAACGCCGGCTCCGACTATAATCAGCAGAGCGATGATTTTCTGACTTGGATTGCAAACATAACCGGCAGCCAGGCGAATGTTCCCGGCATTGTGATGACAAATTTTCACGACCAGTCTCTGGCGGCGAAAACCAGCTATTCCGTTCTCACTTTGCCGATGGCCGGTTACGTCGCCGCCGATAAATCCGGTCCGGTCACGCCGGCGCAGGCGGCGCCTTCCTCCCGCTGGGTGGCCGTGGTGAACACCAAGCCCACGGCGCTTTCCACCACACCGGATCTGAACGATGGCAAAGTTTATTCGGACGAACTGCTGAATTTTTTAGTCACCCACTACGGCAGCGCGACCGGGGCGACGGGCATCAAGGGATACGATTTGGACAACGAGCCCGACTTGTGGTCCAGCACCCATCCGCGGCTGCATCCGGCGCAGCCATTATGCACCGAGCTGATCAGCCGCAGCGTCGATCTGGCCAAAACAGTCAAGCGCATCGACCCGGCGGCGGAGACACTCGGTTTTGTGAGCTATGGTTTCAACGGCTACTTGAGTTTCCAAAACGCCACGGACTGGAACACGGAAAAGCAAAAGGGCGCCTACCGCTGGTTTATTGATTACTATCTCGACCAGATGAAACAGGCGTCAACGACCGCCGGCACCCGCTTGCTGGATGTGCTCGATCTGCACAATTACAGCGAGGCTCAGGGCGGAGGTGCCCGGGTCACCGACAGCACGGACTACACCAATATCGCCTGCAACCAAGCCCGCATGCAGGCTCCGCGTGCATTCTGGGACGCCACTTACGTCGAAAACAGTTGGATTGGCCAGTACTACGCCAGCTACCTGCCTTTTCTGCCCAACATCCAGCAATCGATCACCACGTTTTATCCCGGGACAAAGCTCGGATTCACCGAATATAATTTTGGCGGTGAGAACCATGTTTCCGGTGGCATTGCCCAGGCCGATATCCTCGGTGTTTTCGGGAAAAATGGAGTGTATCTGGCTTCTTTTTGGCCGCTGCACAGCGACCTTACTTACACGGTCGGCGCGTTCAAGCTGTATCGCGACTACGATGGTGCCGGCCACCAGTTCGGCAACACTTCAGTTTCAGCGGCGGCTTCCGACGTCGTTACCTGCTCGACCTACGCTTCGCTCGAAGACAATTCGACCGCGCGTCTTCACATCATCGTGCTCAACAAAAGCTATGACGCGGCCACGCCACTCGACTTCACCATCGCGGGCGGCACCGCTTACGCCACGGCGCGAGTTTTCGCCTTCGATGCCGGCAGCGCGACGATTACGGAGCGCACCGCAGTGTCAGGCATCAGCGGCAATCACTTTAGCTACACGCTTCCGGCGCTGACGGCGGCGCATTTCATTTTGGAAACAGCGGCATCCGCCGGACCAACGATCACGACGCAGCCGGCAAGCCAGGTGGTGATCGCCGGTGGTTCGGCGACCTTCACCGTTGCGGCCACGGGCACGCCTGCACCGACCTATCAATGGCGGAAAAACGGCGTGGCGATTGTTGGTGCCACCGGCAGCAGCTATGCCATTGCGTCAACCAATGCTGCCGATGCCGGCACTTACACGGCGGTCGCCACGAACTCCGTGGGTTCTGCCACGAGTAATGCGGCGGTGCTTAATGTCATCGTGCCACCGAGCAACGCGATCATCACCATCACGGTTCAGTAGGCGGGCAAATCCCCGAAATTTTCCCGGCAGTACTTCAGCCGGGTTTGGGCTCATCGGCACGCCGCTCGTTTTTGGCGCGGGCTGCAGTCTGATGAAAAAGTTCAGTGCAGCGCCAGTTCGTGGCTCAGGATACTCAGTGCGCAGAGGGCGGCGGTATCGCAGCGGAGGACCAGCGGGCCGAGCGTGATGGGGGTGAATCCGGCCATGATCAGCGCGGTCATTTCTGCCGGGGAAAAATCGCCTTCGGGGCCGACCAGCCAGAGCACCCGGTGCGGTGGGCGGGCGTTTTTGGCGTGATAGTGGGCGAGCGCTTTCTTGAGGGAAGTAGCTCCTGCATGCAGACTGGCCACCAGCTTCAGGTCATGGTCGCCGGCGGCGGCGAGGTAGTCGGCCAGTTTTTGGATTGGGACGATTTCCGGCAGCCAAGGGTTGCCGCATTGCTTGGCGGCTTCGATCGCGGTGGTACGCCATTTCTCGGTCTTCTTTTCAGCCCGGTCGCCATCGAGGTGAACTTGCGTCCGTTCGGCAATGAGCGGAGCGATCCGGACGACGCCAAGCTCCGTGGCTTGGCGGACTATCTCGTCCATGGTCGCGCCTTTCGGCAGCGCCTGCGCCAGGGTGATGGCGCAGGGCAGGGGCTTGGCCTGGCGAAATTCTTTCACGCGCAGAACCGCGGCGGCTTTGGCGGGATCGGCACATTCGCAAATCCACTCGTGCCCATGGCCGTCGAAAGCGATGACGGGCTCTCCACGTCCACAACGGTTCACGACCACGAGGTGGTGGCTTTCTTCCGCGCTGAGCCGGATTTCACGGGCGGTAGGATCAGTTGACTCACAATAGGCGCGAAAATCGGGCATGGGGAAGTGGCAGCAAGAGTGAGAGTGAATGGAAGCAGTGACAAGCCCGTCATATTATTGGGTTCTTTCCGTGCATGGGAGAGAGGCGCGCATTGGCACTGATGGGCTGAGCAAAGTTCTGCAGATCGAAGCGCGTTGGAACCTGGACAGGATTTAGACAAAGGTGGTCATTGGCGTTCTGCCAATTTTCCGAGCCTTCATCCGTGCTATTCGCGGTTAGTCCCTGCGTCGGGACGATTGGCTGAAAATCAGGGTTTACATTCATCCGGTAGCGGGTTTGTTTCGCCGCCTTGGTGTTAGCCCGGATGGCGGAATTGGCAGACGCAACGGACTCAAAATCCG
>CAZIQP010000197.1:0-6306 GCA_964541315.1 uncultured Opitutaceae bacterium
CGCCGGTCGGCGGGTTGTATTTGAAGCCGCCATCGTGAGGCGGATTGTGCGACGGGGTGATGACAATCCCGTCGGCCAATGCACTGATTCGCCCGCTGTTGTGAGTTAGAATCGCATGGGAAATGACCGGCGTCGGCGTATAGCCGTCGCCTTCGGCGATCATTACCTCGACCCCGTTGGCGGCCAGGACTTCGAGCGCGGTCGCGGAGGCCGGGACGGACAACGCATGGGTATCGATGCCAAGGTAGAGTGGACCCGATATCTGGTGCTGTTTCCGGTACAGGCAAATCGCCTGGGTAATCGCAAGGACGTGCCATTCATTGAACGAGTGGTCGAATGATGAACCGCGATGCCCGGAGGTGCCGAAAGACACCCGCTGTGCCGGGATCGAAGGATCGGGCATCTCGGTGAAGTAGGCGGTGACGAGCCGCGACACGTCGACCAGAATTCTCATCGGCGCCGATTTTCCCGCCAACGGACTGATCTTCATGGCGATTCCTGCGGTAGAGTGGTTTCGAGTTCCCCCACTTTCGCCAGCCGGCGGCGATGGCGCTCCAAGCCGCTGAATCTCGCCGCGAGAAAAGTCTGAACCAGCTCCCAGGCAACCGCGTGGCCAACCACCAGGCCACCGAGACAAATCACGTTCAGGTCGTCGTCCTCCACTCCCTGATGTGCGGAGAAATTTTCATGGATCAGGCAGGCCCGGACGCCGGCGACCTTGTTGGCTGCCACACATGCTCCCACTCCACTCCCACAGACGGCCACGCCGCGATCCACTTCGCCGCGCGCGATCGCGTGCGCCAGCGGAACGACAAAATCAGGGTAATCGTCATCTGGATGCGACCGGTGGTCGCCAAAATCGTTCACGTCATGACCGGCCTCGCGCAATCTCCCCTCCAGATATTGTTTTAGCTCAAATCCACCATGATCGGCCGCGACCCCGATTCGTAGCGGGTTAATTTCGGGCGGTGTGGGCAGGTCAGTCATCGGCGTATTTAAATTCACCGTTGGACGAACAATAGGTTATCATTCTCTATTGGCCTTCTTTTCAGCCGCCCGGGCCGCTTGGAGCATCTGATCATGCGTTGCTTCTTTGACGCCCTCTTCAACCAACTGCGTTTCTTCGCTTTCTCCTTCCTCGTTTTCGTCCTCGCTCGAGGACTCCGGCGCTTGGTGACCCGCCGAGCCTGGCACGGGATCCCAGCGCTCGGACTCCGGCGCCGATTCGAGGATGATATCTTTTGGACTGAGATCCGGACCTCCGGCCAATTCTTGTCTGGCCTCATCCACATCCGCTTTGGTCGCATCTTGCGGGTGCCGACCGTTGATGAGCGCGTCTTCGGCCGCGCGCGCGCGGATCATTCGACGTGAGACCACGCCGATGCCGACGCCGTTCTCGGTTAGTACGCCCTTGTTGAGGGGATTTTTTTTCATATGGGGGAGTTGTTTGAAATGACCCGGCGCAACGGCTCTGGCCGTCGCTGTCATGATCAGCCCATCAAACTGATCTGAGATGATCTTTTGCGCCGTAAGTTCGGTCGCCGACCCCCGCCACCTCGTTTTCCCGGGTCTTTTGGAGATTAGCTTTGGTAAGATTAACAAACACGACCGAATCCTCGTAACTGATGCGCGTGATTTTGCCGGTCGGAATCATGATTTCCTTGCCCGCATACCAGTGGCCGGTTTCGACGAGCAACTCGCCGATCGCCCAGCTCTTGTCATCGACCATGAAACCGCTCACCGTGCCGATCTCGCCGTCGGTGGCGTGAATCGCGTAACCCTCCACGGCTTTCATGCTGCGCAGATGCTTGTCGTCCCGGTGGTGCGGCTGCTGATGCGCTTCAAGTTCATCTTTTGATGGCGCCATCACGACCGGAAATCCGGCGACACCCCACATCCCGCCACCGTTCCAGTAGGCGGGCCAGCCATAGTAGCGGTAGTATTCGATCTCGTATTGCCGGGAGACCGGCTTGTGCGAATCAATGGAGGGGCTGTTTTCAATCTGTTTTCGCGTCAGGTTGATCGACAGAATCATGTCCTCCCGATTCAGGCGGCCAAAAGCATACGGAGCGAGCAGCACCTGCCGTCCGCTCAACCATGATCCGGTGTCCGCAAACAGGTAACGGACCACCCAAGTTTTATCATCGAAGTAGAAATCCTTCACATGACCGATGTCGCCATCCGAAGCGGTGAGCTTGTGACCGTAGAGTTCTTTGATTTTAATGGGCATAAAATAGTTTCCTCAATCGCTGTATTCTGTGGCTGCCTCCGATGCGGAGGTGATGCATGGCAATATGCACCGATGGATCGGGGGCAGATATGGGGTGTTACCCGACACCGAAAAAATTGACGGACGTTCCTGTTGCACGATTCAAACATACAGGAGGCAACCGCACCGGGTTCATCGGTCGAACACCCCATAGCGCTATGACTCGCCGCCCCCTACTCTATGGTAGTGAAGTCCAATTCCCCTCAGCTCCCGCAACAGTGGACCGGTGCCGATATAGCGAAAATTGACTCATGAAATCCGCGCCACCTTCCGTACTGGCCCTCAATGGCGGGTCGTCGAGCATCCGATTCGTGATTTATGACGCCGGCAGAACACTGCGGCGGAATCTCGCGGGGAAAATCGACCGGATTGGCTTGAGCGAGACAAATCTTGTCGTCCACGGCCCGCCCGGAAAACCGCGGCCACCGCTACCGATCGCCGCCACCAATCATTTGAACGCGGTCGATTTTCTTCTGAACTGGCTGGAGGCGCAGCCGGTATTCTCGTCCGTCAAAGCTGTGGGACACCGGGTGGTTCACGGGATGAAACATTCGGCGCCGGCACGGATCACGCCGAAACTGCTCGCGGAACTGCGCCGGATCACGCCGTACGATCCCGAGCACTTGCCGCGCGAAATCGGGCTGATCGAGGCCATCGGCCGACGATACCCCAAACTGCCGCAGGTGGCGTGCTTTGATACCGCTTTCCATCGCATGATGCCGCGAGTCGCCAAAATGCTCCCGATCCCCCGCCACTACGCCGCCCAAGGCGTCGAGCGTTACGGTTTTCACGGCCTCTCCTACTCTTATCTGATGGAAGAACTCAGAAGACTGGATCCCGTCGCCGCCAAGGGCCGCGTGATTCTCGCTCATCTCGGCAATGGCGCGAGTCTCGCCGCCGTGCATCACGGCAAAAGCATCGACACCAGCATGGGCTTCACCCCGGCCGCCGGACTCGTCATGAGCACCCGTTCCGGCGATCTGGATCCCGGACTGCTCTCGTTTCTGGCCCGTCGCGATAAAATGACGCCGGTCCAATTTGAGCAGATGGTGAACCACCAGTCAGGCCTTCTGGGAATCTCCGAAACGAGCTCCGATATGCGCGACCTGCTGGCACGCGAAGCCCGCGATGTGCGGGCGACGGAAGCCATCGCGCTTTTCTGCTACCAAGCGAGAAAATGGATCGGCGCCTATGCGGCGGCGCTGGGTGGTCTGGACACGCTCGTCTTCGCCGGCGGCATCGGTGAAAACCTGCCGGTCATCCGCCGGCGGATCTGCGGCGAACTTGGCTTTCTCGGCGTCGAGCTGAACCCCCAATCCAATCGGAAAAGTATGGCGGTGATTTCCAATCCCTCTAGCCCTGTCACCGTGCGCGTGATTCGCACCGACGAGGAGCTCATGATCGCGCGTTCGGTTTGCCGCACGCTGGGCCTCGGCCCGTCCCGGGCAGGACTGGAGTGATTCCTGTTTTGATGCGCACCACGGTAGTATTTCAACCCATAGCTAACTCGTACCGAGCGGCGCATGATACTCGGGACATCGCGCATGGATTCGAGAATTCCTGGGAGGTCAACGCCGCCCAGTCAGCCACGACTTGTCAGGCAAACATCTGAAGCCGCTACATGCGCCGCACCCGCACCAACTGATCTTATGCCAACCTCAAAATCCACCCAAAGCCGCAGCAACGTCGGCCACGTCATTAAAAAATCCCGGACGCCCAGCCCGCTCGTCAGTTCACCCGCCGTCGCAAAACGCGAGATCGCAGGACTCCGTCGCTTGCGGAATCGCATCGCATCTTCGCGCACGGTGGCGGAAACCGATGTGCGGGAGTCATTGATTTGACGCCGGCCTGGGCGTCCAGCGAGACCATCGGAGCGGCAATGATACCGCCCCTGCCTGCCCTGGTTGGGGAGAAGCCGAATCTTTTGTTCGTATCCCTTCTGTAGCAACGCCTCCCTTCCCCAATATGAAAACCAACGCACTCAGTCCCGACCTGCTTCACCGGATGGATGCGTATTGGCGCGCCGCGAACTATCTCTCCGTCGGCCAGATTTATCTCTGCGACAATCCGCTGCTGAAGCGCCCGCTCGCACTCACGGACGTGAAGCACATGCTGCTCGGTCACTGGGGCACCACGCCGGGACAGAATTTCATCTACACACACCTGAACCGGGTCATCAAGAAATTCGACCTCGATATGATTTATGTCTCCGGCCCCGGACACGGTGGCCCGGCCGTGGTGGGCAGCACTTATCTCGAAGGCACCTACAGTGAAATTTATCCCAATATCAGTCAGGACGAGGCCGGACTGCAAAAGCTCTTCCATCAGTTTTCTTTCCCCGGCGGCATTCCCAGCCACGCATCGCCGGAGACGCCCGGATCGATCCATGAGGGTGGCGAGCTGGGATATTCGCTCAGCCATTCCTTCGGCGCCGTGTTCGACAATCCCGAACTGATCGTCGCCTGCGTGGTTGGCGACGGCGAAGCGGAGACCGGACCGCTCGCCACCGCGTGGCACTCCAACAAGTTCCTCGATCCCATCACCGACGGCGCAGTGCTGCCTATCCTGCATCTCAACGGCTACAAGATCTCCAATCCCACCGTGCTCGCCCGCATCACCCGGGAAGAATTGGAGCAGCTATTCCGCGGCTACGGGTGGACGCCATTGTTTGTCGAATACCAGGACAAAAACGACGCCATGCATGAAGCCATGGCCGCAGCCCTCGATGTGGCGGTGGAGGCCATCAAACAAATCCAGCACGAAGCCCGCGCGTTCGGCAACCGGACTCGTCCGCGCTGGCCGATGATTGTGCTCGATTCCCCCAAGGGTTGGACCGGACCGAAATGGGTCGACGGCAAACAAATTGAAGGCACCTTCCGGGCGCACCAAGTGCCCCTCTCCGACCCGCGTTCGCATCCCGCACACCTGAAGCTGCTGGAAGAGTGGCTCAGAAGCTATCGGCCGGAGGAACTCTTCAACGAGCAAGGTCGCTTGAAACAGGAGATTGCCGAACTGGCGCCCAAGGGCGAAAGACGCATGGGTGCGAATCCGCACGCCAACGGCGGCATCCTGCTCCGCGATCTCCGCATGCCGGATTTTCGAGACTATGCGGAAGCCGTGCCGGCGCCAGGCTCACCGGGAATCGGTGACACACATGTACTCGGACCTTTTCTCCGCGACGTGGCGAAGTTTAATCAGGAGCAACGAAACTTCCGCGTCTTCGGTCCCGACGAGACCCTCTCCAACGGGCTCGAAGCCGTCTTTGAGACAACCAACCGCCAATGGGACGCGGCGACCCTGCCCAACGATGAATTTCTCGCCCCGGCCGGGCGCGTCATGGAAATGCTCAGCGAACACCAATGCGAAGGCTGGCTCGAAGGCTATTTGCTCACCGGCCGCCATGGACTCTTCAATTGCTACGAGGCGTTCATCCACATCGTCGACTCGATGTTCAACCAGCACGCGAAATGGCTCAAGGTCAGCGCGGGCCTGCCGTGGCGGCGGAAGATCGCCTCGTTGAACTATCTTCTCGCCTCGCATGTCTGGCGGCAGGATCACAACGGTTTCACGCATCAAGATCCCGGGTTCATCGACCATGTGATGAACAAAAAAGCTTCAATCGTGCGGGTCTATCTGCCACCGGACGCCAACTGCCTCCTCTCGATCATGGACCACTGTCTGCGCAGCCGGCACTACGTCAACGTCGTGATCGCGGGCAAGCACCCTGCCCCGCAATGGCTGACAATGGATGCCGCGGTCAAGCACTGCACCGAGGGCATCGGTATCTGGCAATGGGCCGGCAACGACCAAGGCATGGCGCCCGACGTGGTGATGGCCTGCTGCGGCGATGTGCCCACACTGGAGACGCTCGCCGCTGTTTCCATCCTCCGTGAACATCTGCCTGAACTGAAAGTCCGCGTGGTCAACGTCGTCGATCTCATGAAACTGCAGCCACAGTCCGAGCATCCGCACGGACTAAGCGACACGGATTTCGACGAACTCTTCACCAAGGACAAGCCGGTCATCTTCGCCTTCCA
>CAZIQP010000198.1:0-6304 GCA_964541315.1 uncultured Opitutaceae bacterium
AGGAACCAGTAGACGTGTAGGAGTCGGGGGATTATGGACCATCGACTACCGACTACATTCCCACTTTCACTTATCCCCTTCACCAATCCGTCAACGCTGGTGCTGGGATTCACCGGCCATTTCAGCCAGGCGTAGAGAAGGTAAGCGGCGAGGTAGGGGATGAGAAAGGCCCAGCCGGATCGGAAATAGGAGATGAGAATCTCCGATCTGGGATTTTGTGGCTGCATTTTTTGAGTATAAGACACGATTAATGGCACGCGGGCAGACACTTTGTATGTTCAATTCTCAATGGGGAGCCCGTGGTTAGGGGCAAGAGGGCGACTTCGCGGCACGGCCCGCGGCGTTTTGAATGTAAAAACACATCGCCCCGCCGTTTTCCGAGTCGAAACTGTCAGCCACCGTCCAGCAAGGATCCAGCCAGGATCCACGATAGCAGTACGGAGGAAGGTCATACTTGATGGTCCGAATGGTAGAACGCGCCAGTGTTTTGGTTGTCGAAGACGGACTATTTTTTGAGTAGCTCGAGGTCGGCGTCGACCATCAGTTCCGCAAGGTCTTTCATCCGGGTTTTGGGTTCCCAGCCGAGATGCTGTTTGGCTTTTGAGTAGTCGCCGATGAGGAGATCGACTTCGGCGGGGCGGAGGAAGCGGTCGTCGAATTTTACGTAGTCGTGCCAGTCGAGATTCAGGTGGCTGAAAGTGGCGTCGAGGAAGGCGCGGATGGAGTGGGTCTCGTTGGTGGCGAGAACGTAGTCGTCAGGTTTTTCCTGCTGCAGCATCAGCCACATGCCTTCGACGTATTCTTTGGCGTAGCCCCAGTCACGCTTTGAGTCCAAGTTGCCAAGAACGAGTTCCTTTTGCAGGCCTTTCTTTATCCGGGCGGCGGCAAGGGAGATTTTCCGGGTGACAAAGCTCTCTCCGCGACGGGGGGACTCGTGGTTGAAGAGAATGCCACTGCAGGCGAAGAGATTGTAGGATTCACGGTAATTGATCGTCAGCCAGTGCGCAAAAATTTTTGCGCAACCGTAGGGGGAGCGTGGATAGAGCGGTGTTGTTTCTCGCTGGGGAACTTCCTGCACCTTGCCGAACATTTCCGAAGAGGACGCCTGGTAATAGCGTACTTTCTTTCCGATGCCGGATTCGATGATCGCTTCTAGGATACGGGCCGCACCAACACCGGTAATGTCAGCGGTATACTCTGGAATATCAAAGCTGACCCGAACATGGCTCTGCGCGGCGAGATTGTAGATTTCGTCGGGTTGCAGTGCATAGAGCAACTTGACGAGCGAGATGCTGTCGGCGAGATCGCCATAATGCAGAAACAGGCGTTTGTCGGGGCCTTGTTCATAGGACTGAAGGTGGTCGATGCGGCCCCGGTTCATCGTGCTTGCGCGCCGAACCAAGCCGTGCACCTCATAGCCTTTTTCCAAGAGTAGTTCAGTGAGGTAGGAACCATCCTGTCCAGTGATGCCGGTAACGAATGCTTTTTTCTTCATGAAAGTTTTTTCAGTTCGGATTCCACCAGCCGGGCGACCATTTCTTTGAAGGGCACGCTGTTTTGCCAGCCAAGAACACGTTTGGCTTTGGCGGGATTTCCACAGGGCGCAACGGGTTCAACTGCGGTGAGCAGGGCGGCATCTTGTCGGACGTAGTCGCGCCAATTCAATCCGAGGCATTCGAAGGCGCAGGCCACCAGCTGCTCTACGCTGTGCAATTTACCAGTCGCCAGAACAAAATCATCCACATTTTTTTGCTGGAGCATCTGCCACATGCCTTCGACATAGTCTGGAGCCCAGCCCCAGTCGCGCCGACCTTCCAGACTGCCGAGGACCACTTCTTGTTGCAGGCCTTTCTTTATGCGTGCTGCGGCACGAGCAATTTTCGCGGTAACGAACCCACCACTCCGGCGCGGTGATTCGTGATTGTAGAGAATCGCGGAGCAGGTGGGCAGTTGGTAGGCGATACGGTAGATCCGTGCCATGTGCTCGGAGAAAGCCTTGGCTGCGCCGTAAGGCGTGGTCGGATTGAGGGGCGTCAGCTCGTCCTGCGGTGAATGGGGTGGCGAGCCGAACACTTCGCTGCTGGACGCGTAGAGGAACTTGGTCGGTTCGGGCAGATCGCGCAGAATTTCCAGCAGGCGCAGCGTGGCCATGCCGATGCTGTCGACAGTGCTCTCGGGTAGTTCTAGGCTGAGTCGGGGACTGGATTGACCGGCGAGATGATAGAATTCATTGGGTTTGGCTTTGCTGATGAGGCGTCGCAGATGGGTCGCGTCTTCGAACGAACCGCTGTGCAAGAAAAGTCGTTTGTTCAGTAGACTACCATCCGCGACAAGATGGCGGATATTGCTGGACGGTAGCGCATCCGGTCGGTGAACCAAGCCATGGACATCATATCCTTTTTCTAAGAGCAACTCGGTGAGATAGGAACCGTCCTGGCCGGTGATACCGGTGATAAATGCGCGCGGCGTTGGCATAGGGTGAAGTGATTCCTACTTGGGGAGATGAACCGTTTTAGCTCAAGCGCATTGTTTGGCTATAAACTTCCCTTCTGGATGGCATAGTTGGGTCGACCTGCGAAAATGAGGAGGCTTTTAACAACATCACTCTCTGACGGAACGTCCCCCAATTGCGCTCAGAGCACGTCGGCAAAGGCGGGTTTCATTTTTCGGAAGGCAAGGTGGCCGAGATAGCATGAGCCAATACCTGCGCCATACAGGTAGGCGAAGTGGTGGAAGTTTAACGGTCGTTGCCAGAGGGCGGCGTCGCGGGCGAGTTCGATGGCGAGGAGCACCGGGTTGAACCGCATCCATACCCAGGCAGGCGGCTTGATGGACTGGGCGGAATAAAACACCGCGCTCGAAAACATCAGAACCATCGTGAGGAATTGCATGACTTGGCCTACGTCGCGGAAAAATACTCCTAATGCGGAAAAAAACCAGGCGATGCCGAGGCAAAGAAAAACAACAGGGAGAATGATGAGCGGTAGCCAGAGTGCGCCCCAGCCGATACCGTGGCCGAAAGCGAGCAGGCTGATCAGCACCAAAACCATGCTGATGAACATATGGAACAGCGCGGCTCCGACGCTGGCGGCAGGCAAAATTTCCAGAGGGAAAACCACTTTCTTAACAAAGTTGGGGTTCCCGACAATGATGCTTGGGGAGATGCCCAGAATTTCCGCCAAAAAGTGAAAGAAGGTCAGTCCGAGAAAAACTCCGAGCGCAAAATCCGCCGGGCCTTCATTTGGCAGCACGCCAAATTTATTCCCGTTGATGTAGCCGAAGACCAGCACGTAAAGGCCCAGCATAAGCAAGGGATTAAGAAACGACCAGATAAGCCCGAGATGGCTGCCTTTGTGGCGTAGTTCGACATTGCGCAGGGTGAACTGCCAGAGCAGTTCGCGGTGCTTCCAGAGATCGGCGGCGAAGGGGGCGAATCGTCTTAGCATCGTGTTTGAATGAAATTTACTGATGACTGGACTGATTTATGTCGAGTCAAAGGCAGTGGCGATTGATCGCTGTGCCTGTCCGTAAAGTTCTTAATCTCCAAGTGGATTTCACTTGGTCGTATGGCAGAAGTGGATCACGGCGCCCACCAACGGACGTGGTCTTAATTATTAAACCTGAACAGGGCGACGTCGCCGTCTTTGAAGACGTATTCTTTGCCTTCGAGGCGGTATTTGCCGGCTTCGCGGGCGGCGGCGACGCTGCCGAGGCGGGTGAGGTCGTCGTAGGAAACGATCTCGGCCTTGATGAAACCTTTTTCGAAATCGGTGTGGATGACGCCGGCGGCTTGCGGGGCTTTCCATCCTTTCTTGATCGTCCAGCAGCGGACTTCTTTTTCGCCGGCGGTGAAATACGTCATCAGGCCGAGCAGATTGTAGGTGCCCTTGATGAGCGCGGAAACGCCGGAGTCATCGACGCCGAGATCCTTGAGGAACGCTTTTGCTTCCTCGGGCGGCAGGTCGATAAGTTCGGATTCGATCTTCGCGCTGATCGGAACATAAGCGGCGTCGTGATGGGTGCGGACAAATTCGGCGACTTGTTTGACGAAAGGATTCTGCTCGGCGGTGGCGAGGTCAGACTCAGCGACGTTGCAGGCGAAGAGCACGGGTTTGGCGGTGAGGAGTTGGAAGAGTTTCATCAGCGCGACCTCCTCGGGCGTGGCGGGCAGGGTGTTGGCGGTCTTGCCGGAATTAAGGTGTGGCGTGAGTTTCTCGAGCAGGGCGAGCTCGATGATCGCTTCTTTGTCGCCGGACTTGGCGTTTTTCTGCGTCTTGGTGATGCGCTTGGCGACGGCTTCGAGATCGGACAGCACGAGCTCGGTGGTGATAACCTCGATGTCACGAACCGGGTCCACTTTCCCCATGGTGTGGATGATGTCGTTGTCCTCAAAACAGCGGACAACCTGCACAATGGCGTCGACTTCGCGAATGGTGGCGAGGAACTGGTTGCCGAGACCTTCGCCCTTGCTGGCGCCGGCGACGAGGCCGGCGATGTCGACGAACTCGATGGCGGCCGGTACGACGACGTTGGTCTTGGCGATGGCTTTCAGGACGTAGGCGCGCTCGTCAGGAACAACCACGACACCCACGTTCGGGTCGATCGTGCAGAACGGATAGTTGGCGGCCTCCGCCTTGCGGGAACGGGTGAGGGCGTTGAAGAGAGTTGATTTGCCCACGTTGGGCAGTCCGACGATGCCAGCTTTAAGCATAAGAACGCAAAACGTCCCGCACCGTGCCGGAGCGGTCAACGGCAAATACGGCGAGCCAAAGCGCGTTTTGGCGGAATTTCGGGTTGCGACTTGGGTGGTGGGTGGGGAAGGGTGCAGGCGATGAGTTTTTCCCGCATGGTTCACTTGATTGCTGTGGTCGGCGTCCTGCTTGGTATGGCCGGAGGTCTGACGGCCGCTCTCCCCGAACGGAAAACGTTCCAGTTTGGTGAGTTTACCATTGAGGCTTCGGCGGGGGATGAGGCCTATGTCGAGGCACTGGCCTTGCGGTTGGCCGATTACCATCTGCCAAAAACTGAGGCGCAGCCGACGCTGAAACTGGGTCTGGACGATCTGGAAAAGCGGCGGGACTATTTTCTCGGCAAAGTTTCGATGTACCTTGGTTTGGACAAGCCGACGGAAAAGATGGCTTCGACCTATGACAACATGGCGACTCTTTGGCGGACGATGCGGGTCGCGGCCCCGAAGGATGTATTGCGGCATTATGCGCTTTGGCGAAAACCCGAATTGGTGGCGCGAATCGGAGCGGGGCAGAAAATTCCGGGCTTCTCTGTCGATTCGTCGGGAAATTTGGATTTCAATTTTGAGTTCAAGTTGGATTCTGGTGGGGGCGGTTTGCTGCCCGTTCAGGCGGCGGCCCGAATGGCAGGTTTTTGGGAAAACTTCGTTTGTCCGATCAAAATCGGCGCGACCCCGGACGTAACTCCCGCTGTAGAGGTGTCGGATCAGTTGGAAGGATTCACTCGTAATATTTTCGGTTTCTTGGGTCAACAGATGCAAGTCTCCGAGCGGCAGACTGTCTTCAATATCCTCCACGAAACGACCGAATCAGGGGTGGTCGGGCATTACCTGACGAGCCAGGACCGGCGGTGGTTTTGTGATGGCGTGGCCAATTATGTTGCCTGGAAAGTGATCGAGCGCGAGATCGGGGTCGAGGAGGCCAAGGCGTACTACGATCTCGCGGCCGAGCTTAAGAAATATGAAAATGAGGCGGCACCGGTAGATCTGGCAGCTTGGCCAGTGGTTGAGCATGGGGAACAGGCGAAGTACGACGAAAATCTAAACACCGCCAACTACGCGTTCGCGACCAAGATCATTGCGGAAGCGTGCGCGAAGCAAGGAGACGGATTGCTGCCCCAATTATTCGCCGAGATCGGCCGGACCAAGCGGGAAAAGGCCACGATGGACACGGTATTCAAGGCCTACCGAAGACTGACCGGTGAGAATCTCCGCTCCTACTTGCCTAAACCGGCCGCTCCCACGGCAAAACCGGGTGCGTGAGATGACCTCAGGTAGGGGCTTGACAAGGGGAAAGTTGTCCCGTCAATTCTCACGCTTTTCCTAACGAAAACCGCTTCCGCAAAGTAACCAGACACATCAAATGGCACTCAAAATCCGTCTTTCCCGCTTCGGCACCAAAAACGAGCCGCATTTCCGCGTAATTGTCACCGAAGAGCGTTCCCGCCGTGATGGCGCCGGCGTCGAACAGATCGGCGCTTACAACCCGCGCGCCAAGGGCAACCCGCTGAGCATCAAGCTCGACCGCTTCGACTACTGGGTTTCCAAGGGTGCCAA
>CAZIQP010000199.1:0-3360 GCA_964541315.1 uncultured Opitutaceae bacterium
TTCGTCGCCAAGATCGACGATCTCGACGCCAAGATGGGCATGGTCCAGCGCCTTCTCCGCCAAGGCTCCGAAAATGGCGAGTTCTCCGAAAAACATTTCGGCCTGAACGCCCAGCTTTTGCTCACCAAGCCGCAGAAGTGAGACCTTCGCGGCCTGCCGCTCCGGCAAGCGGGAATATCAGCCGCGATACGAAGCGGCCTGATGCAAGGGGGAATCGGTCGGGAACTGCGGTCCGCCCTCCGCCGTTTCGATGTTTCTCGAATGAGTCGCCCCGAGCAGATTATCCATTCGGTCCACGCTGGACCGCAGACTCTCCACCTGTTGGTCCATGGAAAAGGCTGTGCTGGCCGTCTCCTCCGCCGCAGCGGCCATGCTCTGGGCGATTTCACGCTGGTCCGAGACGGCACGGTCGATCGTCCCGATACTCGTCGCCTGCTCCATGAAACTCGCGCTAATCTTGGCCACGATCTCGCTGATCTCGTGGATGCTGAGCGAAACACTCTTGAACCGGGACGACAGTTCATCCGACTTCACCATCGCGGTCGCCGTGTCCTTGGCCGAGTGGCCGATCAGATCGGCGGTTTCCTTGGCCGCATCGGCGCAGCGGCCGGCGAGCCGCCCGACTTCCTCGGCCACGACGGCAAATCCCGCACCGGCCTCCCCGGCGCGGGCGGCTTCGACGGCGGCATTCAAGGCGAGCAGATTGGTCTGAAACGAGAGATCGTTGATCCGCGCGATGATCTTGTTGATCTTGTGGGCCGAATCGCGCGCCGAGTTCATCACGGTATCAAGTTCCTTGATCGTGCCCAGCCCGGCTTCGACCGAATCGCGAACCCGCACGGTGGTGGCGGTGGCCTGGACGGCCTGGTCCTTGTTGGCCCCGGCGGCCGCCGTGACCTTGCCGAGGCTCGTGCTGATCTGGTCGATCGCCGCGGCATAGTGCATGGCGTCCTTGGAGATCTGTTCCCCCGAGGCGGCCATCTGGGTGGACGCGGATTTCACGTCATCCGAAGCCAGCGCGATGTTTTGCGTCACCAGCACGAGGCTGCGCCGGGTGCTGCGTGTGATCAGGAGGCTGATCCCCAGGCTCAAGCCGATTCCCGCCAGCAGGAACGCACCGGTGGTATAAGCCTGGCGCTGCCGATCCCGGGCGGCGTCCATCAAGGTCTTGTCGCCAAAAGAAAAGGCAAAATCATAAACCTCGGCATAGGATTGAAAATGCCGGTTGATCATGGCCGCCAGCGTCCCGGCCTTGGGCACGAACGGGGGCAGCTTGGTGCGCTCGAGCTGCGTGCAGGCCACATCGGTCTGGTAGGTGTAATAGGCGGCGTCATCCTCGGTCTTTCTCGTGATGGATTTGAAAGAGCCCCGGATCTCGGGCTGAAATTTCAACATATAATACTCGTTTTCCGTCGAAACCAAAAATTGGCGGCGGACAATTGCCAGTTCGTCCACCTGCAGTCCGCCATTCGCCATGCCGTGCAGAATCAGACTGGTGACGAGCGCTTCTTCCAGGTGGATTTTTTCCATCGCCATGATCGCATCAAACACGTTCAGCCCGGCCGGCGTGTGGATCAACAGGCGGTGGCTTTCACTCACGCCCAGCTCGCTGTAGGCGAGTTTCTGGTAAATATAGAAGACGGCCCCGACGGATAATCTGTTCTCCAGTGCGCCTCCCCGGGCTTCCGGTGTCTGACTGGTGAAAAACGAACGGATACTTTTGTTTTTTTCCAAAAAAACCGCGGCCTGGGGCGAGGCATCCAGCCGATCCAGCTTGGCCATGAATTCGGTCACCGCGCGGTCCGTGACCGCCATCCGCGCCCGATAATCGCTCAGCAGACCCGCATCATCGTGATGAATCTGATACCGCATGGCTGCGTCGCGCTCCAAACCGATCACGTCGGCCAGCGCGCAAAACTCACCCACTTCTTTCTGGAATACTTTCAGCGCCCGGGCGTCCTGGGCAAATTTCGTATACTCGGAATAATGCGTGCGCAAAGTCATCGCCCCCACGATAATCAAACCGATGGTCGGGAGGATGGTGAGAAAAAGCAGCCGCTGGGGTATGCTCAGCCGAAATATTCGATTCTGCCACATGCTTAGGAGTAAGATCCTTCTCGGCACTTTTCTTTAACTATTGATGCTAAAATCTTAGAGTCCGAATTCGTGGTCATGAAACCGGCATTATGACCGCTTCTCGCAATAAGCGCGATGCAGTTGCTCATAAACGATTTAACCGTAAAATGGTCATTCCGACTCGAACAGCCTCCAATAAGAAACCGATCAGGCATCGCGAGATAACGTCGAGACTTGGCCCGATCATTGCCGATTCCATCCGAATCGAACGGGGCCGACCGGTCACCAATCGATGCTCAGTCTTCATCAATCCGCGCCGAGCCGCCTCACGCCCGATTCGCTAAAGTGGCGTCCTCAATCCACCCCCTTATGGCCACCCTCACCGATCGCGTTCCGCAAAACATCACTGGCAAATACTACGTCGACACCTCCTGCATCGACTGCGACCAATGTCGCGCCATTGCCCCCGATTTCTTCGGCCGCACCGAAGACGGGATGTCGTTTCTAAGCAAGCAACCGGTAACACCGGAGGAGGTCAACTTGGTTGATGAAGCCATGACCTCCTGCGCCACCTGCTCCATCGGCAACGACGGCGAGTAAGAGCGGTCACGAGCGGTGTTAATCCCACCGTCTTCACCTTTTGGTTATAGGTACTCGTATTTTGCCGGGTGATACCGGCAAGAGAGTCGAGGGAAATTCGAGTTTTTTTGGCTCAGAGGTTTCGATCAGTTTCTCCAATGCGACTGGTTCAAGGCTGATGTCGATGTGAGCGAGCGAAACAGGACGTTTTTCCAACGCTGTGATTTCGGTCATGGGCGGGTCAGCGGTGACCATCATCCCCAACGTGGTTGAGGTATGCTCATCATAAAGCGCCTCCGGCATGCTGTCGCCAGGATAGTCGCAGGTCGTTCCAACGCGAAACAACGACGAAGTCCGCTCCGGGTGATTGTCACCGTACAACTGCCAGAGCGTGATAAATGCCGCCGAGCTAACGGCGACGCCCGCACCGTATTTCAGCAGATGCTGCATGTAGGGCTGCTCGTAGCCCGGTCTCGCCCGCCGCACCGCAATCCGATAGCGCCCGCAAATTGAATTTTTTGGCGAACGCAACAGCGCCAACCGCTGGTCGACCGAAAGACTTTCAATATTGTGCACAGTCTTCTGGCACTTGCTGCAAAACCGCTCAGTTTCATCGCCGGTCATCGACTCCCATAACTTGGGACAAAAGAATGTGGGGAGCGTGATCATCGGGCGATTGAGGGGAACCAACGTTGTGGACTCATA
>CAZIQP010000199.1:3460-6288 GCA_964541315.1 uncultured Opitutaceae bacterium
GCGAGCGCGGAGGCGAAACGGACGATCCGTTCGTCGGGCCAGCCTTTGACGATGCCAAACACGACTCCGGCCCGGAAGGTGTCGCCCGCTCCGAGCGTACTGACTGCCTCCACCCGGTAGGGCTCGATGGCGACGACGGGCGTTCCCCGCCGGGCACAGAGAATGAGACCGCTGCCCGCCGTGAAAATGGTCAGGCCCGTAGAATTTTCAGCGTACTGGGCGAGCAGATCAACCGTCGCGATCCCGGCATAGGCGCTTCGCCGGTATTCGCCCGAAACGATATTCGCCGCAGCATGACGGTGGAGGAACCCATCGTGCGGGCAATCGAGCGTGACGTACGGTTTGCCCGCTTCCACCGCGAGTCTGCCGGTCGTGTCGGTGGCCGAACGGAAATACGGATCAATCGCCACGACCTGGGCTGCGCGAATCGCCGCCGCATCAGGTTCGCTCCAACGCTGCGGCTCGTGGGAGAAGAACGCGCCGAAGGTCCCGAACACCGTGCGATGACGGTCGTCGACAAGGATAAGATCGCGCAAACCGGCAAAGCCCGGATCTCGGACAATTCCGCTCGTATCAATCCCGTACCGTTCCGCGTAGCGACCCAGAACCTCGGCCGTTTCGGTGCCCCAGTGAGGCCCACCGATTGCCGTCGAAAGTCCGAGACCGGAGAGCAGCATGGCCGCATTCATCACTTCCCCGCCGGGACAGAGAAAACTCTTTTGGATTTCCCCATAGCCATCGATCTCCGGAAACTTCCCCGCCAGCTTATGAATCGTCGAAAGCACAGTTTGCCCGTATAAATAAACATCGAGTTTCCCCATCCCCGAAAATTCCCACACCCACACTCATTGGTCAAGGCACGGTGCTCACGACAAGTTCCCTACAACACGCTACCTTTAAACCGCGAACTAATCGGCAATTGAACCACCTTACTGAAGAATTACAATCCTCCCCCTTGTTCGCGTTAACAGGCTACTTTTCGCGCTATGATGCATGATACATCACAGCGCCATCCAGTGCACCATAAAGATCTAGATCGATGCCAGTCAACTGTCGCTCGTCGGACGCGACTCGGAAACTACGAGACTGCCTTAGTTGCGCAAAAATTTAGATTTCAAAGGCTCTAAGTGATAGCATAAGATGACCAACACTGTGAACAAAATACTTGATGCGAGTGGAAATAAGCTACCCATCTTGGAAGAGTACCTTTGTTCATCTCGTACGAATACGGTGATTTTGACAGATTATTGGGCCATGGAAACGTTCAGGAGCATCCCACGCGCTAAGGAGGTGCTTCAGATTCTTGCGAAATACCACAAGCAAGTTGTCGTATTGAAAAGCAGCACTGTAATATCTCGACTACGACCGAGAAGCCATGGCCTTTTTAACCGTATGATGGATTACGAGCAAACTCGTGCTTTTGCTGAGTTCTCAAAAGCTTTTGTCACATCCTCACCGGGAGTGGATGAGCACATTAGAGGTCAGCAAATACGCACCGATCATTTTTTCAACGATCTAGCAAGAGCTGCGGTGACGATGAGGGAAGCCATGATAAAGATGGCGAGTCAAATTCACCCTAGTGACTTAAAAGGACTTCGTACCGGGGAGCAAGCTACTCCGGATTTCGGAAGACGCAATTTTAACACTGTGAGATTTATGGGCGAAGCTCTGCACAAAAAAATTTCTGGAAATTCAAAAATACCTGCGTTTGAGGATATTCTTTTTTCTGTGCCCTACCGCTTTTCGCTTTGCAGCTATTGTTTGTTCCTTCTGAGAGCGGCCGATGGAACATTACAGTCAGCTAAAACGAGGAATGATCACACGGACATGACCTATGCTGCTTATGCCACTTTTTTTGATGGCTTGATAAGCAATGACAAGGCTCTGGTTGGTGTCTATTCGATCTCGGCGGCGTGGATAGACACCGTTTTAAGAAAAATGGAGACTACAATCGCTTAGCCGTATCGCATTTAGGCCCAATGCACCGTCTCAAAATCCACAGCCTACATGACCGAGCAAATGGGTGGGTCAGTCAGACTCGAACTCACAATGTGGTGATGCGTTGTCCGTCTTTCAGCAGGTCACACTAAACTCATCGCATCCACGTCGAGGACCTGAGTGATGCCTTCGGGCCAGGTGAATTCTTTTTGCAGGCGGACCAGTTCGGGGACGACCTTGGTGGCGCTGGCGCAGAAGTACCAGACTTGGAAACGGTATTCGTCCTTGGCTTTTTCGATCGGTGACGCGGATGGCCCACGGATCTCCACGGCACTGCCGAGTGTCTTCTCAACCTGCTTCACCCAGTGCTCGGCGTAGAACATGATTTTCTCCGGATTGGGGCCGCGGAAAAGATGGTGGATGAGATGACGGTACGGCGGGTAGGCGAAAGTTTTGCGCATCAGCAGTTCGGCGTCGGCGAAGCCGTCGAAGTCGGAGCGCTTGGCAAACTGGATCGCATCGGCCTTCGGCGTGAAGGTCTGCACCACCACCTCGCCCGCCCGGTCGCCGCGGCCGGCGCGGCCGGCTACCTGCACGAGCAGCTGGAACGTGCGCTCGTTGGCGCGGAAATCGGGGACGTGCATCGAGAGGTCGGCGTCGACTAGGCCGACGAGCGTCACGTTGGGAAAATCCAATCCTTTGCCGATCATCTGGGTGCCAATGAGCACGTCGATTTTCCCGGCGCGGAACTCGGCGAGAATTTCCCGGAACCGGTGCTTCTTCGACATCGTGTCGGTGTCCATCCGCTCGAGTCGCGCGCGAGGCAACACGCGGCGCACGGCTTCCTCGACGCGCTGCGTGCCGAGTCCGCGCCAGCGGATGTCGGGCGC
>CAZIQP010000200.1:0-6260 GCA_964541315.1 uncultured Opitutaceae bacterium
GTGCCTTTCACGCAGAGTACGCCTTTCATCCGGAAGATATCGCCGCCTTTCGTCTTGAGCAGTTCGTCGATCCATTGGTTGAGTTTCTTGCCGTCGAGATTTCCCGGGACGCTGATGCCGACGGAAGAAACATTGCCATCATGCGAGTGCTCGTGCCGGAAACCCTTGTCCCAAACGTAGCGGACAATTTTGCCGTCGGGACCATGGAGATGAGTGGGCACGTCGTGACCGGTGACGAGCAGGTAGTGGCCGGCGTGGGAGATCTTGACGGGGAAGTGGCCGTGCTCGTCCTTGAGTTTCAAGCGATGCAGCGTGCCGCCGGGTTCGATGGTCTCGCCGGGCAGGGTGATTTTATCCCAGTCGGAAAAGGTGAGCACCGTGGCATCGCGAGCGGCGTTGAGGTCGGCCTCGGCGAGGCTTTTCAGGGGCATGATCACCACGTCGATCTGATTGTGGTCGTGGCCGCACTCTTCCCCGCATTCATGGTCGTGATCATGGCCATGGTCATGGCCGGAGTGATCGTGATGGCCGAGGGCGAGTTCGTAGGTGCCGGGAGCGAGTTCATACGCGCCGGCCCATTCGAAGGGATACTCGGTTTCGAGAAACTGCGGATCGACCTCGACCGCGCGATCGAGCGTGAAGCCGCCGATGTTGATGACTTTGTCGAGGGGCAGCGTGGCATTCACAGTGCGCTGGACCTTGGCGACGGCATTGATTGACTTGATGCGTTTCTCGAGGGCATCGAGCTCGGCGGGGGTAATGAGATCCGTCTTGTTGAGCAGAATCACATCGGCGAAGGCGATCTGCTTCACGGCCTCGGGCGAACTGCCGAGGTGGAGGAGGATGTGCTTGGCGTCGACCAGCGTCACGATGGCGTCGAGCCGGAAGTTTTCCTTCATCTCCGGGTCGGTGAAAAAAGTCTGGGCGACGGGCGCGGGGTTGGCGAGGCCGGTGGTTTCGATGAGAATGGCGTCGAGCCGGTCCTTGCGCTTCATCAGCCGGCCGAGGATGCGGAGCAGATCGCCGCGCACGGTGCAGCAGATGCAGCCGTTGTTCATCTCGAAAATCTCCTCGTCGCTTTGGACGACAAGCTGGTTGTCCACGCCCACTTCGCCGAACTCGTTTTCGATAACCGCGATTTTTTTGCCATGCTGCTCGGTGAGGATGCGGTTCAGCAAGGTGGTTTTGCCGGCGCCGAGGAAGCCGGTTAGGACAGTGACGGGAATGGGTTGGTCGGGCATGTGAGAAGTGAAAGTGAGAGTGAAAGTGGGCAAAGGGTGCAACCAGATTGCACGGCAAGCCGCCTATCAAAGTCGTCAAACCCCGCTTTGCAACCAGTGGAGTTGTGTTTGCGGGCATTGCTGCATTGACGGCGGCCTTTGGGACGGCATTTCTTGGCGGCGTGTTAATCGGATGAGCCCGGCGGCTGCCGGACTTGGACCCGACCGGTCGGCACTGACTGCCAATTGTGACCCCCCTTCAACAATACCTGACCGAACTGCGCGACTTGCGTGCCACTGGCGCGACCGTCAAGGAAACCTCCTTTTATCCCGCGCTGGCCTCGCTGCTCAATGCTGTCGGAGTGCGCTTGAAACCTGCGGTCCGTTGCATCGTGCATGTCGCCAGCACCGGAGCCGGGATTCCCGACATCGGCCTGTTCACCGCCGACCAGTTTGCCAGGCGTGATGTCCGCGAACCGCTTCCCGGACAGTTGCCGGCCAGGGGTGTGGTTGAAGCCAAGGCGGCATCGGAAGACGTGGAGCCAACCGCCCGATCTGAGCAGGTGAAGAAATATCTCGACCGCTACGGCGCGGTGCTGGTGACGAATTACCGCGATTTCCTGCTGGTGGTGCGCGATGCCGCCGGCCGGTCGATTCACGCCGAGCGCCATGCGCTGGCCGCCAGCGCGACGGAATTTTGGCGGGAGGCGCAAACTCCGAAGGCCCTGGCTGCCGCCCATGAACTGCCTTTGACCGAGATGCTGGCGCGGGTGCTGCTCGCCACGGCTCCCGTGACCCAGCCGCGTGACGTGGCTTGGTTCCTTGCCTCCTACGCCCGGGATGCCCGTTTCCAGGTCGAGCATTCGTTGCTGGCGGAGTTGGATTCTCTGCGGGCCGCCCTGGAGGAGGCGCTCGGGGTGAAGTTTACCGATACCAAGGGCGCGCATTTCTTCCAGTCCACGCTGATCCAGACGCTCTTCTACGGTGTGTTTTCCGCGTGGGTGCTCTGGCATCGCAGCCGGGGCCCGGTCAATCCGGCCGACCGCTTTGAATGGCGCACGTCCGCGTTTTTCCAGCAAGTGCCGGTTCTGAGCGGATTGTTCGGTCAACTCTCCAAGCCGCGCCTGCTCAAACCCCTTGGGCTCGACGCGATTCTTGACCGCACGGCGGGCGTGCTCAACCGCGTGGACCGCGCCGCCTTCTTCGGCTCCTTTGATGCGGGTGACGCCGTGCAGTATTTCTACGAACCTTTCCTCGAAGCTTTCGACCCGGAACTGCGCAAGCAACTTGGCGTATGGTATACTCCGCGCGAGATCGTGCGGTATCAGGTCGAGCGCGTCGACCGCGTGCTGCGCGAGGAACTGAAGATTGCCGACGGCCTGGCTGATCCGTCCGTTTATGTGCTCGATCCGTGCTGCGGCACCGGCGCCTATCTGGTGGAGGTGTTGCACCGCATCGAACGCACGCTGGAGGAAAAAGGTGACGCGGCCCTCGTGGCCAGCGACCTCAAGCAGGCGGCCATCAGCCGTGTCTTTGGTTTCGAGCTGCTGCCCGCGCCCTTTGTCGTCGCGCATCTCCAAGTGGGATTGCACCTCAACCGGGCGGGCGCGGCCCTGGCCGACACGGAGCGGGCCGGCATCTACCTGACCAACACGCTCACCGGCTGGGAGCCGCCTGACGAGGAGATCAAGAAACGTCTCCGACAATTATCGCTCAATTTTCCCGAACTGCGGGAGGAACGCGATGCCGCCGACGCCGTGAAGCGCAGCAAGCGCATCCTCGTGGTGCTCGGCAATCCGCCCTACAATGCTTACGCTGGTACTGCCGCCGAGGAGGAAGGCGGGTTGGTTGAGACTTACAAGGGCGCCTACACCGATGCGAAGGGGCAGCGTCGCTACCGGCTCAACGATCCGGCCACCCGTGGTGGCTGGGGCATCAAGAAGTTCAACCTCGACGAGCTCTATGTCCGCTTCTTCCGTATCGCCGAGCGGTGCATCGCCGAGATGAACGGGACCGGCGTGGTGTCTTTCATCTCCAACAACTCGTGGGTGAGCGAGCCGTCGTTTGTCATCCTGCGTCAGCAACTGCACCAAGCCTTCGACCGTATTTGGATCGAGAACATGCACGGCAACCGGAAAATCTCGGAATATGCGCCTGATGGCCGCGTGAGCGAGACGGTGTTCGCCATTCCGGGGTTCTCCCCCGGAATTCGGCAGGGTACGGTCGTCTCCACCTGGGTGCGCAAGAACGGCAAGCACGCCGGCGCCGAAGTGCTCTATCGGGACGATCTCGACGAGGCGAAGGCTGCGGATCGGCGCGCCCACCTGCTCCATACACTGGATGAAAAAAGCTTCCGACGGCACTATCTCACGGCCGCGCCCACAGCGGAAAACCGCTTCTCGTTTCTGCCGATGCGGGTGTCGGTGGAATACATGACTTGGCCGGCACTGCCGGACTTGGCGCTCAAGTCGTCTTACAACGGGCCGGTGGAGCGTCGGGGCAACGCCTTGATCTCGCTGCAACGCGAGCCGTTGCTTGAGCGGATGCGGGCCTATTTCGACGCAACAGTCAGCGATGAAGTAGTGGCTGCATTGCATGCGTCATTGATGATGACAGGTAATCGAATAGAGGGCCCAAAAGCCCGAAAGAAAATACAGGATGAGCACGAATTCAATGAGACGAGAGTTGTTCGCTACCCGGTTAAGCCATTCGACATTCGCTGGTGTTATCTCGACAATTTGCGTCCGCTCTTCAGCGAGCCCAGTCCCGATCTGCTGGCGATGCGGAATCTGGGCCGACCGCAGAGTTTCCTGATTTCGCGCGACACGGCGGACAAAGATCCCGAGGGGCCGCCGTTCTATTTCTCCCAGTTCGTCTGCGACTACGACAGCATCTCGGGCCACGCGCGGCACTTCCCTTTGTGGATTCGCAACGGCAAGCTGAAGAAAAAGGTCGACCGGCAGACGATGTGGCTGCTGCAGGAAGAAGCGCCTCAGGTGGACGGCCAGACTCTGGCCAATCTCTCGCCCCGCACCCGCGCCTATCTGCTCGGTCTCGGCCTGCCCGATCCCGATGCGGAAGGCAACGAAAGCGTGGCCGGGCTGGTGTGGTTGCACGCTTTGGCCGTTGGCTTCAGTCCGGCTTATCTGACGGAGAACCGCGACGGCGTCCGACAAGGCTGGCCGCGCGTGCCGCTGCCCAACACCTTGGGCTTGCTGGAGGACTCCGTTGCGCTCGGCTGGCAGATTGCCAAGTTGCTGGATACGGAATGCAGTGTGATAGGCGTCACCTCTGGCGCGCTGCTCCCGGAACTGAAGGCTGTTGGCGTGCTGGCGAAAAAGAACCGCGAGGGCGAATTTGCCGTTCATGCGCAGATCGATCCGGCTGTGGACTTGAAAGTCACGGCAGGCTGGAGTCATCTCGACAATCTGGGCCGGGTGACACCCGGAGCTGGCGAGACTACTGAATACCCCCAGGAAAAAGCCGCACCATGGGCGACGACGGTTGATATCTTCCTGAACGATCAAGTAGCCTGGCGCGGCGTGCCCAAGGAAGCATGGGAATATTATCTGGGCGGCTACCAAGTGCTCAAAAAGTGGCTCAGCTACCGCGAGCATGGTACGGAGGAAAAGCCGATTCTCGGGCGAGGGCTGACCAAGGAGGAGGCTCGGGCTTTTACTGATATCGCCCGCCGGGTGTCGGCGCTGGCGTTGTTGCAGCCGCAGCTCGACCAAAACTACCGTGCGGTGGTCGCCGCCACGCATACTTGGTCGTCTACAGAGAACAAGAAGCCATGAGCGACCTGCCGCCACTTCCCGCTGAACCGACGCCCGGACTTTATCGTCATTACAAGGGCAACGAGTATCGCGTGCTCGGTCTGGCGCGGCATACGGAGACGGAGGAAACGCTGGTTGTTTATCAGGCCTTGTACGGCGTGCGCGGGCTATGGGTGCGACCGGCGGGAATGTTTGCCGAATCGGTGGAGATTGGCGGCCGGCGCGTGCTCCGGTTTGAGCGGATCGGGGCATAGCATGGATTGAGCGATCTTCCTGCGCAGTGATGATTGAATGCCAGCGGTTTGAAACTGATTCGAAACGGCCCGATAAAACGCAAAAATTCTGCTTGCCGGGGGCTGTGGGATGGGGGAGTTTTGGCCCCTTACGCGGCGTTCTTTGGTCAAGCCGGTGCTGCCGCAGCACTCCCGCCGGCTCAAACATGTCAGTCAACCTCAACCAATGGTTCCGCAAGGAACCCCGCCGGTAGGCGACCGCACAGGAGTGTAGCGTCCGTCTTCGGCTCACAGTCCCATGAGTTCGTTAATGCAAGAACTGCTCGCCCAATCCTCCATCGACAAATTGATCGAAGGCGCGATGGTCCCGGGCACGATCACTGAAATCCGTCAGAACGAAGTCGTCGTCGATATCGGCGGCAAGGCGGAGGGTGTCATTCCCGCCAATGAATTCTTCGATCTCGGCGAGCTGCAAGTCGGCTCCGCCATCGAAGTCCTCCTCGAGAAGCTCGAGGACAAGGAAGGCAATCCCCTTCTCTCCTACGAAAAGGCCCAGCAGAAGAAGAACTGGGAAAACATCCTCGCCCGTTGCGCCGAAGGCACGATCGTCTCCGGCCGCGTCAAGGGCAAGGTCAAGGGCGGTCTCCTCGTCTCCATCGGCGTCGATTCCTTCCTGCCGGCTTCGCACATCGATGTGCAGCCGCCGAAGAATCTCGATCAGTACGTGGGCCAGACCTACGACTTCAAGGTTCTCAAAATCAATCACGAGCGGAAGAACATCGTTCTGTCCCGCCGCGAGCTCATCGAAGAGCAGCGCCACAGCAAACGCCGCGATCTCCTCGAAAAACTCCAGCCCGGCCAGGTCCGCAAGGGCATCGTCAAGAACATCACCGATTTCGGCGCGTTCATCGATCTCGACGGCATGGACGGCTTGCTCCACATCACCGACATGTCCTGGGGCCGCATCGGCCATCCTTCCGAGATCCTCAAGCAGGGCGAGGAAATCGAGGTCATGGTCATCGACATCAACC
>CAZIQP010000201.1:0-6186 GCA_964541315.1 uncultured Opitutaceae bacterium
CTTTTAGGCACAGGCTTCTGAGACCTGCGTGTCTACCAATTCCACCACCCGGGCATTATTTATTACTGTATATGAACAACTAACAAATGCTAACTGTTCGTGGCTTATTTTTTCTATACGTTCTTCTACACTATAACCATTGAAGCGGTCAAAAGTGAGGATAAGTAGTAAAGAACAAGCGTCACGAACCTGTTTCGCAACCGTCAGAGCGGAAAGTAATACGCGCGCGTCAAAGTCCACGGCAAGCAGAAATGGCGAACTCTCAAAACTGAGGTGTTCGCGGTGGCTAAATTGCGCCTCCCCGACGTCGAAAAGATCATGCCGCTCACAGGCAGAGGCAGCCAAGGGCGAAAGCGCGCCGGGAGCCGTAACAGACGCAATACCCCTCCCGACTTCGTGAGGGTTCTGTCAGACCGCGATCCGGATGGCAAAGTGGTCGCTGCGCTGCGCATTTTGTCGACGGATAACTACCGGCGTATGCGCAGTTGGGCTTGCCATGCGAAATTTGTGGTTCGTGGCACGCAGCCAGAGTTGCCATGAAGCGACAGGTTGAGGGATGAATTGCGCGATCAACGAAACCATGGGAAGGCAACCGGTGGCGGCCATATAAGGAGTGGCGAGCCAGCCTTCTGCAGACAAATCGTCGCGGCAAAAGCAAAAATACGCCCGTCACCCAACCTTAACTTCGCCGCAACCGATTGGTCGTATTCGGCGTGTGTTGGCGAGACAGGCCCAGCATCGTCGCCAGTACCGCCGTTGCTGGCGGTCGCCGCAGTTTACCGTAAAGTCACGCAGTCCCCCTTTCCTTATCGTCGTCTTGCGATTCAGTGGTGCGCGTGACGATGAAATCCCGCAGTCCCGCTGGAGTCTCTTGCAATGAGGCATTCACCGACGACGTTTCCATTCAGGGCGTGGCCCAGGCGATCAAGCTCGCGATGAAGGGAAACCTTATTTCGGCCATCAAATACATTGAGGCGGCCAACCCTCATTTTTCACGGGAGAAAGCCAAGACAATCGTGCGCTCATTTGGGTACTGCGGTACGCAGCGGTGGCCGGAACTCGAAAACTGGCCGGAAAGGGCAAGGTTGCCGGTTCGTTGTTTGTGACGATGATCGCCCCAAAACATCATACCCGAAACCTCGGCGTACGACGCAATGGATGGCCGATTTTCCCCGAGCATTGGGAGAATCCACGGCCCCCCCCATTTTCCCAACCCAATTCCGTCAGATGCCCACCGTGACCGCAGCCATCGTTCGCGGTTCAACCAAGGCCGGGCTCTCCATGCCGCGTGCTACCCGCATCTGCCTCGAAAAAATTGCCATCGCCCTTTCAGCCTCCTCGTTGGTCGCTACCACCGCAATGGCGTGATATGACACCGGACGCTCCTTCAAAATCCTCAAGGCATTGCCTTGCGTGTATTCCAACAAACTTTCCCGATGAAAGGTTTCATCCTGCACGCTGTAACTCACCACAATTGACCTCAGTTTCACGTTCATGAAAATGGATTACTGATTTCGTTTCAGGATTCGCAAGTGCGATTCCAAAAAACGGCCGGAAAGTTATTCACAGTTTGGCCGGAGCTGATTCGGCGAAGATCGAGTGATCGGATTTGCCACCGAAGACAACGAGCACGCCTTTGAATGCGCATCAGGCCGCGGTCTCGGCACCTTCGTTTTGTTCGTGCTTTTTGGTTTCCAAGTAAAACGACGGCGCGATTTCCGGCATGACAACCCGAACTCGAATCCGCGCCAACCGATCAAGCCGGCGGCGTTCCTCATAAAGGGGCCACCAGTCATAGAGCCCGATTTCCAATGGGCGCCACATCGCGACCCAACCTCCGATGGTAAAGCCCTCTTTGATAATGTCGGCGGCCGAGCCGATGTTCAATTTCCCCACGAACTCGCCAAGCATCAGGCAAAGAATCAGGAAGAGCAGACCGACACCAAGACTGAGCCGTCCACGGCGCATGAGCTGGCCGAATTCCAGCCGCTTGATCGCCGCACGGGTCGCAAAATAATGCCGGACCGCGTCCTCCACGCCCGCACCGCCGCCGGCCGGTGCAGGAACCGCCAGATTGATGACCAGTTCCAACTCGCGTCCGGGCGGCAGTTCGCGCGCCCAACTTGTGATGAATTCCTCGGCATCGAGATCACGATCCACGAAAGGCGAAGAATCCATCGAATTGAACAACTGCGTCAGCTCGCGCAGATTGAGCATGATGGTGGAGGTGGCTGAGGAATTCATCTCGCTAAAATACCTTTCGCTGTCGGCTCAGTCAATTTGCCGGGACCTGTGGCGACAGGTGCTAACCACAGGGCAACAACGTCTCAGGCAGGTCCGATTTCTTCACCCAGTCGTAACACACGCAACTCGCTGAGAGATGGAAAATCCCGGATGGCCGATAAGAAAACAGGAAGCCATTTAGAAATAGAAAGCCAACCCACAACCATGTGTTCTAATGGTGAGCAGACCCGCTATTTTCGCCCGTCCTGCCCTGCGACGAGGCCGGTGAACATAGCGATGCAATCCCTATGTAAAATCTTTTGGGTGGTTTCAAATATGACTCAAGCCACCAGCCTGCACACCGATTCTAGTAAGTGGAATGGATTCCGCTGTGCATGTCTGTCGATGGATCGTGTCGTCACTGGCCTCCGGGCTGTTGGCGCTGGGCCTGAGTGGCTGCGCGTCGAGCGCCACCACGACCGGCACCGCGCCGCACTCGACCGTATCCCGTGACAATGCGCTCGCGCTCGCGCGGCATGTCGCCGACAGCATCGGCGGCCGCGTGTATGCCATTGCCCCCTCGGGCAGCATGATTCCCACTCTCGACGCGGGCAGCATCGTGACGATTGAAACGGTCCCTTTGGCAAAGCTGCGCAAGGGCGACATTGTCATCTACCGCAACACCTCGGGCCTGGCGGTAATCCACCGCCTGTATGAAAAACATGACAACCTCTGGTATGTGCTGGGCGACAATAATGCCACGGTCGACCACGAGATGGTTTCGGCCGGAAATTTTATCGGTCGCGTCTGCGCGATCTTCTACACCGCAACGGACACTCCGCCCCTCGGCCTCGTCCGGACGGCCCGCGAGCTGACCGCCGTAGCCAGCATCCGGGAAAATTAGAACGGGCGCGCGACAACAATCGCCACCTAAAATCCGTCGGGCTTAGTCACAGTGAACACTGGCGAGGCGGCGGATAAATATGCTGACCCGTTCACCATTTAGATCCGCCATCAGCCGCTGCGCATTCGGAAAAAGATGCTGGCCTTCACCGGCATCATTGAAGCGCATGTTCCGCACATCCCACCGGCTGCGGATGTAGTTGCCTTCGTCCACGCGAAGGCCTTCGCCGTCGGAAAAAATAAATTCTTCGGGAACAAAACAGTAGGTTTCAGGAATCTCGCCTTCGAATACTCGTCCGGTGCGTCCGTCGATTGTGATGGTGGCCGTTTTCATGGGATGGGGTGCTGGATGTTTTGCTGCGCTGACTCCGTTGATATCCGACAATCTGTTTTCTGTATGACCGCTGAGGTTTCCAATACGGCGCAATACATAGCCGGCCTCCGGCTTTTTCATAGCGAAATCTAGCCTCAGACCTGAAATGTAACATCGGTCGTCGGAAGAAAAGATATTCACACAACCCCGTTAGCCTTGTGAATAACTCACCTTCTGCATGCCCCGGTTGCAGATGCGCAGCCTTGGGTCAATCACCCAAACCCATTCGGGGCCGCAATCACTTTGATCCGTGAAAACTACTTTGCCGACGGATGCCTCCGCGCCCGCTTAGACGAGGGTCGCACGGCGGCGGCGGAGGTACGCGGCAAAGGCCAGCACTCCGGCACCGGCGAACAAACTGGTCGCGGCGGGTTCAGGTATGGCGGTGAATTCCAACTGGCTGCCGTTAAGCGCGAATGATCCTGTGAGTCCGCCACCGAGATTCGCAAAGCTGAAATCGCTGGCGAGAAAATTGGAACTGCCGCTCCAGTCCACCAGCACATAGGTTCCCGTGGTCGCGCTGTTCAAAAAGTCGAAGTAGAAATTGCTGCCCGAGCCTTTCAAAAAATCTCCGGTGATATTCAATCTGTCGGACATATTGCCGGCACCCAGTTCAAAATTCCATTTGTTGCCCGTGCTGCCGTTCCAGGTCACATTGTTGCCGACGTTGAGCGTGCCGATGCTATTTCCCGGGGCGATGATACCATCGACCGTAACCGGCCCGCTGATGGTGCCGGAGCCGCCGAGCGTTGCGCCCGACTGCACCTGCACCGAACTGCTGCCCGTGCCGGAGCCGGAGGTGTTGTTCACCTTGAGCGTGCCCGCAGAAACGATGGTGGTGCCCGTGTAGGTGTTGGCTCCGGAGAGAACCAGCGTGCCGCTGCCGCCTTTCGTGAGGTTGAGACCGCTGACAATGCCGACAAGCGAAGAGGAGCCCGAGGCGACATTGATGTTCTGGAAATTCGCCGTCGCATAAGTGTGCGTGACGCCGGAACCGAGGTTGAGGGTGTTGTTTGAACCCGTGCCGCCATCGATCGAGCCGATGATCGTGCCACCATTGTAGTTCAGCGTATTATTGCCGGCACCCATATCGACCGCCTTGCCGCTGCTGGAACCGTCGATGGTTCCGAAGTTAGTAATCGTGTCGTTGTCCGCACCCGTCCGAATCGCGGCATTGGTCGTGCCGCCGCCCTGGATGGTGGCGCCGGCATTGTTATTGATCGTCACGGTGAAGCCGCTCGCCGGACCGTCGACCGCGATACCCGAGTCAGAATCGCCGCGGATCATGCCGCCGGCATTGTTGTTCACAACCGCATTGCCGTAGATCGCTTCGCGGGTGCCGGCGAGAGGCCCGGTGGTGATGTCATTCCCCAGAAAAGAAATTCCGCGGCCGACCGCGTTGGTGTTGCCGGCGGCGACGAGGCCCTCGATGAGGCCGGAGTTGGTGATGGTGCCGCCGCCTACGGTGATACCCTCGCTCTGGGCCGGGGATCCGACAACGCTGCTGAAGGCGTTGATGGAACGGATCGTGCCGGTATTCGTGACGTTGACGAGGCCGTCGACATCAATGCCATCGCCATCACCCGTGACGCCGTTGCCGGTGATGATGCCGTTGTTAATGATGGTGGCGGTCTGGAGGGCGTTAAAGCCGTCGAGATTGATACCCGAACCGTTGTCGCCCTTGATGGTCGCGCCGGCATTGTTGGTGACGCTGGTGGTAAAAGTGACGGTATTGTTCAACGCGCCGCCAGTGATGCCGTGCCGGCCGCCTTCAATGAGGCCCGGACCGTTGTTGGTGATGATAACACCGGAGTTGTTCTGCACGTCGACGCCGTCGCTGCTGCTGCCACTGACCTGCGTCGAGAAGATGGTGCCGGAATTAACCACCGTGCCGTTGACGCCCGGTCGCACAGCGTCGGAACCGAAGGCCTGGATCGTGCCGGTATTGATCACGCTGTTAGTGCCACTGGTGATTTTGTTGAAATTGACGGCCTGGCCGCCGGCGGCTGAGCTGATCGTGCCGGCGTTGGTGAGAGAAACCGAGGTGACGGTCGTGCTGCCGGTGCCGGCGGCAACGGTGTCGTTGCTTGTGGTCGAAATGGTGGCGCCTGCATTGTTCTGGATGACCAGCACGGCATTGGTGCCGCTGGATTGGATCGCCCGTCCACCGCTATTCTGCTGGATAGCGCCGTTGTTGGCGAGTGTGGTAGGCGCGCCTGCCGTCCCGCCAGACATGGTGACTGCCGCAGTGGTGCCCGAAGCAATTTTGATGGAGCCGCTAGCGGTCACTGTGCCCGTGCCGCCGGCCAGGGTCTGCGTGGAAGTCGCGTTACCTGAGACGGGATTAGGTCCGGGGGAGAACTGGGCGCGAGCGGACGACGCGAAAACAATCGCGGCAAGAACAGCGGCACCGGACAAAATCCGGCATGAGCGAATCAGAGAAAAAGCATGAGTGGCGTGGGGCATTCCTTGATCTGAAGGCACTGCGGAATTCCCAGACGAGCCTATTCCGTCCGATGTGTTACACTGTGGTCACGTACAGGAAAAATGGAGGTGACGGAGGGATCAAAGTGAGAAAATCATTCCAAACAACCATGACTTACCCCCTGAAAACGAACGCGTTTACGTTGGGGCCTCAGCCTGGTGCGCTCCTGTATCACCCAAAACATTCCCATCGGCAACGCTAG
>CAZIQP010000202.1:0-6148 GCA_964541315.1 uncultured Opitutaceae bacterium
CTCTCCGCGGCCAGGACCGCAATGACGAAGCGTATGATGCGTTCTACAAAGCCACCTGGAGCCAGGAATGGAAGGCGCCCGCTTACTACGAACTGGCTGAAATCGCAGGACTGCGGGGAGATTTCAATGCCGTCATCGATCTGGCCGATCACTCGCTCGACGCCAACGCGCTCAATGCCCGCGCCTATGGCTTGAAAGCCGCTGCATTGCGTGCACTCGATCGTGGCGACGATGCCCACAACGTGCTAGCTGTTGCGTGGCAGAAGACTGATCCCCTGGACGTGCGGTTAATGGCCGAAGAGGTTTTTATCACCCATAGCGATTCACGCCACAATCCGCTCTTCCTGACCAATCCCGACCCAGCCTATAGGGGATTTTTTTCAACCATTGGCTCTCATCCCGATGCAGCGCTCGAAGTCGCCGCGGAATACTCAAACGCGGGTCTTTTGGAAGATGGTCAGCTTCTTTTGGTGTCAATGATTGCCGTAGCATCGGACAAGTCACGCATTTCACCGCTCGTTTATTACTATCTGGCCGATTTCGAAGAGAAGCGAGGCAAAGCTAGTGAAGCCGCTGACCACCGCCGCCTCGCGGCAGATGCTTCGCCCAACTACGTCTTCCCCTTTCAGGCCGAATTGATTCCGGTTCTGCGCCGGGCCATCGCGGCAAATCCGGCCGACGCCCGGGCGCCGTATTATCTCGGCAATCTGCTTTTCGACTGGCAGCCGGCCGAGGCCGTTGCGCTTTGGGAAAAATCCGCCGGACTTGATCCGTCGTTCGCGATTGTCTGGCGCAATCTCGCCCAGGCTTACGCCCACGATAAATCCGCCGGCGGCCAGGCCCGCGCCATCGCGGCTCTCGAAAAAGCGGTGGCACTCCCCAATCCGCAGCCGACCCATCTGGCCGAGCTCGACACCCTTTACGCCGCGGCCAAGACCTCGCCGGCCAAACGACTCGCCCGGCTCGAAACGCATCAGGCATCACTGCTCAACCACGACGAAGCGCTCGCCGATCTGGTCGGTTTGAAAACTTTCGCGGACAAGCCGGACGAGGCCCTTGCGCTGCTGGCCGGGCACACTTTCAACATCTGGGAAGGGGGCACGCGCTTCAACACCGCTGATTCCTGGATCGACGCCCACCTCGCCCGCGGCCGGCGGCGTTTTTCCGCGAAAGAATACCGCGAGGCGCTGGCCGATTTCGAAACCGCCACCCAATTTCCCGTCAATCTCCGGGCCAACGACACCGGTGCGCGCACCGCCGAGATTGCTTACTGGATCGGCTGTGCCCACGAAGCGCTCGGCGATCCGGCCAAGGCGACAGCCGCCTGGCAGCGCTCCGCCACCGCCACCTTCACCCCGCCCCGCCGCCAGAGCAGCGATGTCGAAATCACGGGCGAAGCCATGCGCCACAGCACGCAGAATTATTATCAGGCCCTCGCCCGGCGCAAACTGGGTCAGGAAGAGCCGGCGGCCGCGATCTTCCGCGAACTGTTGAAATCCGGTGAAACCGCCGCCACGGGCGCGGCCCACTACGCCGCCGGGCTCGGTCACGCCGGGCTCGGCGACAAGGAGCAGGCGCGAACCGAGCTAACCGCCGCCGCCGCCGCCGCACCCGATCACCTCGGCGTCAAACAGGCGCTGGAACAACTCTGAACCGTCAACCCAACCCTTCCGCTCTTGCTCATGCATAAAAATTACCGAGCCTTGATTCCCCTTCTTCTTGCTCCGCTCGCCGTCTTGGCTGCGGACGCCCAGCCTGCGCCGCCCGCCATCCGGATGGCGCCGCCCTCCGCCGGTCTGCCTGCGCTCCCTGCCGTCGTGCGCGACGAAACGCAGGCGCAGCAGGACGCCCGGCTGCAATGGTTTCGCGAAGCCCGCTTCGGCCTGTTCATCCACTGGGGCGTCTACGCCGTGCCAGCCGGAGTCTGGCAGGGCAAACCCACCGGTGCGGAATGGATCATGAACCAGGGCAAGATCCCCGTGGCGGACTACAAGGCCTTCGCGAAGGATTTCACCGCCGCAAAATACGACCCGGAAGCCTGGGCCCAGCTCGCCGCCGATGCGGGCATGAAGTACGTTGTCATCACCGCCAAGCATCACGACGGGTTCACCCTCTTCGACTCGGCCTACTCCGACTGGAACGCGGCCAAAGCCTCGGGTGCCAGACGCGATCTCATCGCTCCGCTCGCCGCCGCCGTGCGCCAGCGCGGCCTGAAATTCGGCACCTACTACTCGCAATCCCAGGACTGGGTGAATCTCGGCGGCGGCAAGGGCCGGACCGCACCGTGGGACGAAGAACAGAAGAAAGGCGACTTTGATGTTTACCTCAAAACCATCGCCCTGCCGCAGGTCCGCGAGCTGCTCGACAAATTCAATCCCGACATCCTGTGGTGGGACACCGAATACTCGATGACACCCGAACGGGCCCGGCCATTTTTCGACCTGGTCGTGGCGCACCCGCATCTCATCCACAACAGCCGGCTCGGCGGCGGCGTGCTCGGTGATTTCCGCACCTCGGAACAGCGCATTCCCGCCAGCGCGATGCTGGGCCGCGCCCTCGAGGTCAACATGACCATCAACAATTCGTGGGGCTATCGCGCCGACGACCTCAAGTGGAAATCGGCGCAGCAGCTCATCCGCAATCTTTCCGACATCACCAGCAAGGACGGCAATTATCTCCTTAACGTCGGCCCGACCGCCGAGGGCGTTATTCCCCAGCCCGAGGTGGACCGTCTGCTCGCGATCGGCCGCTGGATGAAGCTCAATAGCGAGGCGATCTACTCGACCCGCGGCGGGCTTTACGCGCAGCCGCTGGACTGGGGCCGCACCACTTACAAGACAAAGCCCGACGGTGGCACCACGCTTTACCTTCACGTCTGGATCTGGCCGGCCGACGGCAAAATTCTCGTGCCCGGGCTCAAACAGCTTCCCCGCTCCGCTCGCCTCCTCGCGGTCGGCGCACCGGTCGTCGCCACTCCCGCCGAGGCAGGACTCGTCGTTACCCTCCCCGGCGCCGCGCCCGATCCCGACGTCTCCATCGCGGTCCTCGAATTCGACCACCCGCTCGAGATCGCCAACACCGCCGCGCTGCCGACCGACACCGGCGCGTCCGGCACCCTCGCCGATCCGAGCAAATCACCGCCTGCCCACTAAAACAATTCCTGCTCCCACTCCACTTCTCCCATGAAAACATCCCTCTCCCCCTGGTCTGCCGTGTTTTTTCTCCCGCTCGCGTTCACCGCCCTGCTCGGCCAGCGCCCCGAGGACAAGCCTCTGCCGCCTCCGCCGCCCGTTCAGGTCGCGTTGAAATTTGATTTCGGTCCGGGCAAAGCGGCCGACGGCTACACGTCCGTCTCCGCCGACACCACCTACACATCAGAACGCGGCTACGGTTTCGATTTCGGTTCCAAACCGGTCGGCGAAGCCCGCAATGGGAGCGACCCGTTCCACGACGGATTCATCACCAGCGCTGAGCCGCCGTTTCTCTTTTCGGCCAAGGTGCCCGAAGGAAATTACCGCGTGACCGTCACCCTCGGCGACGCCACGGGTGAATCGAACACCACCATCCGCACCGAGGCCGGCCACATCATGGCGGTGGATGTCGCCACGAAACCGGGTGAGTTCGTCACCCGCACCTTCTACGCCAATGTCCGCCGGCCCGAGCTGCCGCCGCCGCCCAAGAACGCGCCGGGCGGCTCCAAGGTGCACATGTTTCTCGCCGGCGAAGCCGAGGCGCGTGTCTGGGACGAAAAACTCACGATCGAGTTCAACGGCCCGCAGCCCTGCCTCGCGGCCATGGAAATCGTGAAGGACGACACCGTGCCCACGATCTTCGTCGCCGGCGATTCCACCGTCGGCGATCCGCGCCACGGTCCCGGCGGCAACTGGCCAACGCAGATGTGCCAGTTTTTCAAACCCAACATCGTGGTCTGCAACAGCGCCGAGGGCGGCGAGACCTCGAAGAGCTTCATCACCGGCTACCGTTTCGACAAGGTGCTCAGCCAGATGAAACCCGGCGATTTTTTCCTGATTCAATTCGGCCACAACGACTCGAAAGCCCAATGGCCGCAAAGCTACACCGAACCCGGCACGAGCTTCAACGCCTACCTCCGCGTCTTCATCGCCGAAACCCGCCGGCGCGGCGCGACACTGGTGCTGGTAACGCCCATGGAGCGCCGGAACAACGGCGACACCGTTGGACCGTGGGCGCGCGCCATGCGTGAAGTCGCCGCCCAGGAAAAGGTACCGCTCATCGACCAGTGGGCGATGAGCAAGGAGCTCTGGACCGCGCTGGGGCCGAACGTGAACAGCGCCTTTGGCGACCAAACCCATCTCAGCGGCTACGGCGGCTATCTGCTCTCGAAGCTTATTATTCGCGGCATCAGGGCGAACGTTCCTGAACTGGCAAAATTCGTCGCGGATGACTTTGTCGATATGGACCCGGCCCATCCCGAAGCTCCGCCCGCCTATCTTCACCAGTCGCCCGGTCAGGTTCCCCCGCGACCCCCGCTGCCCCCGAAGTGACGATGAACACCGCATTCTGTGCCACGCCGCTTGTCCTGACCGCTCCCTTATCGCAAACGGCCATTCGGGTCGGAATCATTCCGCCCGCCCTTCCCTCCGTCCAATCATGAACACCCGCATCCTTGTCACCGGTGCCACCGGCAAAGTCGGCCAGGCCTTCATCCGCCACGCGCTCAACGCCCGCCGCGGCGAAGACTTCGTCATTCGCGCGTTGTGCCACCAGCGCCAGCTCACCCCCGGACCGCAACTCGAAGTGGTGCGTGGCTCAATCAATGATCGCGCCACCGTCATTGCGGCCATGGCCGGGGTGACGCATGTGCTGCATCTGGCCACCTGCAAGGAAACACCCGAGGCCATCATGGATGTCGCGGTCAAGGGCATGTTCTGGCTGCTCGAGGAGGCGCGCACGAGCCCGACCCTGCGCCAGTTCATCCTTACGGGCGGCGATGCTGCGCTCGGCCATTTTTTCTATCCGCATCCCCGGCCTGTCACCGAGGAGCAACGCCACAGCGCCTATCCCGGCTGTTATGCCCTCTCCAAAGTTCTGGAGGAAGTGATGCTCGAGCAGTACGGCATCCAGTACGGCCTGAGTGTCTGCTGTCTGCGCGCCCCGTGGATCATGGAGAAGGATGATTTTAAGTTTCAACTCTCCTTCGGGCCGGATGTCTTTGGCGGCCCGCGCTGGTGCGATCTCGTCGATCCCGCCAAGGCGGCGGAGTACGCGCGGACCGGCACCATTCCGATCATGCTCGATCCCTCGGGCCGTCCGGTGAAACGTAATTTCGTCCACGTCTCGGATCTGATCGCGGCGATTTTTTGCGCGCTCGATCATCCCCAATCCGCCCGCCAGACCTTCAATATCTGCATGGACGAACCGGTTGATTACGGCGTGCTCGCGGACTATCTCGCCCGGACGCGCGGCCTGCCCTCGGTCAAGGTGGGCACGCCCTACCACTCCACCTGGCTCGACAACACCAAGGCGAAATTTCTCCTCGGCTGGCGGCCCGCCTACGACCTGAAACGCCTGACCGACGAAGCCTTCGCCTACCAACGCGCCACCGACGATCCCCGGCATATTTGGTACCCCGGCTGAGCCATTTCCACCCCTTCAGTGAGAACCGGAAACGCGCACTGCGACGCGCCATGACCAGCCGAGAAATCTGCACCATTGCCAAACGCAAGACTTGGCCCCCTCGTCATCTCCATGCAACCGGCGGTAAAAACCCACAAGGCCGAATAACACTGTTAGGCAAAGAAAGACCTATGACGAATTCCGACGTTGAGCAGTTCGAAGAGCGCTTGCGGCGAGCTATGCTGGCCAGCGACGTGGCAGAGTTGGACCGCCTGCTGTCCGACCGGCTGATGTTTGTCACGCCCGATGGCGCGACACTCGGAAAAGAAGGCGATCTAGGTGCGCACCGATCTGGTCTGATCCGCGTATCTGCTCTTACTCCGCTTGAGCGCCACATTGAGCAGTTTGGGACGACCGCGGTCGTGAATGTTGAGATGGAGATGGCGGGAAGTTTTGCCGGAGTGCCGTTTGCTGGTCGCTTCAGATATACAAGAGTCTGGCACTACGACGGCACACAGATGAAGGTCGTCGCGGGACACGTATGTGCCATAAA
>CAZIQP010000203.1:0-2486 GCA_964541315.1 uncultured Opitutaceae bacterium
ACAGAATCGTCCGGTGCTTCAGCCGAAGCCACCGCGACCACCCAGCCGACCGGCGTATCCGCCCCGGCTCCTTCATTCGGCTCTACTCGCGGCTCGGGCCTGGCCCGCGGTAAACGTCCGTCCAGCGGCCCCGCAAGCACCGCCGCCGCAGCCACCCCCACCGGCTACAAGCCCACTGCCATCGAGATCCTGAACGCCCCGCGCGAATATCAAAACCCGTTCGCACCGGCTACCCCAGAGCCCGTCGCACCGGCCGTCACTGAGCTTTCCGCCAGTGTCGTTACGCCGGCTGCTGTTCCCCTGCCATCAGTCGCGGTCGCGCCCGCTCCCATCATTCGCGCCCCTGCTACTGCCCGGGTTTCCGTGAAGCCCACCAACGAGATGTTTCCGCTCGACAGCGCTCCCGCCATGGCTTCCGCCGAATCCGACGAGCCCGCTGAACTCAACATCCTCCCGCCTGAGCGGGCGAAAAGTGCGCCCGCGCAGACTTGGGAAAGCGAAGGCTTCAAAGCCACCCGTGCGCCCCGCGAGGAACGCACTCCCCGCGAAGAACGTCCCCGCCAGGAGGAGCGTGCTGAACGTTCCGCCCCGGTGGATCTTTCCTCCATCCCGGAGAAATTCCTCTACGTGCGCCCCGGCTACAATTATGTGCCTACTCCGTCCAATTACGGTGGCGCTCCCCGTGAAAGCCGTCAGGCCGGTGCCGGTCAACCGGCTTACACGAAACCCGCCAGCTCCCGTCCGGCCGCCGCTGCTCCCGCAGCCCCGGCATCACGCGGTGGCATTTTCGGTTGGATAAAATCGTTGTTCAGCGACTCCTCCGCCCCGGCAGCTCCGGTCGCGAGCAGTCCCGCTGCGCAGCCTACCGGCGACCGTCCTTACCACCGCAATCGCGGGGGTCAGGGAGGTGGCCAGGGTCAGCCCTACGAAGGTGGCCAGCGTCGCAGTCGCGGTGGTCGTGGCCGTGGTCAGCGCGGCGGCGAATACCGCGGCGGTGGCGACCGCGGTGGAAGTGCGGGCGGCTCTGCTGCCTCCTGACCCTGCGTCGCAAATCGTATTCTCAGGCGTCCGCTTTATGGCGGGCGCCTTTTTTTCGCCTGCTAATATTATTTGGCCGGTGCAGGAGCTTGCTTGCAGAGACCGGGGATTTCCCAGATTGAATGCCTGCCTGCAAGCAGGCTCCTCCTTCCCCACATGGCTGACTTAATAGTCCACGGCGGCAAACCCCTGAGCGGCACCATCACGCCCTCCGGCAACAAGAATTCCATCCTGCCCATCCTCTGCGCCACGCTGCTCACGGATGAAAAGGTGACGCTCCTCAACGTCCCGAATATCACTGACGTGGAAAAACTCGTCGGCTTTTTCGTCGACCAGGGCTCGCGCATCAACTGGGACCGCGGTGGCGGCCGGATGGATATCGATCACTCGTCGTTCGACATTGCGCGCCTCGACGGCGAGCTGCCCTCCGGCATGCGTTCCGCCGTGCTGCTCTTCGCGCCGCTGCTCCAGCGCATGAAGAAACTCGTCATCCCCACCAACGCCAAAGGCTGCACCCTCGGCATCCGCGAACTCGACCCGCACCTGGAAATTCTGGAAAAACTCGGCGCTGCCGTCACTCACAAGGGCAATCTGGTGATGCGCCTGAAAAAACGCTTCAAGGGCGCCCGCCACTGGCCGGACTACATGTCCGTCACCGCCACGGAAAACTTCGTGATGGCCGCCGTCCTTGCCGACGGCGAATCCGTCCTCCTGAACGCCGCGAGCGAACCCCATGTGCAGGATGCCTGCGAAGTGCTCATTGCCATGGGCGCGGAGATCGAAGGAGTCGGCACGAGCAAGCTCACGGTGCACGGAGTGAAGAAACTGCACGGCGGTTCCTTCACGATCAACAGCGACCACCATGAAGTCGTCACCTTCCTCGCGCTCGGCGCCATTACCGGCGGCGAAGTGCGCGTGAAAAACTCCCTCCCGCACCACTTCGATCTCATCAACCGGTCCTTCGCCAAACTGGGCGTCCGGATCGAGTACGAGGGCGACACTGCCATCGTCCGTGAGAATCAAAAGCTCATCATCGAGCAGCCGTTCACCACCAACTTGCTCGCAAAAATCGAAGCGGCCCCGTGGCCCTACTTTCCTGTCGATCTGCTGCCCTGCATGATCGCGCTCGCCGTCCGGGCCGAGGGAGCCGTCATGTTTTGGAACAAGGTTTACGAAGGCGGTTTCACCTGGATGTCCGAGCTGTCGAAATTCGGCGCCCACGTCGTCGTCAGTGATCCGCATCGCATCACCGTCTTCGGCGCCAGGCCGCTCCGCGCCACCGTCGTCGAGGCACCCTACATCATCCGCGCCGCTGTGGCGCTCTACATGGTCGCCGCCAGCATCGAGGGAAAATCCGTCGTGAAAAACGCCGACACCATCAAGCGCGCCCACCCCAACTTCGTCGAAAACCTCCGCAGCATCGGCGCCCAGGTCGAGTGGAAGTGAGA
>CAZIQP010000203.1:2586-6135 GCA_964541315.1 uncultured Opitutaceae bacterium
GGTGCCGCCAAGCGTCGCGGCGAAGCGCTCAACCACATTCTCCTCTCCGGTCCGCCCGGCCTCGGCAAGACCACCCTCGCTTTCATCCTGGGCCAGGAACTGGGCCGCAACGTCCGTGTCACCTCCGGCCCCGTCATCGAAAAAGCCGGCGACCTCGCCGGCCTGCTCACCAACATGGAGGAAGGCGACATCCTCTTCATCGACGAAATCCACCGCATCCCGAAAACTGTCGAAGAATATCTCTACAGCGCGATGGAAGATTTCCGGCTCGATATCATGATCGACCAGGGCCCGAACGCCCGCAGCGTCCGCCTTTCCATTCCCCGCTTCACGCTCATCGGCGCCACCACGCGTTCCGGCCTGCTCACCGCACCGCTCCGCAGCCGCTTCACGCTCAACACCCGGCTCGATTACTATGACCACGCCACGCTGGAAGGCATTGTCCGTCGGAGTTGCGGCCTGCTCAAAGTCGAAATCGACGCCGGTGGTGCGCAGGAAATCGCCACGCGAGCCCGCGGCACGCCGCGCATTGCGAACAATCTGATCAACTTCTGCCGCGACTACGCCTCGGAAAAAGCGAAAGGCAAAATCACCCAGCCCGTCGCCGCCGCCGCGCTGGAGCTTTTGGAAATCGACGCCGCCGGCCTCGACGAGATGGACAAACGTGTGCTCCGCCTCATGGCCGAAAATTATAAGGGCGGCCCCGTCGGCCTCGGCACGATCGCCATCGCCGTCGGCGAAGAAGCCGAGACCTTAGAGGAGGTTCACGAACCCTTTTTGATCCAGGAAGGCTACCTCGCCCGCACCGCCCAAGGCCGGGTCCTCACCGCCAAAGGCTACCACGCCATCGGCCTGAAGGCTGCAGCCGGAGGCGACCAGCAGACGCTGCTGTAACCCAACGCTGATGCGCCAGACGCACTGCTCGACTCCATGACTCCCCTGCTGCGTTACCGACTCGCGCTCGGGTTCTTTATCGTCGGCCTGCTCCTGAGCGGCTTGACCGCGTTCCCATTGCTCACCGAGTTATGTTTACTCGCCTCGTGGCTGGGCATCGCCAACGCGGCCAACTATCCGAATCTCACCGGACTTCATCACTGGATCGCCTATGTGTTGTTCGGTCTCGAGCAGACCAACACCCGTTTCCCCTTTCTCGCCTATGGCACCGACTGGCTGGCCTTCGGCCATCTCGCCATCGCCGTGTTCTTTATCCGTCCGTTTTTCAAACCACTCGAAAGCGACTGGGTGCTCCGCTGCGGGCTGTTGCTTTGCGCCGGAGTAATTCCACTTGCGCTCATCGCCGGTCAAATTCGCGGCATTCCGCTCTACTGGCGGCTGATCGATTGCTCGTTCGGTATCTTCGGCGCCCCGCCGCTCGTCTATTGTCGGAAACTTTCCCGTCAGATGCACCCCGGACCGGACGCACCGGACACCTCACCTTATTCGGAATGAAATGTCTGTCTCGGGGATGTCTTCAGTACAGCCGTTTCCAGTCCGCCACGCGGGGATTGAAAAATCCCGATTCCTTGAAAGCCTGCTCAATGGTGCCGTTGTCCCGCAGAATTTTGACCCCGGCTTGCAGGGCGGCGAGAATCCTGTCCGCCTCGGGGGAAGCCTTGCACACGATGAACGAACGACTGCCCATGATGGCCACTTTGCAATTGGGCACGGGCAAAAATTTGAATTCACCGAACATCGTGCTCATGTCGGGACTCGCCGAAAATTCCGACAGGGTAAAGTCGGCCTGTCCTTTCTGGATGGCCTGAAAAACCCCTTCCGTCCGGCCTGTCTTGATGAGATCCCTGAGCTTCATTCCCTCCATCGTTTTCACGTCAAGCGACCAGCTGGAAACAACCGCGCCGATGCAATCACGGAGTTCCTCCGCCGAGGCGAGCTTCAGCATTTTTGCATTCGTGGAGAGCACGTAGACACCTTTCGTGAATTCACCATTCCGGATGATTTCATCGGTGCTCAGCAATTCCTTCGCGTTGGCGGAGATTTCATCTCCCCAGATGGTCTCGGCCGAGAGGTCGGCGTGACCCTCGATCACTTCAACCTTGGACTGCTCATAGCCCAGCTTTTTCACCAGTTCGAAATCGAAATCGAGCCCGCCGGCCTTGAGCGCCTGCAATTCGAGCAACAGATCCACCAGCGGGCGGCTGGCATTCCGGTAGCTTTTGATTTGTTCCCAAGGCGTCACTGCCGTCCAGTTCTGAAAGGCGCTGGCGACATCGACGCCGGTGGAAATTTTGAGATGGGTTTTGGCCGCAGCCGGCGCCGCGAATAGACTGCCCGCGAAGACAAAAAGTCCGCAGAGAATGCCCCGCCGCAGCAAACGGCCGGGACGTGAACTGATCGAGATCGGGTTGGGTTTCATGGTATAACGGAAGGCTTTGGCAGAATGCATCAGGACGAGCCATGTCATTACAGCTCGCCACACTTAGTCAGTCGGCATTTTTTGTTGAATCTTAAGCCAAGGCTTGCCCCATCAAAACAGCAGAAGCCGATACGTTTGTAACCGAAACCGGGAAGCCGTTTAATACCAGTCCCTGCGCCATGGAAAACGGCCGATTCACCATCCGGTCGGGAGACGTGACTTCCAAACAGATCTCAAGGCCGTTTCAGTTCGCCGAAGAATTTCTTGCCTGGTTTTGGTGGCGGGAGTTTGACGCCGGCGTCGCGCAGAAGATTATCCACATCCGGGTGTTTTCTACGAGGGTGAGACGGGCGGGCGGGCGCGGCGGCGAGACGTGCGCCGGAAGCATTCATGCCGCAGGGCGTGATGTGTGGCGGAGGCGTGACGTCCACCGTTTTCTTTTTCCCATCGAGCAGGCGGGCGGCGATGTCGCCGAGACCGAGCCGGCGCATCGATTTGCGCAAGATGGATTTCATCTCGGGTTTGTACCAAAAGAAAAAGCTGCGCTGCTCCTGCTTCTCCTCGGGCGTGCGGGCGACGCACACCGACTCGCCGTCGTAGGGATGCACGCCGGTGGCGTAGATCTCGGTCGCAACCGTCATCGGCGTGGGCGTGAAATCCTGCACCTGCTCAAGACGGAAGCCGAGGTCCTTGGTCTTGAGCGCGAGTTCGGCCATATCCTCGGGCCGCGAGCCTGGATGCGAGCTGATAAAATAGGGGATGATCTGCGTCTTTTCCTTCCCGGCCTTCTTTGCGGCCCGATCGAACTTCTCCTTGAACTTGTAGAAGAGATCGAAGGTGGGCTTGCGCATGATGCGCAGCACATGGTCGCTCGTGTGCTCGGGCGCGACCTTCAACCGGCCGGAGACATGGTGCTCGGCTAGTTCGTCGACATAGCGTTCGTGGCTGGCCTTCGCCTCGGGCGAGACGGCCTTGTCGTGCAAAAACAAATCATAGCGGATACCGCTGGTGACGAAGGCGTGCTTCACGCCTTCCGTCTCACGAACGCTCTTGTAGATATCGAGCAGCGCGGTGTGGTCGGTGTCGAGATTGCGGCAGACGTCCGGCCAGATGCAGCTCGGGCGGACACACTCGTCGCAGATCCACTGCTCCTTGCCCTTCATCTTGTACATGTT
>CAZIQP010000204.1:0-5954 GCA_964541315.1 uncultured Opitutaceae bacterium
TCAGGCCGTCGCCGCAGTCGAGCAGTTGGTAGTCCTTCCAGTGGTCGGCGACGATAAGTCCGGGGCGTTCAATTTGCATGTGCCGGAAAATTGCCCGCGAATTTCGCGAATGAACACGAAAAAATGGAATGCGTGTGAGGTTTGGGACTCTAACGGTTATGCGCCTGTTTTACCTGCTCGGTCTGATCGCGGTCACGGCAATGGCCGGTCCCTTGAAATTCTCCAGCGGGGAAACCCGCGCCCATCTGATTGAACTCTACAGTTCAGAGGGCTGCAGCAGTTGTCCGCCGGCGGAGGCGTGGCTTGGCGGTTTGCGCGATGCGCCGGGTCTCTGGCGGGATTTTGTGCCGGTGGCATTCCACGTCAACTACTGGGACCGCCTGGGGTGGCCGGACCGTTTTGCCCGAAAAGAATTTACGGCGCGCCAGTATGCTTATGCGCACGAGTGGCGCAGCGGATCGGTCTACACGCCGGAGTTCGTTTTGGATGGGGAGGAGTGGCGGGCCGCGTTCGGGCGCAATCCGCCGCCGGCATCAGCAGAAAAAGCCGGCGTGCTTACGGTCGACTATGCGGAGGACGGCGTTTGCCGGGTTCACTTCGCGCTATCCGGTGACTACGCAGTGAACGTGGCTTTGTTGGGCGCAGGCATCCGGTCGAACGTGCGGGCCGGAGAGAACCAAGGCCGGGATTTACGCCATGACTTTGTCGTGCTTGCCTGGAAGACGGCGGAATTATCGGGCGGCACTGCCGAGCTGAGTCTGCCGAAGTCCGCGGAGAAAGGAATCGGCCGGCAGGCGCTGGCCGTGTGGATCTGCCGTCCGGGAGAGCTCGCGCCGGTCCAGGCGACCGGGGGTTGGCTGGAGTAATCACGTCCCGTACAGACGGTCGCCGAAATCGCCGAGGCCGGGCAAAATGTATTTTTTCGCGTTGAGCGTGCGATCGACTGCCGCCGTGTAGATGGGCACGTCGGGATGCGCCTGCTCGAGCGTGTTTACGCCTTCGGGGGCGGCGACGATACAGATGAAAACAACTTCCTTGGCTCCGGCCGATTTCACCACGTCGATGGCCTGCACGGCCGAGCCGCCGGTGGCGAGCATGGGATCGAGGACGAGCACGCGTTTGCCGTCGAGCGGCGGGAGTTTGCAGTAATAACTGCGGGCGATGGCGGTGGCGTGATCGCGTTCCAAGCCGACGTAGCCCACGGAGACATCGGGAAAATTATCCTGAAACGGCTGCACCATGCCGAGGCCGGCGCGCAGGATCGGCACGATGACCAGCGGGCACGCGAGCACCCGACCGGGCATGGCTTCCATCGGGGTCTCGATGGCTTTCTCCTCGGTGGCGAGATCGCGGGTGGCCTCGAGCGCGAGCAGCAGGGAGATCTGATAGCTGAGCGTGCGGAACAACACGGGCTTCGTGGTCTTGTCGCGCAGATGGGTCAGCACATGGGTGCCGAGCGGGTGTTGCAGGATATGCAGCATATCGGATTTTCGATTGTTGGAGACTGCAGCGTCGGGGCGGAAAGATTATGAGAAAGAGAAAGAGGAACGAGAACGATTATTGGAGCTTCAGCACAAGCGTGTGCTGGGTCGCGCCGGGGAGGAGCGGGGTGGCTTCGCCCTTGGCCCAGGCTTCTTGGCCGGCGCGGTAATAAGGTGAAAGAGGATGTCCGCTCTGGCCGCCGGGGGTGGTCAAAATGCCTTCGGCTTCGTGACCGGGGGCGACGACCAGGCGTTCCGTCTGGCCGAAATCCCGGCCTTGGACGCGGGGCATATCGTTGTCGCCGGGCAACGGCTCCGCTGGCATATCGAGCAGGCGGGCGATCAGCTTGGGCAGAAAACGGCTGAATGGATGTTGCATGGCGAGGGTGTTGCGCCGGCCCCAGGTGAATTTGGCCGGAGAAACGCCGGCCGCATCGGCGTCGGCCAGCACATCGTCCGCGGCGGCAAGCAGGAGGGAATTCCAGGTGGTGTTTTCCGGATTGAGCAGGCGGGCGGGTTGCTCATGGAGGAGCTGCCAGAGCGCATCTTCATAGGGAAATGCGCTGTAACTGAAGGTGTCGCGCTGCGCGGCGGCCTGTTCGGCAAAAGGGGCGAAGGCCCGCTCGGTCGCGTGGCTGCGGAAAGCTTTCACGCAGCGGTACGCGGCGGAATCGATGCTGGCGCGACCCTGCCATTGGCGCACCACGTCGCGCAACTTGGCGCGGTCGGGCTTTTGTTTGACCGCCTCATCGGTCAGCACTTCGAGCAGAAATTTTTGCCACCGTTCGAGAAACAGGGCGCGATCGTCGAGTTGCACCGCGTGCAGATCGGCGGGCGTGGCTTTTTTCCCGGAGGCGGCGAGCGCACGAAGATCGTCGCGGATCTGGACGGCGCGGGCACCGTTGTCGTAGCCGCTGTCGCCGAGGAGCGCGTAGGTTTTTCCGCCGAAGGTGCGGCTGTTGGCATTCCAGAGGAGGCCTTCGGCGGGGTCTTGGAGCACCGGGACCTCTGCCGATTTCAGCCAGCCGTCCCAGCGGCGGTCGCCATAGGCCCAGGAAACGGGCAGCCGGCCGTCGTAACCGAAGCGGCGGGGAATCAAACCTGCAATCGTCCACGCGATATGTCCGTCCGCATCGGCGATGATCATATTTTGGTTGGGCAGACCGGCGCGATGGGCAACTGTGATGGCTTCGGTTGTGGTGGCGGCGGTTTCGAGCTCCATCAGCTTCAGGTTGGTGGCCTCGGCATCGTGCGCCGACCAACGGAGCACGGGATAACGATTGGCCGTGAGTTCACCCATGATGGGACCCCAGGCGGTCCAGCGGGTGGTAATGGTAACGGCCGGTTGACCTTTCACTTCGATTTCCTCGTCGCGGTCCTGGATTGTTTCCCAGCCTTGCGGGGTGCGATACTTGGTGTTGGTGAAGCCGTCGGGTTCGGCGAAAATGAGGTCGGTCGTGTCGACGTAGGAATTGGTGAACCCCCAGGCGAGATGGCCGTTCGAACCGACGACAATGAGCGGCATGCCGGGCAACATCACACCCACAACACGGTGGGCGCCCTGGGCGTCATTCCATTGCAGCGCGCCGCGATACCAGATCGCGGGCACATTGAGGCCAAGGTGCATGTCGTTCGCGAGGAGCGCGGCACCGGTGGTCGTGTGCGGGCCGGCGAGGGCGAAAGCGTTGGAGCCGGGGACGAGTCGCGACTCGGGTTCGGTTGGATGACCGCCGTCATTTTTCATGGCTCCGACCTTTTCGGGTTCGGGGCGGACAAATTTGAAGGTGGGCAGGGCGGGCGGGGGAAAGTGGCTGTCGTCGTAGGCCGCATCCCAAGAATTGCCGCGAGGGGCGAGAAAATCGAGCGCGGACTCGCCAAGGCTTTGGCGCACGGCATCGCGGTTCAGCTCGAAGCTGCCGGTGGAATCCTGCAGATCAAACCACATGGCGTAGACGCACAGGAGCGAATCCTCCTCGCGCCAGGGGCGGGGCGTGGTGCGGAGCACAAGATATTCCCAAGGGGTGTTGCCCAGAGCGGCCACGCCGGCATTCACCCCGGCGGTGTACGCCTGGAGCAATTCTCTTTCGGGTGGGCTGAGTTTTTCGAGCACCTGGCCGGCGAGTCGGCGAAAACCGTGCAGGCGCGCGCTTTTGTCGAGAGCAAGCGCGGCGGGGCCGAAGAGCTCGGCGAGTTCGCCGGCACCGCGCCGGCGCAGCAAATCCATCTGGAAAAAACGGTCCTGCGCATGAATGAAACCCGTGACCCGAGCGACATCGGCGCGGGTGGCACCGGTGATCGTGGGCGTGCCGAGTCCATCGCGCTCGATTTTGACGGGGGCGGAAAGGCCCGGGAGCGCACGTTCGCCGTCGAGCTGGGCGAGACAGCCGCGCATCTGGCGCCAGCCGTAGAAAAGTGCGGCCCCGGCAATGATCGCCAGCACGCTCAGGACGGAAAGCAGGAGCGAGATGCGCTTGCGCAGCGGACTCATGGGGCTCACTTCAACCACGCCTGGGCGGCCACGGGGTCGCGACCTTCATCACAATCAATGTAGTCGAAGAAAGTTTCGATGGGCTTGTCTTGGAACCCGGATTCGGCGATCCGCTGGTTCAGTCGCGTGCGCGCGGCGTCCCGCCAGCCGCGTTTCATCATGAAGCCGTTCCAGACTTCGCACTCCTGGTCGGACCGCTTGAGGCCGCGTTCCTCGCACCAGGCGAGGACAGCCTCGTCGGTGCCACCGGCGAGAGTGCGGGTCTGGATGTCGGAGAATTTCAAACCGAGGAAATGACAGCAACGGGTGTCGAAGACGCCCGGCTGGGCATCGCCGAGATTGGCCACGTATTCGGGCGGAAGCCGGCCGGCGGCGTGCAGGCGGATTTTGTCGAGCATGCGGCCGAAGTAGACGAGACGCCCGACTTTGATATAGGGACTGCGGAGACCGGGAATGTTTGGCATAGTGCGGATAAGAATCAGCAATCAGAAACCGGAAGCCAGACGGAAAAAGCCACCGGCCCGCAATTGACGCATCTCAGTCCCGCCGGTGGTGATAATAGTAGATCGCGGTGGCGGCGGTGCCGAAAATCCACGTTGGTGCATTCACCCACAGTTGGTGGAAGGGTATCGAATAATGATAGACGGCCCAGATGACGGCGACGTGTTTGATCGCGATCAGAATCCAGCAGATCAAAATGATTTTTTCCACCTTGGGATCAGGCGGAGTGATCTGCTGCACGGTCACGTCGTTCACGAAGGCGCGTTCGTAGTCGGGGATTGGCCGGCGGGACTGGAAGAGGTCGGCAAACATGGTGCTAACCCAATATACTCATCCGGTGTGGAAAAGAAACGGTAACTTGGCTCAACCGCATATGGTGAGAATGATGCCCGTCACGATGCCGATCACGGCGGGTAGTTTGCGCATGCCGTGGGTTTCGTGAAACAGCCAGATGCTGCCGGCAAACGCCACGAGCGTGCTCCCCCGGCGCAGGCTCGAAACCAGCGAGACCAAGGCTTCCGGGTTTCGCAACGCATCGAAATAAACAAAATCCGCCACCAGCAGGCTGAGCGCGATCAGCGGGATGCTCCAGCGCCAGTGGAATTCATTGCGCGGCCACCAGCGTCGCCACCAACCCACGGCAAGTGGCAGGAGCACGACGGGCAGATACAGTGTGAACCAGGCTTGCACGGCGGCGGCGGTGAGACCGGCTCCGGTGCGACCGAGCAGAAATTTGTCATAGAGCCCGCTGACGGCGCCGCACAGGCTTCCGGCGATCATGCAGCCCACCCACTTGCTGCGGAAGAAATGCACGCCCTCCGCCCGTCCGGCCACCGACAGACCGAAAAACGAACCGAGCGTGATAAGAATGCCGGCCATCGACAGCCACGACGGACGTTCTCCCAGCACCAGCAAGGCGCCACACAACGTCCAGATTGGACCGGTGGCGCGGATCGGAGCGGCCAGAGAGAGCGGCAGATGTTTGATCCCCAAATAGGTGAAAACCCAGGAAAGCGCCACGATCATGGATTTCAAAAATATCAGACCATGCTGCGCAAGAGTCAGCGGCTCCGGCACGAAGGCCGCGGGCAGCAGTCCGGGAGCGGCCAGGCCGGTCAGCAGGAGACTGAGCCAGACTGCACTCCCGCACACCGGAGCCAGAAAGAGCACGGGCACCACGGCGTTTTCGCGCAGAGCATGCTTCGTGGTCAGGTCATAGAGACCGAGGAAGAAAGCGGAGAGAAGGCTGGCGGCGACCCAAGGCATGGAGAGGTGGATGTGACCGTCATTCGCACCCCGCTGCAAGCGCAAGCCTTCCGGCAAACGGGGTATCAGTTCAGATAGCACAATGCCCCGTTCAGCCTTTCAGTGTACAGCAGGTGTGATTGCGGTCTTGCCGAGCGCAACCTCTGCGGCCTAGCCTGTCCGCCTTATGGGACGTCAATGGCTTCATGCGAAACGCGCGATCGTTAACCTCAAGAAAG